>PLIR01000136.1 GCA_003139415.1 Myxococcales bacterium | reverse complement strand
GCTTCGGATGTCGGGTCCCTACATCTAGGAAGTCCATCTCCGAAGCTTCGGATGTCGGGTTCCTACACCTGGGACGCCGATGTCCGAAGCTTCGGATGTCGGTTGGCGAGACCTGGATCGCGCTTCCCCACGTGAGCCCGTCGTCCGGACAAGGGTTCGACGGGGCTTCGGGGATCGCTACTGGTGCTCCGGGGGAGCTCTCGTGGCGGGCAGAAGTGCTGCGCGGGCTGCTCTGTCAGTAAGGTCAGTTAGGCCGCTCGGACCTGTCCGGCCCTCGTGGCCGGGGGAGCCGAGCAGGAACGCCTTGACGTTCGACTATCACGATATATCTTTGAGGTATCCCAACAGTATGGAGAACTGCATGAGACACATCGGCGATGAACACGGCCACGATTCCGACTTCCTCGAAGAGGATTGCGGCCCGCCCCCCACTCTTTTCGCCGGCCGCGCAGGCGGTCGCGGTCCAGGTGGCCATCCCCCCGGCGGGCGCGGCGGCGGCGGGCGCGGGCGCGGTGGTCCGCCCTTCGGTCCCGGTGGCTTCGGTCCGGGTGGCCCGGGCGATGGTCGCGGTGGTGGACGCGGCTTCGGCGGCTTCGGCCCCTTCGGCGCTTTCGGCCCCGGTGGCTTCGGCTTCCGGCGAGGCCCGCGTGCGCGACGCGGCGACATTCGCGCCGCCATCCTCGCGCTTCTTCGAGAGGAGCCGCGCAACGGCTACCAGATCATGCAAGAGCTCAAGCAACGCAGTCAGGGCATGTGGAACCCGAGCCCCGGCTCGGTCTACCCCGCGCTCCAGCTGCTCGAGGACGAGCGACTGGTCACGAACGAAGAGGGGTCCGGCGGGCGCGTGTACACGCTCACCAGTCAGGGCAAGGCGTACGTCAAGGAGCACGCCGACGAGATCGCGGCTCCCTGGGAAGCTCTCAGCCATGCCGCCGGTGACGGCTTCGTCGAGATGATGAGCGTATTTCAGCAGCTTGGCGCCGCAGCCATGCAGGTGGCTCAAGCCGGCAACGCAGCGCAGATGGCCAAGGCCAAGAAGATCCTCGTCGCCACCCGCCGCTCGCTCTACGAGATCCTCGCCGAGGGCTCGTCGGAGGACGCGTGAGCACGACTCCCATCGCGATCGTCGGCGCCGGCCTCGGCGGGCTGACTCTCGCTCGCGTTCTGCACGTCCACGGCATCGCCGCCACCGTCTACGAGGCCGAGGCGTCTGCGGGCGCGCGCGCACAGGGCGGAATGCTCGACATCCACGACTGCGACGGACAGCTCGCGCTGAAGGCGGCCGGACTGTTCGACGAATTCCGCCGAATCGTCCACGAAGGCGGCGAGGCTTCGCGGGTGCTCGACCAGGAGGGCACGGTCCTTCTCGACGAGCCCGACGACGGCAACCGTGGTCGCCCTGAGGTGCATCGCGGCGATCTGCGGCGCATCCTGCTCGACTCGCTCCCCGATGGCACCGTCCAGTGGGGCCGCAAGGTCACGGCCGTCCGCCCGCTCGGCGACGGGCAGCACGAGCTGAGGTTCGCGGACGGGTCGACGGCGACCACGAGCCTCGTGGTCGGCGCCGACGGCGCCTGGTCGAGGATCCGGCCGCTGCTGTCCGACGCGAAGCCGGTATACGTCGGCACCTCGTTCATCGAGACGTATTTGTTCGACGCCGACGCGCGCCACCCGGCCAGCGCAAAGGCCGTCGGAGACGGAGCCCTGTTCGCCGTCGCGCCCGGCAAGGGCATCCTCGCCCACCGCGAGACCGGCGGCGCCCTGCACACCTACGTCGCGCTCATCAAGCCTCAAGAGTGGATCGCGGGCATCGACTTCGCCGATCCGAAGGCGGCAAAGGCTCGAATCGTGGCGGAGTTCGACGGCTGGGCGCCGGAGCTCACCGCGCTCATCACCGATAGCGAGACGGATCCCGTCGCGCGAACGATCCATACGCTGCCGACGGGACACCGGTGGGAGCGCGTGCCTGGTGTGACTCTTCTCGGCGACGCCGCGCACCTGATGTCGCCCGCCGGCGAGGGCGCCAACCTCGCGATGTACGACGGCGCCGAGCTCGGAAAGGCCATCGCCGCGCACGGAGACGACCTCGAAGCCGCGCTCGCCGAGTACGAGGAGAGCATGTTCGCCCGGAGCGCGATCGCCGCCGCCGAGTCGGCGAAGACCCTCGCGCTGCTCTTCGACGACAACGCCCCGCACGGGCTGATCGACTTCTTCACGAGCGGCTCGGCCACGTTCTCCGCATGAAACGATCGTCAAGCCGCCCGGAACGACGCGGCACTCGTCGTTCCGAGCGAGGACTTCAACGTCAGGCAGGCTCGCTCGCCTACCCCTGTGCCGCTATGCGTGCGGCGGTTGGTTGAGATTCAGTACGCCATGCACGGGAACAATGTGGAGTTCCACTCGGGCGCCGAGACGCCGTCCCGGAACGCGAGGTCGTCCCAGTGCCGCTTGGTCTCCGTGCACTGGTGTTCGTGCATGAAGTCGTAGGGCTTCGGGGTCGCGCAAAGGAGCTCGTCTTCCGCGCCCTCGTGGTAAAGAACGTCGCCAAAGCTCACGGTGACCAAGCCCTCGAGCGCGAAGCCGTTGCTCGGGTACTGCATGCAGCCCGCGGGCTTGCCGTCCATGAACGTGTAGAGCACGGTCGACGAGATGTACGCGTCGTACTTGGTCATCCGATCCATGCCCGCGTGCTCGAAGGGCGGGTCCGCCGGCGGCTCGGGCGGGTTCGACGGGTAGTCGGTCGCCCAGAAGTCGTAGTCGATGAGCGCGTGGTCGGGCGCCTGGTTGTTGACGGCCCACGGCTTGCCGTCGAAAAGGCCGTGAAACGCCTCCACTTCGAAACGCATCGAGGGCCCGTTGATGGGCTGTATCAGGAGGAAGTTGCTATTCGGGTTGTTGAAGCCATCTTCGATCGGTGAGCTCTGGTCGGTGACGACAAGCTGAGGGTACCGTCGATCCGTGCCCACCGTGTCGACGGACCACGTGACGTGCAAGAACTTGGTCGGGTCGCTGTCGATCATGGCGCGCTTCGGCGCCGTGAACCGGAGCGATCCGGTCACGTCCTGCCCGTAGTCGTCGAAGACCTCCCAAAACTGACCGAGAATCTCGCCGAACGCGAGCAGGGGAACGCCTCCTGGGGAGTCCACCTCGTAGGCGCCCGCCCTCAAGGCCGACGACTTCCAGTATCCGCAGGCGCCCTCGCCGTATTGGCACGGCGCAGACGGTCCCGCGTCGGAGTCGCAGGAACACGAAGCCGGGTCCGGAGCGGGCGTAAAGTGCGGAGGTCCGGCGTCTCCGTTGAATCCCTCGTACCAGTCCCACACCGCCGGGTCGTGCGGCTGCGGCGTGACCATGACGTACGAGCGCGCGATCGGCACGGGCGAGTTGCTGCCCTGCTGCATGAGCGGGACGCCGCCGTCGACGGGCGCCGTGTCGAACTGCCCGTTGATGTAGACCTCGCCCGTCGGAGAGGCGGCGGCGAGCTGCGCCATCGTCTTGAGCGGCTGGTGCGGCGGCGAATCGACGGGCTGGGGCGAGAGGAAGCCCTGGTACGGGCAACCCTGCGCGAGCGCTTCGACGACAAGCGTCGTCGGTGCCGTCACCCCTGCCCACTCCAGGTGCCAGAGCGGCCCGTCACCCTGGCTCGCGGCGCGGTTGAATCGCGCAAGCCCTGCGGAGAGTTCCACGTGGGGCATCTGGGTGTTGTACGTGACGGACGTGAGCGGCACGGTGCCCGCCTGCGCCGTCTGGAAGATCTGGAACGCGGGCGACGGCGGAGTCGAGTCCGACTGGTGGGCCGATACCGCGCCGCCCATGAAGTAATACTCGCTGTATTGCGTCCAGCCTTGCCCCGCGACGACTTCGGCGGACTCCGAGTGGTACACGGCCGCCGTGTTCGAGGCGCTCTCCGACGGCACGTAGAACACGACCCCGTCGTCACGGCCGCCCTGCGAAAGCAAGGTCGAGCGCGTGCTCCCGCTGGTCGTGTAGATCTTGGCCCGACTCTCGCGCCACCCATTCTCATTGGAGGTTGGGTGCACGCCGATGGCATAGACAGGAACGGTTCCCTCCGTCGGCACGACGTACACGTAGCCAAGCGTCGGTGTCGCCGGGACGTCAGCCGTAAAGGAATACTGACCGTTCTGGTACTCCTGCCCCGCATCCGGGGCCGTCAGGCTATTGCCGGTATTATTTGGCAAGTCCAGCGTCTGCCGCAACCCTGCGCACCGGTAGACGCCGTTGCGTATCGTGATCGAGCCGCTGGCGTTGTTCGTCACGTCGGCCGAGTCGGGCAACACGTAGACACGGTAGTCGACCGCGTTGTCGACCGGGTCGAAGTCGATTCCAACCGAGTCCTCTCGCTGCGTGGCGATCACGTTGGTGAGCTGCGGGAGCGCGCTCCCGTCGAAAGTGTCGGGGCTGTTTGCGGCCGAGAGCGCACCGACGACGAACCCGACTTGCGGAGGCGGCGACGAGGCCGGCGCTCCGTCGGCGGGGCCGCTCCCGTCGCAGGCCTCGAGACCGAGAGCAATCGAAAACGGCATTAGCAATAACGAACCGAGGACACGAACGTTGAAACGCATGAACGACCATCCCTTTCCAAATCTGACCGTATCGAGGCCAGCGGATGGTTCACGCTACAAGCAGGGCGACGCTCGCAAATCGGAAAAGGACTCGCCTCATCCGATAATTGCGCTTAGCTGCAATTCTTGCGGCGCGACGGTATTCTCTCAATTATGAATGTTCGACCGGACAGTGAGGACTCCGACCCGCACCAGCGCGCATTATCATGTCATCCATTCGTCACGTATAAAGCAGACGCTCATTCGCGCGGCGCCCGCTCGAGCGCGCCAAATAGCCCTGCGCGCGGCCGATTGATCGGAGGGCCTGATGCGCGCATGAGCGACATCACGTGATACGGCGGACGTGTGAGCACGCTGTCGTATGAGGGCTACCGTCCTCGGTCATTGCGGCCGCCCGGCAGCGGGCGCGGTGCAGCCTGCGCAAGTGGATGAGCTTCGGCAGGCCGAGGAAGACTTTGCGCGGGCGGGCGTCGTCGCCCGAGGCGAGGTTGGCGAATCGACGACTCGAGGGTTGCCGCCGGAACGGCTAGACCTTCGCCCATGCCGATCACCTCCGCCTATGCCGCCTTCGACAACCACAGTGCTCTGCGCCCCTTCGAGGTCACGCGCCGGGACCCGCGCGCCGAGGACGTGACCCTCGAAATCCTCTACTGCGGCATCTGCCACTCGGATCTGCACCAGGTGAGAAACGAGTGGGGAAACTCGAGCTACCCCATGGTGCCCGGCCACGAGATCGTCGGCCGCGTCGTCGCCGTCGGCGCGGGGGTCACCAAGGTCAAGCCCGGGCAGATCGCGGGTGTCGGGTGCATGGTCGACTCGTGCTGCCGCTGCGGTCCGTGCGAGCGGGGCCTCGAGCAGTACTGCGAACAGGGCAACACGCAGACGTACAACCATGTCGAGCGCGACGGGAAAACCCCCACGTACGGCGGCTATTCGCGCCTCATCGTGGTCGACCAGCGCTTCGTGCTTACGGTCGCCGACCAGGGAGCGCTCGAGGCCGTCGCGCCGCTGCTCTGCGCGGGCATCACCACGTACTCGCCGCTGCGACACTGGAACGTCGGCAAGGGCTCGCGCGTGGGGGTCGTGGGGCTCGGCGGCCTGGGGCACATGGCCGTGAAGATCGCGGTCGCCATGGGCGCGGAGGTGACGCTCTTCAGCTCGTCGGAGCGCAAGAGCGCGGACGCGAAGCGAATGGGCGCCCACGAGGTCGTCGTGAGCTCCGACGCGAAGCAGATGAAGGCGACGCGCGGGCGGCTCGACTTCATCCTCGACACCGTTTCGGCCGACCACGACCTCAAGCCGCTGCTGTTGGCGCTACGGCTCGACGGCGCGCTTGTCCTGGTCGGCGCGCCGGAGAAGCCGCTGTCGCTCCCGGTCTTCCCGCTTCTGATGAACAGGCGCTCGATCGCAGGCAGCGGCATCGGCGGCATTCCCGAGACCCAGGAGATGCTCGACTTCTGCGCGAAGCACCGGATCGGCGCCGACATCGAGGTCATCCCCGTGCAGAAGGTGAACGAGGCCTACGAGAGGCTCACCCGGGGCGACGTCCGCTACCGCTTCGTCATCGACAACTCGACGCTCGGCTGATCGAGGCGGGCGGACCCGCTCGGGGCCCGTCCACTCGAACGCTTCGAGGCCGTCGATCCGCGCGGCAGCCGACGTTGGCTACGGAGCCCGGGCGCAGCGAAACGAACTGTTGCCGGCGCGGCCCCCGACGATGACGTAATCGATGGATTCGAGGTCCGCCACCACGGTCGCGGAAGAGTTGGCGCCCCGGAAGGGACTGGACGGCCCTCCGGTGAGGTATGCGCAATTGGTGCACGGATTCAGGTACACCGTGTCGACCGCCTGTGCCGGATACGTATCCAGCGTCAACTGCCACATCTCGCCAGCCAGATCGAGCTGACCCCATAGACCCGCGCCGAGCGTCGCCGTGCCCACCGGCGCGATGCTCGCCAAGTCGCAGGGTCCCGAACTCCCGTTCGCCTTCGGGTAGTAGCACCGGTAGATCGCGTACTCGCAGCCCGTTCCGGGGCAAAGGAACCCGGGCTGCGTCTCGCCCCACGGGTAGAGGCGCTGCTCGCTGCCCCCGGCCTGCGCGTACTCCAACTCCGCGTCGCTCGGCAAGAAGCCCCCGTCCCAGATGCAGAACGCGTACGCCTCCAGCGGAAGCACGCAGGAGATCGGAAGGTTCTCCTGGCTGCCCGCGGTATCCGTCCACGTGGCGAAATTGCTGCACGCCAGGTTCGCGTTCGTCGGTGCGATCTGGCTGTCGTTCGATTTCAGCCAGCCCTGCTCGTAGGTCACCGGGCCGCCGTCGACCTCGGACACGCCGTTGACGAGTCCCAGGCCGCCGTTCAGGTACGTGTGCTTTCCCGAGCCCGCGGCCGGCGTCCAGCCCAGGGGCACTCCGCCGTCGACGGGGTTGGGCATGACCGCGTTCACGAACTGCCGGAATCGACCCACCGTCACGTCGTACTTGTCCAAGCTGAAGGTGCTGACGGTCGCAGGATCCGCCTCGTCCTTCGCGACGCCGCCGTCGCCGTTCTTGTAGGTTCGATAGTAGGTGCCACCGGTCACTTCGAGGCTCGTGCAGCAGCTCTCGCTGCTCGCGCCACAGTTGGTGAGCCCTTCGCCGTTCGCCTGACAGCTCGCGGGGCCGGCATCTGCGCCGGCATCCACTTCGTGACCGGCCGGGATGGGAGGGCGCGCGCAACGAAGCCCGTGGCCGTAGTCGTGGCGCTGCGGGAAGTAGCTACCCCGGGCCGGGGGCGTCAGCGACGCCACGGGAGCCACGAAGTCGTCGCCACGGGACACGCGAAGTGAGTCCTCGGTGGCGTCCGTGAGGAAAGCGCAGTCCGTGCATGGGTTCACGTAGGTCGCGCTGAAGTAGTCGGCGTTCCACTGCCAGACGTTCCCCACCAGATCGAGCTGTCCCCATTTGCCGGCACCGTGCGACGCCGTGCCCACCGGCGCGATGTTCGCGGTGCTCGAGCAGGACCCTCCAGGCCCGTCGGGGTAGTAGCAGCCGTAGATCGCGTACTCGCAGCCTCTGCCCGGGCACGCCGTGCTGGGCGCCGTCGTGCCCCACGGGTACTCGCGTTGCTTGTCGCCCCCCGCGGCCGCGTACTCCCACTCGGCTTCGCTCGGCAAGAAGCCCTCGTCCCAGATGCAGAATGCAGCCGCTTCCCACCAGCTCACGCAGTTGATGGGAAGGCTCTCGTGGGTCCCGGGTGCATCCGTCCAGGTCGCGAAGTCGGCCGAGCAGGCAAGGTTCGCGTTGGTCGGGACGATGTAGCGGTTGTCGTCCGTGTCCCAGCCCTTCTCGTAGGTGAGCGGTCCACCGTCGACGAGCTCGGACGCAGCGTTGACGAGTCCCAGGCCCCCGTGCAGGTAGAGGTGCTTTCCCGAGCCTTGCGGCGGCGTCCAGCCGAGCGGAGCCCCGCCGTCGGTGTTGGGCATGACCGCGTTCACGAACTGCCGGAACCGACCCACCGTCACGTCGTACTCGTCCAGCCGAAAGGTGCTGACGGTCGCGGGGTCGGCCGCGTCGGTACCGCCGTCGCCGCTGTTAATGTACGTCCGGAAGTACGTCCCGCCGTCGACCTGCAGGCTCGTGCAGCAGCTCTCGCCCCCGTCCCCGCAATCGGTCAAACCCGCTCCCGTCGCCTGACAGCTCGGCGGATTCGTCGCCGATCCCGAGTCGGCGCCGGCCCCCGAAGATCCCGCCATCACGCGGACCACCGGGTCGGGCTCCGAGGTCGTGTCGCCTCCCGCGGTGGCGCGGCACCCGAGCAGGACGGACGCAAGCAGACTCAGGGCGGTAAAGAGATAGAGGCGCTCGCCTTGCATTGTGGCCCTCCTGACTCTGCACACCTTGTGCACAGCGGGGAGCTACTGTCGATACTCATTCTCTTCGGAGAACAGCAATCGATCCGCCCCCCCCGCGGAGCCCTCCTTCGATGATTGACGCGGGCGCGGCTCCTGGTACCGTCTGGTACCATCGCGCGGCGAGCGAAGGAGCAAGCGAAAATGACCACGGCCGTTGCGAGCACCGACGTCCCCGGCGAGAGGATCACGGTCCGCCGGATGGCCTTCGTCTTTACCCCGGACATCCCCGAGAACTGGGCGGATGACAACCCAATGGTCACCGCGCTCATGGCCGGTCTCTCGGCGGTGTTCCCGCCGGGCGAGCGCTACTTCATCGAGAGCGTCCGCCACTACGCCGACCGCGTGCAGGATCCCGAGCTCAAAGAGCGCATCCGCGGGTTCATCGGCCAGGAGGCCAACCACTCGAAGGAGCACAGCGCCTTCAATCGATTCCTCGATGGGCGCGGGCTCGAGGTGGGCCGGATCGAGAAGTTCGTCGGGGAGAGGCTCGAGGCTCTGAAGAAGCGCAGCTCGCCGGAGGCCAACCTCGCGCGCACGGTCGCGCTCGAGCACATGACCGCGTTCCTCGCGAGCGCCCTGCTCGAACACCCGGAGGTCCTGGCGCGCGTGCACCCGACGGTCGCGGCCTTCTGGGCCTGGCACGCGATCGAGGAGATCGAGCACCGCTCGGTCGCATTCGACGTCTACAAGCAGTTCGTAGACGACGAGCGCCTTCGCCTGCGAACGATGGCTACGGTCACCGTGCTCTTCTGCACGCTGAGCGCCATTCGGACCGCGCGCCTCATGGGACGGACCGGCAATCTCCTGAACCTCTCTGCCTGGGCCAGGGGCCTCGACCTGATGTTCGGCCGCCCCGGCGTGCTGCGCAAGACATTGCCGCTCTATCGAGCTTACTACCGGCGCGACTTTCACCCCGACCAGCACGACAACGGCGCGGCGGTCGAGCGCGCGAAGAGCCAGTACCTCGGTGCAATCAGCGCGTAGTGCCGCGGGTTCCCGGCGCTTCGCCGCGGCCGGCGTCGCGCGAGGACGTCGAGCCTTTCACGGTCGGAACTCCCTGCGGGAGATCTGGCTCACGGCCGCTCGAGGTACGCAGCGGTCGCCATGCCACCGGCCGTGCACACGCCGACGACTGCGCGGCGTCGGCCCCGGCGCGCAAGTTCGAGCAACGTGGAGCCGAGATAACGGATCCCCGACATGCCGTACGGATGGCCGAGCGCGATGGCGCCCCCGTTGACGTTCGTGGTCTCCCACGGCGTCTGAAGCTGCTCCTGGTTGTAGAGCGTGGTCACGGCATAGGCCTCGTGGAGCTCCCAGAGGTCGACGTCGGCCATCGCGAGTTCGTGATGCTTCATCAGCTTGCGGATGGCGGGGGTGATCGCGATGCTCATCTCCTCGGGCGCAACGGCCGCGAGCTGCATGCCTCGGAACAAGCCAAGGATGGGCAATCCCCGCCGGGCCGCCTCGCCCGCCTCCATCATCACGACGGCGGCGGCACCGTCGGAAAGCTGCGAGGCGTTGCCGGCCGTGGTCGTGCCCCCGGGATACACCGTCTTGAGGGCGGCGAGGCCGGCGAGCGTCGTGTCGGGGCGGGGCCCCTCGTCGCGATCGAGGGTGACCTCCCGCTCGTGGGTCGCGCCGGTCGCCTTGTCGGTCACCTTCATCTTCGTCGTGAAAGGGACGATCTCGTCTGCGAATTTCCCCGCCGCCGTCGCGGCCGCCACGCGCTGCTGGCTCCGAACGACATACGCGTCTTGCGCCTCGCGGCTGACGCCGTACTTCTTGGCCACGAAGTCGGCGGTCTGGTTCATCGTCCACCATACGGCCGGCATGCGCTGCTGCAGCGGCTCGTAGAAGAACCCGTTCACGTTCAGGTTGAACTGCACCAGGCTGATGTTCTCGACGCCGCCCGCGATGGCGACTGTCGCCTCGCCCGAAGCGATCCGATTGGCCACGATCGATGCCGCGCTCAGCCCGGAGCCGCAATAGCGGTTGACGGTGATGCCGGGTGTGCCCTCGCCAAAGCCCGCCTCGAGGGCCGCGTTGCGGGCCACATTGTGCCCCGTCGCACCCTCTGGGAGGCCGCACCCGATGACGACGTCCTCGATCTCGGCCGGATCGACGCCCGCGCGCTTCACGGCACCGCGGAGCACATGCGCGGTCATCGGGATGCCGTGGGTCGAGTTGAGCGCTCCGCGCTGCGCTTTTGCGATGCCCGTCCGGCAGTACGACACGACGGCGACGTCCTTCATACGGGCGATATTATGGACGTAATATGTTCCGTCAAGCGTGGCGAGCCCGTCGCCTTCGGCGAGGACGTGCCGAACTCGAGGCGTGCAGTACGATGCGCCCCGTGGACAGATTGCACTGGATGACTCTGGCAATGTTGCTTGCGGCCTGCCAAGCCCGCCCCGAGGGAGGTGTTCGGTGATGGCCACACGTCGATCGCGCGTCCTCGTCACGGGCTCGAGCCAGGGGCTCGGCATGATGACGGCGCAGCTCCTCGCGAAGGAGGGCCACATGGTGAGCCTACACGTGCGCAGCCAGGCGCGTGTCGCCGAGGCACGCGCCGAGCTTCCGGCAGCCGAACACGTGTTCGTCGCCGACGTTTCCACGATCGCGGCGACGCGCGACCTCGCCCGCCAGGCCAACTCGACGGGACCCTACGATGCCGTCGTCCACAACGTGGCCGTCGGCTACCAAGAGCCCCGGCGGGTCGAGACGACGGACGGGATCGAACTGGTGTTCGCCGTCAATGTGCTCGCTCCCTACCTCCTGACGGCGCTGATGCAACGACCCGGTCGCCTCGTCTACCTGAGCTCGGGCCTGCACCGCAGCGGGCGCGCCGACCTCGGCGACCCCCAGTGGAAGCGCCGCCGATGGAACGGCGGTCAGGCGTACTCGGACAGCAAACTGTTCGACGTGATGCTCGCATTCGCGGTCGCGCGACGCTGGCCCGGAGTCTTTTCGAACGCGCTCGAACCGGGGTGGGTCGCGACGCGCATGGGTGGCCCGGGAGCCCCCGACGACCTGACCCTCGGCTCGGTCACGCAGGCTTGGCTGGCGACGAGCGACGATCGCGAGGCGGCCGTCACGGCCGGCTACTTCTTTCACCAGAAGCCGCGGGACGTCCACCCCGCCGCGCGTGACCCCCGCCTGCAAGACGCGCTGCTCGAGTATTGCGAATCGTGTACGGGCGTCGCGTTGTCTCGGGATTAAATGGTCCGCCGCACTTGGGACGCCCGCGGCCCCTCGAGGACGAAGCGGTCGACGGCGTTGGCGAAGCCTTCGTCGCTGTTCGACGTGGTGACGTGGTGGGCCGCGCGCTGAACGTCTGGGCTGGCGTTGCCCATGGCGATGCTCGTGCCGCCGACGCCGAACATGAGCACGTCGTTTGGCATGTCGCCGATCGTCGCGATCTGCTCGAGGGGGACCCGAAGCACGCGTGAACAGAATCGCACCACCGTGCCCTTGTTGGCGTCGGGGTGGGTGACGTCGAGGTAATAGGGTTGCGAGCGTGCTACCGAGGCGTACGCGCCGACCCGCTGGCGTAGCTGCGCTTCACAGCGCCCGACGAGGGGTCCGTCTTCGCTTACGCCGACGATCTTGACGACGCCGTCGAGCGTACGGCCGAGGTCATCGATGACGGTCGGGGCGAATTGGACCGTCCTTTGTTCGCGCGCGACGTGCGGCGCGCTGGCGTTGCGAATAAACCAGTCGCTACCGCGATAGATCCAGACGTCGAGATTCGCATGGAGCAAATGGTCGACGACCTCGCGCGCGACCGCGAGCGGTAACGTCCGCTGTTCGAGCACCGTAGTGAGGTCCGGCTGCACGAACATGCCTCCGTTGAACGCGGCGATAGGATGCTCGAGCTTCAGCGGTGCGATCAGCATCTGCATCCCGCGCGGCGGTCGCCCGCTCGTGATGGTGAACTGGATGTCCGCCGCGCGCAGCCGCTCGATGGCCACGCGCGAACGCTCGGTCAGCGTCTTGTCCGGAGTCACGAGCGTGCCGTCTACGTCGGCGATGAGGAGGCGGACGGACTTCACGACCCTCCCCCGATGAGGGCGACCGCGCGCGTCACGACGTCGTCGACCGTGAAGCCGTACTCCTTCATGACGACACCGCCCGGCGCCGAGGCACCGAACCGGTCCACCGACAGGATGTCCCCGTCGATGCCGACCCAGCGCTCCCAGCCGAGCGATCGCCCGGCCTCGACCGCGAGCCGCGCCCTGATCGCCCGCGGCAGCACGCTCTCCCGATAGGCCTCGCTCTGCCCCGCGAAGAGCTCCCACGACGGCATCGACACCAGTCGCGCGCGTATACCGCGCTGTCGCAGGATCGGCTCGGCTCCGACGATGAGCGCCACCTCGGTACCCGTCGCGATGAGGATCACCTGGGGATTGCGCTCTCCGGGATTGAGAACGTAGGCGCCATGGCGCAGGGCCTCGGCGGGGGCCAGCGCGCTCCGATCGAGCGTCGGCGTGTGCTGGCGCGAGAGAACGAGCACAGTTGGACCGGCGCGGTTCTCCACGGCGACCTGCCATGCGACGCGCGTCTCGTTGGCATCGCAGGGCCGTAGCACGGTGATGCCCGGGATGGCGCGCAGCGACGCAATCTGCTCGACCGGCTCGTGCGTGGGCCCGTCCTCGCCAACACCGATGCTGTCGTGGGTATAGACCCAGACCGATCCCAACCCGGCCAGCGCCGAGAGGCGAATGGGAGGCCTCATGTAGTCCGAGAAGACGAGGAAGGTCGCGGCGAACGGCACGAAGCCGCCGTGGTAGGCGAGGCCGTTGACCACCGCGCCCATCGCGTGCTCGCGGAGGCCAAAGTGGATGTTTCGTCCTCCGTAGCCCCAGCCGCCCCCGATGGCGCCGTCGACGCGGTCGCGGGACTGCGACGGCGATTCGAAGTCTCCGTGCTCCTTTAGCCACGTGTACGTCGACGGATCGAGGTCAGCCGAGCCGCCGATGAACTCCGGTACCGTCTTCGCCAGCTCCTGCATCACGCGTTCGGAGGCTTTGCGTGTGGCGAGGCCTTTGGCGTCGGCGGCGAACGTGGGCAGCCCCGCGTCCCAACCGCTTGGGAGCTGCGCCGCGAATCGGCGCGTAATCTCCGCGGCCAGGATGGGAAACTCCTTGGAATACGTCGCGAAGCGACTGCTCCAGCCGTCTTGCAGCGTCTTTCCACGCTCGAGCGCCGTGCGGTAGTGCGCGAGCGCCTCGGGCGGCACGTAGAACGCGGGCTGCTCGGGCCAGCCAAGGTTATGCTTGGTCTTTCGGACTTCGTCGGGGCCGAGGGGGCTGCCGTGGGCGCGAAATGACCCCTCGAGATCGGGCGACCCATACGCCATCACCGTCTTGACGACGATGAGGGAGGGCTTATCCCGCGCTGCCCTCGCTTGGTCGATGGCGCGCCCGATCGTCTGCAGATCGTTGCCGTCGACGACGGACTGCACGTGCCAGCCGTACGCGCGGTACCGTTCCACGACGTCTTCCGTGAAGGTGAGCGACGTCGTACCCGACAGCGTCACGCCGTTCGAGTCGTAGAGAACGACAAGCTTGCCGAGCTGGAGGTGCCCCGCGAGCGAAGCTGCCTCGGACTGCACGCCCTCCATGAGATCGCCGTCGCTGGCGAGCGCGTAGGTGAAATGGTTGAAGATCTCGTGCCCGGGCCGGTTGTAGCGCGCCGCCAAGTGGGCTTCGCCGATCGCCATGCCCACCGCATTCGCCACGCCCTGGCCGAGGGGCCCCGTCGAGGCCTCGACGCCAGCGGTCACGTGATATTCGGGGTGCCCGGGAGTCAGGCTGTGCCACTGGCGGAAGCGTTTGAGCTGCTCGAGCGTCATGTCCGCGTACCCGGTGACGTGCATGATCGCGTACGCGAGCGCAGACGCGTGGCCCGCCGACAGCACGAATCGGTCGCGATCGATGAAAGTCGGATCGGCCGGATTGCGGCGGACGAAGCGCGTCGCCAGCACGTACGCCATCGGCGCGGCATCGAGGGGCATGCCGGGGTGGCCGGACTTGGCGTTCTGCACCATGTCGACCGCGAGAAAACGGATGGTGTTGATGCAGAGCCTGTCGAGCTCGTCCTGGTTCACGCGCGCCTCTCCTCGTGGCCGCCGAATCCGAGCCTCATCGCCGAGAGAACGCGGTTGGCGAAGTCTTCGTCGCCGCGTGATGCAAAGCGTCCGGCGAGCGCCGTCGAGAGCACTGGGGCGGGCACGCCTTCGTCGATGGCCGCCTTGAGCGTCCACCGTCCTTCGCCCGAGTCGGAGACGCGCCCCGCGAAGCCGCTAAGCTGCGGGTTTTTCGCGAACGCACCTGCGGCGAGGTCGAGGAGCCACGAAGAAATGACGCTTCCATGTCGCCACACCTCGGTGACGTTGGGCAGGTCGATATCGTATTGGTAGAGTTCTGGTTGCTCGAGCGGCGCCGTCTCCGCGTCGTGGGCGCGCTTCTCCTTGCCCACGTTCGCGTGCTTCAGGATGTTGAGTCCCTCGGCGTACGCCGCCATGAGGCCGTACTCGATCCCGTTGTGCACCATCTTGACGAAGTGACCGGCGCCGTGGAGCCCGCACCGGAGGTAACCGTGCTCGGATGTCGACGGCGGGCCGCTGCGCCCGGGCGTGCGCTCGGTCGTGTCGACGCGGGGAGCAAGGGCAGCGAAGATCGGGTCGAGCCGCTGCACGACGTCGGCGTCGCCGCCGATCATCAAGCAGTAGCCACGTTCCCTGCCCCATACGCCGCCGGACGTCCCGACGTCGACGTAGTGAATGCCCTTTGGGTCCAGGGACTGCGCGCGACGGACGTCGTCGCGGTAGTGCGAGTTTCCGCCGTCGAGGATGGTGTCACCGCGCTGCAATAGCGGCGCAATGAGGGCGATCGTGTCGTCGACGAACGCTGCCGGCACCATCAGCCAGATGGCTCGGGGCGGCGCCAGTTTCGTCACGAGGTCCGCGAGCGACCTTGCGCCGGTCGCTCCGTCGCCGACGAGCGCGCGAACTTTCACAGGGTCGCGGTCGAAAGCCGTGATCTTGTGGCCCGCTTTCAGCAGGCGCGCCGACATGTTCATCCCCATTCGACCGAGTCCGACCATCCCGAGATCCATTCTTGCCTCTCATTCCCGACGAACCGCTTGGAAGCGATGCCGAATTCGTAGTTTCGTTGCGAGAGCCCCTGCAGGCAGGGCGCTGCCGCAGCGCCATCGTCATGAGCCCGTCCTGCGCCTCGATCGCCGCGCGGCCCTCGACCGTGCCCGGGATCTTGATGAGTAGATTGGGACGATCGGCCCGCTCGTGAAGCCGCTTCGCCGCGGCGATGGTGCCCATTGTGTCGCGGGCGAGCAGCGGCGACACCTCGAGCGACACCCATCCGTCGACGCCGTCGGTCCCCTCGACGTACCGAGCAATCTGACCCGTATCGAGCAACTTGCGCGTGATGTTGTCGAGCCAGAGGCTCTGCCCCTTGCTGTGCAGTCTGTCCGTGGCGGTTCCAGACATCGTGCGGCGGTAAGGGGCAAAGGGCATGCCTCCGACTACGCCTCATCTCTTCGGGAGCCGGCCGAGATTCGCGATACGCTCCGGCACCGACCATGCCGACCGAGCTCGAAGGTTCCGAGGAGTTCGACGACGCCCTCGAAGAGGCAAGGGGTTTCATCGCGCGCGCCCGCGCTGTCTTCGAGCTGCTCTACGGGCACCTCGTCGATCCTGACGAGGTGCCGCTGAATCCCGCCGCGGCCGGCGACGCGTACGTGGAGGGAGCCCACTTCTTCCGCGAAACACAGCGGCACCTCGACTCTCTTCGCGCGCTGCATCGCGAAGCGCTCGCCAAGCACGAAGGGCGGGCGTGACCGGGCCAGGCTTCCCGCGTCGGGTGACGTCCGCGCTTTCGGGCGCGATACTGCGAATATTCGAATGGCGTTCGACGCGCGGGTGCTGAGCGGAATCGGGGTGCTTGCGGCGGTGGTCGAGGCCCGGAGCTTTGCCCGTGCGGCGACGGCGCTGGGACTCACGCAGTCCGGCGTGAGCCGCGCCGTGGCGCGTCTCGAGGAACGCGTGGGCGCGCGTCTGCTGCAGCGGAGCTCCCGCGCCGTGACGCTCACCGACGAGGGGCGCCGCTTCTACGAGCGGGTCGCGCCGTTGCTGGCCGGGATCGAGGACGCGGCCGGCGAGGCCCACGAGACGTCGCGCAAGCCCAAGGGCAAGCTTCGCATCTGCGTCGACGCGCTCGTCGGACGCGTCCTCATCGGCCCTCACGCCGCGGCGTTCCTGGCGGCGTATCCTGACCTCTCGCTCGACGTCGTCGTACGCCCTCATCTCGGCGATCTCGTCGCCGAGGGCTTCGACGTCGCGATCCGGTCGGGCGAGCCGCAGCCCTCCGCGCTCATCGTCCGCAAGATCCTCGAGACCCGCGTCTTGACCTGCGCCTCTCGTGCCTATCTCGAGCGCCGCGGAAGACCGGCACGGCCCCGCGACGTCGCCCAGCACGAGTGCATCTTGTTCCCCGATCCGGGCACGGGGCGCCCTTACGAATGGGTGTTCCAGCGCGGCGCCGAGACCGTCAGCGTCGAGGTCGGCGGTCGCCTCGTCGTCAACGACGGCGCGACGGCGTTCGCCGCGTGCGCTGCGGGCCACGGTCTCATCCAGCCTCTCGAAATCGAGCTGCGGCTGCGCAGCGATCTCGACCTCGTGCAGGTCTTGTCCGACTGGTCCGACGAGCGCTTTCCCCTCTATGCCTACCATCCGTCGCGCCGCCTGGTAACGGCCAAGGTCCGCGCGTTCATCGACTTCGTGCTCGCCGCGCGCGACTGAGCCGCGTGCCCATGACGGGGCGTCATGCTCGGCATGCCCCTTAGTCGTTCGCGTTCGGCGGTCGTCGCGCGCACGTTGCTCTTCGGTACGGGCGGCGGCAGTCGCCCAACAAGGAGCGCGACCATGGCGAATACCCTGAAAGACAAGAAGGTGCTGATCCTCGGCGGCAGCTCGGGGATCGGGCTGGCAACGGCGCGCGCGGCGGCGGACGAGGGAGCCGCGGTGGTGGTGACGTCGAGCCGCAAGGAGAAGGTGGTCGCGGCGATCGCGTCGATCGGCGGTCGCGCAACGGGCGAAGTGGCAGACCTCGCCGACGAGGCGCAGACGCGGGCCTTGCTCGAACGAGTGGGCTCGATCGACCATCTGGTGTTCACCGCCGGCGAGAGTCTGATGCTCGGCCCCATCGCCACGGCGGATCTCGGTGCGGCCCGAAGGGCGTTCGAGCTGCGTGTGTTCGGCGCGATGGCTGCGGTGAAACATGCCGCGGCGAGGATTCGAGCCGGCGGATCGATTGTCCTCACGCACGGCATCGCCGGCGCCCGCCCACAGCCCGGCTTCGCGGTCGCCGCGAGCATCTGTGGTGCGATGGACGCGCTCACTCGGGCGCTCGCCGTGGAGCTCGCGCCAGTGCGGGTCAACGCGGTGAGTCCCGGCTTCGTGCGCACGCCTCTGTGGGGGAACATCCCGGAGACGGAGCGGGAGGCGATGTTTCGCGAGACAGGCCGCAAGCTTCCCGTGGGCCGCGTGGGCGAGCCGAGCGAGATCGCGGAAGCGTACGTCCATCTGATGCGAAACTCGTTCACCACGGGGCAGACGGTGATCGTCGACGGCGGCGGCGTGCTCACGTGAAGAGCAGCCCACTGGGCCCCGCCTTGAAGGGGTGCCTTGTGCCGCGAGCGATCCCGCCAAAGTCGCCCGGATCATCCTCGCCGTCGTGGAGGACCCCCACCCTCCCCTGCGCGTCGCGGCGGCTGCTCGCGAATACGGACCTCGACGCCAGCGAGATCGCGTTCCTGTTGGGATTCGAGGAGCTGAACTCGTTCAGCAGAGCGTTTCATGGGTGGGAAGGGGCGACGCCGAGCAGGTGGCGCGAAGCGCGGCAGAGGATGGGCTGACGAGGCGACGAGCTCTCGCCGTCATGCGGGCGGCTCCTTGGGCCCTTTGCTCTTCCGCCGCGCTTCTTTGCTTTCCGTCCTGACTCCGCCCTGGTTCCAGCGCGCTCGCATGTCGGCCAGCGCGGACTCTCGGTCCGCGTCCCGGCGAGCGAGCGTGGCCGTCGGGCCGATGCCACGCTCGTACTTCACGCCCCACACACCGAGTTCGAGGAGGATCGGCGCAAGATCGATCCCGCGGGCCGTCAGGCGATAGACGACGCGGCGCCCATCGCCCGGGTCGCGCTCCCGCGTCACGATCCCCAACCCCTCGAGACGTTCGAGGCGATCGGCCAGCACGTTCGTGGCAATCCCCTCCTCCGACGAGAGAAGCTCCTTGTACGTCTCGAAGCCGGAGAACATCAGATCGCGGACGACGAGCAGCGACCATCGGTCGCCCACCATCTCGAGCGCGGTGCTGATCGGGCACCATGACCGCCGGCGCTCGCTCGACGCACGCATGCTCCTTTCGGTAGCACGCGCAAGTTGCCAGAGGTAACGCGATGGCCCCATCGCTTGCGATAAACAAGCTATGCCAACGTTCGGGTGTCAAAAGACGATCGACTCAGTTTTATTTGAACGAAACCGCCGCGACCTCGATAGGAAGGGTGGTCGCAACCGGCTCCACGGCGGCTTCGGCGACCTCTGGCGAGCGATTCTCCCGGCCGCGCGGGCGTGAAGCGGCCCTCGGCCTCTCGGTCGACGCCGACATTTTCGGCGGAAATCAAGCCGCGGCCGCGATGCCGCAGGGCTACGAGCTCAAGCGCGGCCTGGCCAGCGCGATGACCCGGCACGACGTGTCCCGCGGGTGTCACCGTCGTATCGCGCGATCGAGCGCGCGTCACACGGTTAATATCAATCGGGCCCGACTCGAATACCGTCGATACTTGGATTTAAAAATTAAATCGCAATCGATATCCCGACGACATGTGTACGACATCGGGGCCTCGTAGGTTCAAGCTACGGATAAGGTTCGCAAGACCGCGGTTACACGGGACCTTCGGAGGTGTTTATGCGCCATTCACTGAACAGAGAGCGTCTCTACACGACCGGTATCGCAGCACTGCTGTCGACCGGTCTGGCGACTGGCCTCATGGGGTGCAAGGACAGTTCCAAAAGCTTCGGCGAGTCGCAAGCCTCGGCGGCCGCGACGCCGGGCGCGGCTGGCGGGCTCGCCGTCTCCGAGAAGGAAGTCGTGGTCGGTCAGCTGCACAGCGCGACCGGCACGATGGCCATCAGCGAAACAGGCTCGATCGAGGCCGAGCGGCTGGCCATCGAGCAGATCAACGACATGGGCGGCATCCTCGGGAGGAAGATGCGGATCATCCAGGAGGACGGCGCCAGCGACTGGCCGACGTTCGCCGAGAAGGCGAAGCTCCTGCTCGAGGCAGACCACGTCGCGTCCGTTTTCGGGTGCTGGACGTCCGCCTCGCGCAAGGCAGTCTTGCCGGTGTTCGAGAAGGACAACGGCCTTCTCTACTATCCCACCTTCTACGAGGGGCTCGAGCAGTCGAAGAACGTGTTTTATACCGGACAGGAGGCGACCCAGCAGATCATCGCGGGCCTCGATTGGATCCAAAAAGAGAAGAACGCCAAGACGTTCTACCTCATCGGATCGGATTATATCTGGCCGCGCACGTCGAACAAGATCGCCCGAAAGCACATCGAGAACGTGCTGAAGGGCACGGTCGTCGGCGAAGAGTATTACCCGCTTGGCTACACGCAATTTGGGTCGCTCATCAACAAGATCAAGGCGCAGAAGCCGGACGTCGTCTATGCGATCGTCGTCGGCGGCAGCAACGTCTCGTTCTACAAGCAGCTCAAGGCCGCCGGTGTCACCGCCGAGAACCAGACGCTTCTCACCATCTCGGTCACCGAAGACGAGATGCTCGGAATCGGCGGCGAGAACATGGTCGGTTACTACGCCGCCATGAAGTACTTCCAGAGCCTCGACAACGAGAACAACAAGAAGTTCGTGGCGGCCTTCAAGGCCAAGTACGGTCCCAACTCCGTCATCGGCGACGTCACGCAGGCCGCCTACGAAGGACCGTGGCTCTACAAGCTCGCGGTCGAGAAGGCGCAGAGCTTCGACGTCGACAAGGTCGTCGCCGCGTCACCCGGTATCGAGCTTACGACGGCCCCAGAGGGCTACGTGAAGATCCACCCCAACCACCACCTGTGGAGCAAGCTGCGCGTCGGCCTCGCGCAGGCCGACGGCCAGTACAAGGTGGTCTACGAGTCGGGGCTCATCGAGCCCAATCCCTTCCCGAAGGGATACCAGTGATCGGAGAGGGAGGTGCCGCATGAACATCTCCGCTGCCATCTGGGCGATGCAGGCCTTCAATGGCCTCAGCACCTTCTGCGTCCTCCTGCTCATGGCCCTTGGCCTGGCGATCGTCTTCGGTCAAATGGGCGTCATCAACATGGCCCACGGCGAGTTCTTGACCATCGGCGCGTACACGACGTACCTCCTGTCCCAGGTGAGTGAGCGCTGGTTGCCGGCGCTCGCCAACTGGTACTTCTTCGTGGCGATCGCCCTCGCCTTCGTGCTTGCCGGGGCGCTCGGCCTGGTCGTCGAGCACTTCATGATACGCAAGTTGTACAAGCGGCCGCTCGATACGCTGCTCGCCACGTGGGGCTTGAGCCTCATCATGCAGCAGGCGTTCCGTTCCACCTTCGGCGCACGCGAGGTCAGCGCCAAGCTGCCCGACTGGCTCATGGGATCGCTGAAGCCAACGCCCACCATCGACATCCCGATCAATGGGCTGGTGGTCATGGGCCTGACGACCATCCTGACGGCGGGCGTCCTCTTCGCGCTCTTCTACACGCGCTTCGGTATCGACGTACGCGCGACCATGCAGAACCGCGCCATGGCCAGCGCCGTCGGCATCAACACCGCGCGCATCGACCGCCTTGCGTTCGGGCTGGGGTGCGGCCTCGCGGGCGTCGCCGGGGCTGCCTTCACCACCATCGGGTCGACGGGGCCGACGAGCGGCTCGCTCTACATCGTCGACACCTTCCTCGTGGTCGTCTTCGGCGGCGCGCAGAGCCTCTTCGGCACCATCGCTTCCGCGTTCACCATCGCGCAGACGCAGGCGACGACCGAGTTCTTCATGACCGGGTCGATGGCCAAGGTGCTCACGCTCTCCTTGGTGATTCTGATCCTCATGGCCCGTCCGCAGGGCCTGTTCGCGCTCAAGGTCAGGAGGTAACGGGCATGTCCGGGGTTTTGCAATCGGTACGCCCTTCATCGCTACGTCCCTCGCTGAGGCACCTCACCACCGTCGTCTTCGAGGGCCAGCGCCGACGAGAGAATCTGTACTTCGTGGTGCTCGCCGTCGTGCTTCTCGGGCTGTTCCCGCTCGCGCTCGACAACTTTCACCTCAATCTCATCGGCAAGTATCTGACGTACGCGTTCGTCTCGCTGGGCCTCGTGCTTTGCTGGGGATACGGCGGGATCCTCAGCCTGGGGCAGGGCGTCTTCTTCGGCCTCGGGGGGTACTGCATGGCGATGTTCCTGAAGCTCGAGGCTTCGGACCCGGCGAGCACTTCGATCCAGTCGACCCCCGGCATCCCGGACTTCATGGACTGGAACCAGCTGACATCGCTACCCGCCATCTGGGTGCCGTTCAAGAGCCTGTTCTGCACGCTGATCGCGATTCCGCTCGTCCCCGGCCTGCTCGCGTTGGCGCTCGGCGCGGCCATGTTCCGGCGCCGGGTCGGCGGCGTCTACTTCGCCATCATCACGCAGGCGCTCGCGTCCATCCTGTCGATCCTCATCATCGGCCGGCAGGGGTACACGGGCGGCGTCAACGGGATCACCGATCTCAGGACGCTTCTCGGGTGGGACATCCGCTCCGATTCGGCCAAGACGATCCTCTACTACGTCAACGCGCTCCTGCTTCTGGGCGCCGTGGCGCTGTCGTTCTCCATTCTGCGCAGCAAGCTGGGGCGCCTGCTCCTGGCGGTCCGTGATCGGGAAGAGCGCGTGCTCTTCACCGGGTACGACGTGGCGGCGATCAAGACGTTCGTCTTCGTCTTGGCCGCTGTTTACTCGGCCATCGGCGGCGCGATGTTCACGCTGCAGGTCGGCTTCATGTCGCCATCGTTCGTCGGCATCGTGCCGTCGATCGAGATGGTCATCTCGGCGGCCGTCGGCGGGCGCGGGTCCTTGTTCGGCGCCATCTACGGGACGTTGATCGTCAACGCGGCCAAGACGTTCTTCTCGGAGGGGTTTCCCGAGCTGTGGCTGTTCGTCATCGGCGCGCTCTTCATCGCCGTAGTCATGATCTTCCCGAACGGCCTCGCCGGAATGGACTACGCCCGGGCGGCGCGCACGGTCCTCGGGTGGTTCAGCAAGCTGGGCAAGATGCGGGACGGCGGCTCCGGCCGGCCCGTCGTGGCGGTGGTCGCCCCCGTTGTTCCGAGCCAACCGCGCATCAAGGTGGAGGGACAATGACACCGCCCGCGGCCGAGGCCTTCGCGTCGGAGAGCCTCCTCGTCACGAAAGGTCTCAGCGTCTCGTTCGACGGCTTCAAGGCCGTCGACAATCTCTCCTTTTCCGTCGATTCGGGCGAGATCCGCGCGCTTATCGGACCGAACGGCGCCGGCAAGACGACCCTGCTCGATCTGATCTCAGGCAAGACGGCCCCGACGACCGGCAGCGTCATGTTCAAGAATCGCGAGATCACGCACCTGCGCGAGTACGAAATCGTGCGCTCGGGCGTGGGCCGCAAGTTCCAGACGCCCTCGGTCTACGAGTCGCTCACGGTCTTCGAGAACTTCGAGATGGCGTTCCCCGACAACCGCAGCTGCTGGTCGGCCTGGCGCTTCCGGCGGAGCGACGAGGTCGTGGCCAAGGTCGAGCAAATCGCCGAGCTCACGTACCTCAAGGACCGCCTGCGCGACCGTGCGGAGATCCTGAGCCACGGCGAGAAACAATGGCTCGAGATCGGTGCCTTGCTCATCCAGAACCCCGAGCTGCTCATGCTCGACGAGCCGGTGGCGGGAATGAGCCCTCACGAGCGCGAGGCCACGGGGGAGCTCCTGCTCGAGATCGCGAAGAACCGCGCGGTGCTTGTCGTGGAGCACGACATGGACTTCGTGAAAAACGTGGCGCACGTCGTGACGGTGCTGCACCAGGGGCGCGTCCTCGCCGAGGGGTCGATGGACGAGATCCAGCGCAACCCCAAGGTGATCGAAGTCTATCTCGGACATTGAGGTGCCCCGATGAGCGACGAGCTTTTGAGTGTGAAGTCGATCCGCGTCTGCTACGGGCAGAGCGAGGCGATCGCCAACCTTTCGCTCGCCGTCGCCAGGGGCGAGATCGTGGCCGTGATGGGGTTGAACGGCATGGGCAAGACGACGCTCATGAAGGCGCTCATCGGCTTGCTCGCGGTCCGCTCGGGCAGCGTCATGCTCGACGGCAAGGAGATCACGGGGCGCGAGCCGTTCGAGCGCGTGGCGCAGGGCCTCGCGTACGTCCCCCAGGGGCGGATGGTGTTCCCGGCGCTCACCGTCGAGGAGAACATCCAGGCCGGGCTGCCGCCGTCGCAGCGCGAAGTGCCGCCGGAGCTTTACCGCTTCTTTCCCGTGCTCAAGGAGATGCGCAAGCGACGGGCCGGCAATCTCTCGGGCGGGCAGCAGCAGCAGCTCGTCATCGCGCGGGCCCTTGCCAGCAAGCCGCGCGTCCTCTTGCTCGACGAGCCGACCGAGGGGATCCAACCTTCGATCATCAAGGAGCTCGCGGTGCAGCTCAAGGCGATCCGCACCGAGGTCGGTCTGACCATCGTGGTCTCCGAGCAGGTGCTGAGCTTCGCGCTCTCCGTCGCCGATCGGATCCTCGTGCTCAACCGCGGCGCGCTCGTTCACGAGAGTCCCAGGAGCGAGGTCAACGAAGAATCACTCGGCCGGCTGCTTTCGATCTAGCGAATCGCCAGGAGAAGAAACCATGGAAACGCTCATCAAGGTTGATCTGTCCGCGGCACCCACCAAGCACGACGTCATTCACAACCGCTGGCATCCTGACATCCCCATCGTCTCGTGGGTGAAGCCCGGCGCGGAGTTCCGAGTCGAGTGCATCGATTGGACGGGCGGCCAGATCAAGAACGACGACAGCGCACAGGACATCCACGTCGTCGACCTGACCAAGGTCCACTACCTGAGCGGCCCGATCGGCGTCGAAGGAGCCGAGCCGGGTGATCTCCTGGCCGTGGACATCCTCGACGTCGGCGTGTTGCCGGCGTCGGCCTGGGGATTCACCGGCATCTTTGCGAAGGAGAACGGCGGCGGGTTCCTGACCGAGCACTACCCCGACGCCCGCAAGGCGTGCTGGAACTTCAGCGGGATCTACGCCAACTCGCGGCACATCCCGGGCGTCGAGTTTGCCGGGATCATGCACCCGGGGCTCATCGGCTGATTGCCGTCCAAGTCGCTGCTCGCGACGTGGAATGCGCGCGAGAAGGCGCTCTTCGACACGAACCCGGAGCGCGTCCCTGCCCTCTGCGCCCTGCCGTCACCCGAGACGGCACACATGGGTCGGATGAAGGGCGACGCCGCGAAGGCTGCGGCGATGGAAGGTGCGCGCACGGTGCCCCCTCGCGAGCATGGCGGCAACTGCGACATCAAGAACCTGACAAAGGGATCGAAGTGCTTTTTCCCCGTCTATCAGAAAGGCGGGGGCCTCTCGATGGGCGACATTCACTTTTCGCAAGGCGACGGGGAGATCACCTTCTGCGGCGCGATCGAGATGGCGGGGTACCTGGATCTGCGCGTTCAAGTGATCAAGGAAGGCATGACGAAGTACGGAATCAAGAACCCCGTTTTCCAGTCGAGCCCCCTCGAGCCAAAGTACTCTTCGTACCTCATCTTCGAGGGGATCTCGGTCGACGAGTCGGGCAAGCAACACTACCTCGACGTCCACGTCGCGTACCGGATGGCCTGCCTCAATGCGATCGAGTACCTGAAGAAGTTCGGCTATACGGGAGTGCAGGCCTACGCCATCCTCGGTACGGCCCCGGTCGAAGGGCGTATCAGCGGGATCGTCGACATCCCGAACGCTTGCGCGACGCTCGCCATCCCCACCGAGATTTTCGACTTCGACATCACCCCGGCCTCCGCAGGCCCCAAGCGATCCGTCCCCGCGGGGACTGACCTCGCCGTGGCGAAATGAGGAGGACGCATGCCCATCTACGAGTACGAATGCGCGGAGCACGGCGTCTTCGAGCAGGAGCGCAAGGTCGCCGAGTCGGGCGCCGCCGGCGAGTGCCCGCGGTGCTTTCTGGCCTCTGCGCGCATCGTCAGCGCGCCCAACCTCGGACGGCTCGAGCGCTCGCAGGTGCGCGCGATCGAACGCAACGAAAAGAATAGGCACGAGCCGCGAGTCGTCCGGACCGAGCCTCGGTNNTGCGATCGGCCCATGGCGGCTATCCGTGGGCGCTGGGCCACTGAATCGCGCCCGCTGAGATCGCGCCACCGAAATCGCGCCCCTTTCCTCGTCCGGTTGACACGAGACTCGTTCGATGCGACCGTCGCTGGTGGCGGTGGAGTCCGCCGAAACCGCCGCCGAGACTGCTCGGCGGACAATGACTCCTACGGCTGCGCCATGAGGGCACCGTAGGAGCGCTCCGAGCCCCTCCGGTGTCGAGTTCGACGAGGAGGGACGCTTCGTGAGCACTGCATTCGAGAAGGCGCGTCGGTCGTGAGGGACCGCGCCGCATCGCTTTTCCAGTGGACCTGGTTGGGTGCTGCCGTCGGTATCGCCTGCGGCGTCTCCTCGGCGACCTTCCTGCTGCTCCTGGAGCGTGCGACGCGCTTCCGGGAGACGCACGAGATCATCGTCTACTTTTTGCCGGTCGCCGGCCTCGTGATCGGGCTCCTCTACGACAGATGGGGCAAGCCGATCAAGGGCGGCAACAACCTGGTCATCGACACGATCCACGAGAACGATGCGCAGATTCCGGTCCGGATGGCGCCCATGGTGCTCATCGGAACGGTCCTCACGCACGTCTTCGGCGGGAGCGCGGGTCGCGAGGGGACGGCGGTGCAGATGGGCGCCAGCCTCGCAGACTTTATTGCGCATCGGCTACGCGTCACCAAAGAATTGCGCCCGCGCCTGCTCGCCGCGGGTGTGGCGGGGGGCTTTGGTTCGGTCTTCGGGACACCGGTCGCGGGCGCTCTGTTCGGCCTCGAGGTGGTGTCCGTCGGGCGCATCGAGTACGACGCATTTGCTCCTGCGCTCATTGCCTCGATCGTCGGCGACTACGTGACGCGCCACCTCGGTGTCGTCCACACGTCCTATCCTCAGGTCGATCACGTAGAGTTCACGCCGCTGATCTCGGCAAAGCTGGCCGTGGTCGGCCTGGGCATGGCACTCGCGACGATGGCCTTCGTCGAGTTGACGCACGGACTCAAGCGCACCCTCGAAGCCCGCGTACCGAGGCTCCCGCTACGCATGGCGCTCGGCGGCTTGGTGGTGGTTGCCATGTGGAAGGCGATCGGGACGAGCGACTATCTCGGTCTCGGCGTGCCGATGATTCTACGAGCATTCAGCGATCCTCACCTTCCGCCCTACGCCTTTGCGGCGAAGCTCGTCTTCACGTCGGTCACACTGGCCAGCGGCTTTCTCGGAGGCGAAGTGACGCCGCTTTTCTTCGTCGGCGCCACACTCGGGAACGTCCTCGCGCGCCTGCTCGGGCTGCCCATCGCTCTCGGCGCGGGTCTTGGCTTGGCGGCAGTCTTCGGGGCGGCTTCGAACACCCCGGTCGCGCTCTCGATCATGGCCGTCGAGCTCCTCGGGGCGCCGATGCTCCCTCACGTTCTCATCGTCTGCGTCGTCGCCTATTTGCTCTCGGGGCACCGCAGCATCTACCCGGCACAACGCCTTTTCCGCCGGAAGCATGGGGGCGGGCTTCTGCCTCGGGCCGTACCGCTCCGCGACTTCCGCGATTCGCGGCCGCCGCCGTCCGCGAAGCCCGACGGCCCCGCAGCCGCCGAGAAGTCGGACCTTTAGTCCCAGGGTGTTTCAACGCCGAGCCATGGGGGTGCCGCTGCTCGAGCCTCCGCCGCCCGACCCCGATCCCGACGAAGAGGAGCCGGAGCCGCTCCCCGAACTGCTGCCCGAGCTGGACCCGGAACTGCCGCTGCGGTTCTTGCGTTGCGCCCGATGCTTCGAGCCGGGCGCCCGCGGGCCTCACGCTCGCGCGCGTTCGGCCTCGACAGCGGCCTTCACGGCCGGGCGCGCCGAGACTCGGTCGAAGTACGCCTTCAGCACCGGCCAGCGCGCCAGGTCGATGCCGGTGTGCTCGGTCCAGCGCAGCATGTTGAAGAGGTATGCGTCCGCGACGGTGAACGTATCGCCCATGAGGTACGCCTTGTCGCCGAGCTCCTTCGTGGTGAAGTCGAAGCGACCGGCGATCTTTTTCGTCTGCGCCTCGCGGTCGGCAGCGGGCAGCTGCGGGTGGAAGAGCGGGGCGAACTGCTTGTGGATCTCCGTGCCGATGAAGTGCAGCCACTCCTGCACGCGAATGCGCTCCATCGTGCCGGGTGGCGGGAGCAACTTGGCCGACGGATTGCGGTCCGCGATGTACTGATCGATGACGGCGCCCTCGGCGATCCGCGTCCCGTCATCGAGCTCGAGGAGCGGGACGTACCCCTTCGGGCTTATCGCGTAGTAGTCTTGGCCGTCGGGGGCGACCTTGTGTGCTCGCAGGTCGACCCGGACCAGGTCGAAAGCGAGGCCCGCTTCGCGAAGTGCGATCTGCGGGTGAAGTGCGCATGCGCCAGGAGAGAAGTACAATTTCATCGGTTCACCTCTGGATCTAGCTGTGGCTGCGACGGCGCGCGAGCCCGATGAGGCCGAGCAGCGCGAAGAACGAGAAGCCTCCGGCGCTGCCCGCGCCAGGGCCCATCCCGACCTGACAGCCTCCGGAAGACCCGGAAGAAGACGCGCCGCCCGTTGCCGACACCGTCGCGCTCGCATCGCCATTCGCGGCGGCGGACGTCGCGGGCACGCTGCCGGAGCCCCCTGAAGTCGCGCCGGTGGAGCTCGCGTTGAGGCTGCCCCCGCTGACGGCGTAGTACGGCGGAACGCATTGCGACGAGGTCGTCGTCGCGCCGGCATCGCATGTGTACGTGGGCACGGCACCGTCGGCCCCGATGACGGTCGGCTCGGCGCATGCGAGGTCGTTCGAGACGCTGCCACTCGACATGCAGGTCCACGTGGAGGGGCAGTCGCTGTCGGTGGTGCAAGTCATGGCGATGATCTGGCAGGACGACGTCGAGAGCGTCGTCGTGGTGCAACTCGGGCTGGACGCGTCGAGGGGCAGCGTGGTCCCCGTGCTGGGCGGGGACGCCGCGGAGGATCCCTCCGTGCTGCCCGACGCCGATCCA
Source organism: Myxococcales bacterium (assembly GCA_003139415.1). Classification (GTDB taxonomy): domain Bacteria; phylum Myxococcota_A; class Polyangia; order Polyangiales; family Polyangiaceae; genus Palsa-1150. The sequence continues at coordinate 29,682 of PLIR01000136.1, read as the reverse complement.
GCGGAACCCCCGCCCGAACATTCCGTCGATGTATCGGGGACGCAGGTGAAACCGGATCCGCAGTCCGACGCGACCTTGCAGGGCAGGTCGTACGTGGGCACGCACGAACTGGACGTAAAGGTGCTGCACGCGCCCGCGTCGGCGGTCTCCGCCGGTACGCCGCAATCCATGTCGGGAGCGCAGGCCGGCTTGCTGATGGCGACTCCGACGGGACAGCTAACCGCCGAGTCGGTGTAACAGACCATCCCGCTCGCGCAATCCGAGTTGGCGGTGCAAGGTCCCGGCTCGCAATCCTTGATCACCACGGGATCGCAGACGGGCTGCGTGCAGGTCGACCCCGCTGCGCACGTGTTGCCAGGGCACGCGGTGCCGCCCACCGTCTGGCACGTGAAGCCGTGGGCGCAGTCGCTGTCTTGCGTACAGGTGGTCGTGCTCTGGGCGCGGGCCCCGCTCGACACACCGAGCACCCCCAGCGCGGTGAGCCCCGCGAGGGCAATGCGGGAAGAGACGCGCGCGGAGGCGCGAAGGGATCGGGTCGAAATCATAGGAAGCTCCTTGGCCGCAACGACGGACTTCGCGCGCTGGCCGGGAGCGAGAGAGTGCACCCCTCCTGCCAACCAGCCAATTCTCATGATTCTCGTCACTTGCCCCATAGTCGCGGCGTGCCGAGGTGTGCCATCCGGTCATCCTACACGCCCGCCGTGCCATGTGCCGGCGAGGAGGATACGCGCGCCAGATCCGCCGCCGCCCCTACTCGGCCCCTCCGGGGTGCACGAGACGCCCGACGGCACCCTGGAAGACCGAGTTGGCGTGGCCCGCGTAGTCCCAGGAGCAATCGCTCGTCTGGAGCGCGGGGCACATCTCCTTGAGGAAGGAGACCCACACGTCGCCGCTCGGCGCGTACTTGACCTGGACGAACTCATCGAGATCCCCGCCGGTCAACGACCCCTTGTAGTCGTTGTCGAAGCCGTCGGCGAAGAACGGCTCCGAAGGGTCGTTGACGGTGGTGGACCAGAAAACAGGCGTCGCAGCGAGCGCGTTCGTGGACTCGGCGACGTAGCCGCTGAAGGTCTTGCCGTCGGTGCTGCCGAAGTAGGCGATGCTGATGGTGCCGGGCGCCTTCACGCCCACGGCGCTGAGGACCGTCTTCACGACACCGGGGGCCGAGGCGACGGCGGCTCCTCCCGTCCCCGCGCTGCTCCACGTGGACCCGTGATCCGTCGACACCGATAGGTGAACGAGGCCGTTCGCGTCGTTCCACACGGCGTAAAGGTTTCCGCTCGAGTCCACCGCGATCGGTTCGCTCGCGAGAAGGTTCTGAGTGCCGAGCGGCGACAAGGGGCTCGCGAATGTCGGCAGCACGGAGCCAGGCACGACGACGGATGTCCACGTCGTCCCCTCGTCCTTGCTGATGGCGACCGCCAGCTCGGTGCACATCCGGTAACCGATGTAGACCGTGCCGTCGCTGCCGACGACCCCGTCACCGAAGATGACCCACTCGCTCGAGGGACAGATCGACGCGCTCGCGAGACCCGCGGTCACCTCGGCGCTGGGATTGAGCGTCAGGCTCGTGCCGCCCACGGATTGCCACGTCGCGCCGCCGTCGAGCGACTTGTAGATCGTCTGGTGGTTGGGCGGCGCCGTGATGCCGCCCGAAGGCGTGGAGATGGGGCTGGGCGCCGAGGTGTAGAGCACGTTCGTATAGCCGCTGGGCGCCGTCGTGGCCGCGGGGCCCGCGAAGATCTTGATCCAGTCCTGCGCGTCGGTGGAGATGAGCTCGTAGTTCCAGGTCGCGCCGAGGTCGGCACTCCAGGAGAGATCGAAGCCGCCGCCCGTGTGGCTGGTGGCGAAGAACATCCGATTCGTCGACGGGTCGAGATAGAAGAACGGCTGCACCCGGCCGTGCACGCCTCCCCCGTCGGCCGTCGGGATCAGGGCCTGCCACGTCGCGCCTTCGTCGGTGGATCGCGCCACCCCATTGCCCGCGTCCGTGTACGCGGGAGCGACGAAGAGCGTCCCGTCGGTCGTGATGCCGAGCGAGCTCTCCGAGGTCCCGAAGCCCGTCAGCGACAAGCACGGATACGGTGCGGTACCCCCGGGCGACGTCGTCGCCATGCTGGCCGTCGGCTGCGCCGCATAAGCGGTGGCCGGGCGGTTGGGAGCGCAGACGAGAGCAGTGGCCGTCCCCGCGTCGGCGCTCGCGACGACGCCCCCGCTCCCCGAACTGCATGCCGCGCTCGTTGCGAAACAGAGGACGGTCGCAGCGAGCGACGCGACCGATCGGCTCATTGTCCAACCGCTTTCAGCAGGGGGAAGATCATCTGTCCGGCGGCGCCGCTGACATAGACCTGACCGAGCTCGTAGTAAAGGCCCAGGTTGTCCTCGATCCGGATCTGCTTCTGGATCTTGCCGTCCTGGAGATACAGCATCGACACGCCGCGCCAGGTCACCTGCTTGCCCGTGGGCGGGAAGTTGAAGACCGAAGAGGTGGCCGTGTTGGTGCCCGTCAACGTGTAGTGGAAGGCGGCCTTCGCGCCTCCAGCCTGGTAGGCCACCTCGTCGAGTGTCAGCCGAAGGTCTGGGAATGCGGTGCGAACGTCGGTCAGGTATTGCTCCCAGGCCGCGAGCCCATCGATCTCCGGAAACACACTGTTGTCGATGACGCAGTCGCTCGTATAGAGCTCGCTCAGCCGAGTCACCGCGCCGCCGTACGCGGCTTCGAGCACGCTCTGGGCGGTGGCCTTGAAGTCCTCGGCGTCGGTGCCCCCCTCGGCCGCCGGCGTCGTGTCGATGACGCCACGCAGGTAGTGCTGCTCGCCCCCGTCGGTGGGCACCCAGACGCCGGGGGGAACCGTATCGCCCGCGTCGGCCGTGCCGAGAGCACACCAGCCCGGGAGCTGAGTTACGAACGAGAGGTTGTCGTCGTAGCTCACCTCTTCGGCGACGAGGATGTTTGGGTCGCCCGCGTCGGCGAGCTGCGTGTGCGTGAACGACAGGCCGTGCCAGTTGATCGGCGCCCCCTGGTAGGTGCCCGTCACGTTGTAAAGGACCGCCTTCGTGACCAAGAGGCCCCCATCATCCCGGACGCTCACCACGTCGCGCACGCCGTCGTCGAGAACGCAATCGAGGTTCGGGATCAACCTGTGCAGGATCTCGATACCGCTCTTCACCGGCCCCGTCCCCATCGAGGGAGCAGGGAGATACGGGGTGTGGTCCACCAGGGCGTTCGGCTCGTACACGTTGTCGAGCGCGTTCACGTTCATCAGCGACCACGCATCATGAAAGCCGGCGCTCTCGACCGTCCACTCGGGGGCGTTCACCAGGGGCGGACTGCAGGCGTAGATCGGATCGAAGGAGCCATCCGGCGCGTAGTCACCGCTCGACGCGCAGCTCGCGTCGGCGCCCGTGGAGGCGTTGCTACCCGAGCTCGAACAGGCAGCGCAGCCCAGGAGCGCGACACCGAGCAGCGCCTCCGCGACCTGCTTGGCGCTGGTGCCTTCGACCTTGCTTGCACGCTGCATGTTCTTCCCTCCGGACGGGTGCATCCACCGTCGACGAGCGAGTAATCTACGTGCGATATGGTTACTGTCAATACGAGTCAGTACGCTGCGCGCCTCCCGTGTTACTCGGAGTACCGTAGACGAACGAAGAACGTTCATGGCTGCTTCACGCAAGAAACAAGCACCGACGCGTCAGGATGCCCAGCAGGTCCGCGAGCGCATTCTGGCCGCCTTCTCCGAGCGAGCGAAGCGTTCGGGCATCCGCGGGATCGTCATGGCGGAGCTGCTGCAAGAGCTTCGTATGAGCGCGTCCACGCTTTACCAGCACTTCCCCTCCAAGAACGATCTGGTCACGGCCAGCGTCGAGCGCTGGGCGGGCGAGATCGCCGGCGACGCGTTCACGGGGAAGCCCTCGAAGGACGCGAGGGTGATCTACGACCAGCTGATCGCCTGGGCCGAAGCCTGGGCGGAGGCGCAGGCCCAGTTCGCGCCCGCGTTCATCAGCGATCTCCAGCGCGACTACCCCGAGGCGTGGGAGATTTTCCAGCGACACGTGACGACGAGCAAACGCAACGGCGGCGCGCGGCTCACGCCCGGGCTCAAGCCGGGTCTGCGACCCGAGATCGCGCTGGCCTTGCTGGGACTAATCCTCACCCACATCACCGATCCAGAGCTCCCTGATCGGCTGCGCGTCTCGCGGCACGAGTTCATCCGGACGGCCGTCTCGATCTGGGCCGGCGGCGCGTTGCGTAGTCCCGGCACGGGCCGCTCGACGCCAGCGTAGATCCGGGTTGTTACGAGATGGGCCGGCCGTCTCGAAGGCCTCGTCTCGCGGTCACGCCGTCGACGTTTGACAACGCCCGTTTTCAGCTCTACAACGTTGACAACATCGCATGTCAACATCTCTCGCGGTGACCAACTCGGTGTCTACGGTCCGTCCGGGCCGCGCCTCGCGTCTGGACTACGAGGTGCTCATCATCGGCTCGGGGTTCGCCGGCCTCGGGATGGCCATCCAGCTCGACAAAGCTGGCTTCCCTGACTTCGCTTTGATCGAGAAGGAGGACGAGGTCGGCGGGACGTGGCGAGTGAACGACTATCCGGGGTGCGCGTGCGACATCCCGTCTCACATGTACTCGTTCTCGTTCGAGGGGAACCCCGACTGGTCACGCGACTTCGCCACCCAGCCCGAGATCCTCGCGTATCTGCGGCGATGCGCCGAGAAGTACGGCGTCCGCTCGCGCATCCAGTTCGGGACCCAGATGGTGGGCCTCGCGTACGACGAGGACGCGTGCCTCTGGTCGGTGCAGCTGGCGAAGGCGTCCGAAGTTCGTCGATTCATGCAGGAGCGAGGCCTCAAGCCGGGCGACGCGCTCCCCGTCGACGATCCGGACCTGCCCACGATTCGCACGGTGCGCGCGCGCGTCGTCGTCTCGGGCATGGGCGCCCTATCGACGCCCGCGTTCCCGAAGGTGAAGGGGCTCGAGTCTTTCAAGGGCCACGCCTTCCATTCGCAGCAGTGGGATCACGCGTACGACCTCGCGGGCAAGCGCGTCGCCGTCATCGGGACCGGCGCCTCCGCCATCCAGTTCGTGCCGCGCATCCTGCCCACGGTCGCGCGACTCGACGTCTACCAGCGCACGCCCCCCTGGATCCTGCCCAAGGCCGATGAGGCCATCCCGGCCTCGCTCCGCAGGCTTTACCGCTCGTTTCCGCTCGCCCGGCAGCTCCGGCGCCTGATGATCTATCTGGGCCTCGAGAGCCGGGCCATCGCGCTCGCGTTCTTGCCCGTCCTGGTCCGCGCGGCCGAGGCGTATGCGCGCCACCACCTGCGGAAGCAGGTGCCCGACCCGGTGCTGCGGGCGAAGCTGACGCCCGACTACGCCCTCGGTTGCAAGCGCGTCCTCTTGACGAACGACTGGCTGCAGGCCCTGACCCGCCCGAACGTCGACGTCGTCACCTCCGGCATCTCCGAGGTGCGCGAGCACTCCATCGTCGACGGAGAAGGCATCGAGCGCCCCGTCGACGCGATCATCTACGGCACGGGGTTCCGCATCCAGGACTTGGTCCCTCGCGGCCTCGTGACGGGGCGCGGCGGCGCCGATCTCATCGACGGGTGGGCGCGCGGTCCCGAGGCCTACAAGGGCACCACCTTCGCCGGCTTCCCGAACCTCTTCTGGCTGCTTGGCCCCAACACGGGGCTCGGGCACAACTCGGTCGTCTACATGATTGAGTCGCAGATCCATTACGTCGTAGAGGCGATGCGGACCATGCGCGACCGCGACCTCGTGGAGCTCGAGGTCGAGCGCGAGGCACAGCAGCGCTTCAACGTGGGCCTCGAGCGCCGCGGCGGCCACACCGTGTGGACCCAGGGCGGTTGCCGCAGCTACTACCTGAACCCCGCGACGGGCCGCAACTTCGCCATCTGGCCGGGCTTCACGTTCACCTTCCGGTCGATCACGCGGAGCTTCGACGTCGCCAACTACCGCCAGCGACGGCGGGTCGCCGCGTCGTATCCCCTCGAGGCGTCCGAGGCCGCCGTGGCGGTCCCCTGACGGCCATGATGAACCCGACCGGCCGTCCGTTCCGGGGCGTCCCTTCCGACGAACGACAAGCGCAGCGCAGAAGGCAGCTCGTCGAGGCGGGCCTCGACGCCTTCGGGACACGCGGCTTCCATCTCACCGGGGTGCGCGACGTCTGCGCCGCGGCGCGGCTGACGGAGCGGTACTTCTACGAATCGTTCAAGAACCGCGAAGCCTTGTTCCTGGCGGTCTACGAGGCGGCCGTGGACCGCATACGGGCCGCCGTGTTCCTCGCGCTCCAAGGCGCGGGCGATCGCCCGATCGAGGTCGCTCGGGCCGGCCTCACCGCGATGCTCACCACCTACCGCGAAGATCCGCGGCTCGCCCGCGTCCTGCTCGTCGAGGTGCTCGCCATCGGGCGGGAGGTCGGCGACGCGCAGCATGTCGTCAACGCGAGCTTCGCCGAGATGATCGCCCGAGTGACGCTGGCGCTGTTTCCCGGGATGGTCGAACACGGCCTCGATCCGGGGCTCGTGGGCAACGCGCTCTACGGATCCACGCTCTACGTGTCCATGCAGTGGGCCTCGGGAGGGTTTCGGGAGCCGCAGGAGCAGATCCTGGCGCACTGCCTCCTCGTCTTCGACGCGCTCATCGCCGAGATGCGCCGGCGCGGGCGTTCGCAGTCGAAAGCGCCGGCGAATCCGAAGAAGAAGAGCACGAAGCCGAAGAGCGCGACGAGGAACGCATGACGAAGCTCCGCGACAAGGTGGTGGCGGTCACGGGAGCCGGGTCGGGCATCGGGCGGGCACTCGCCCAGCGACTCGCGGCCCTCGGCGCGCACCTGGCGCTCTCGGACATCGACGAAGGCACGCTGCGCGAAACCGCCGGCAGCATCTCGGGCGTCAACGTATCGATCCACGCGGTCGACGTGCGGAGCCGCGACGCGGTCGAGCGCTACGCGGCCGAGGCGCGCGCGAAGCATGGCGGCGTCGACGTCATCGTCAACAACGCCGGTCGCACGGTTTACGGCTCGCTCGACGAAGTCTCGTACGAGGACTTCGCGATGGTCCTCGACATCAACATGTGGGGCGTCGTCTACGGGACGCGCGCCTTCCTGCCGCTCCTCCGCGAGCGCCCGGAGGGGCACGTCGTCAACATCTCGAGCATCAACGCGATGGTGCCGTTCGCGAAGAACGGCCCCTACAACATGTCGAAGTACGCCGTCCTCGGGTTCTCCGAGACGCTGGGGCTCGAGCTTCGCGGACAGCCCATTCGCGTAACCTGCGTCCACCCGGGCGGCATCCAGACGAACATCGTCAACAACGCGAAGAACATGACCAAGGAGCAGGCGACCGCGTTCGGGCGAGTGGCCAAGACGACGGCGCCCGCGGCCGCGATCGCCATCGCCCGGGCCATCGAGAAGAACAAGCGTCAGGTGTTCATCGGCATCGACGCAAAGACAATGGCCCTGTGCAAGCGCATCGCGCCGCACACGACGCTCCAGGCAACCGCCAAGTTCATGGAGACGTTCGGACCGAAGTGATAGGCCCGGAGTAAAGTCGCCTATTCGGCCGCGCCCACCCTTGCCTTCGCCGCCGCCACGAGGTCCACGCCCGTCGCGGCGCGAAGCCGCTCGTTGGCCGAGATGAGCGACTTCACGGCCGCGCCGTCGGCGCCGTTGCTCGCCCCCAGCACCACCAGGCGATCCACGGTGATCTCCCGCAACGTGCTCGCGAGCTGATCGAACACCGGCACGAGTTTCTGCAAGAGCAGCGCGTCGCGCCCGCGCACGCCCGACGCCTTGTACGCCTCGGACAGAGCCGTCACCGCCGCGGCCGCCGCACGCCCGTGGGCGATGACTTGCGAGGCCTGCGCCTTGGCCTCGGCCTCCGCCTTCTGCCGCTGCGCGTCCGCCGGGGCGACCACGTCGGCCTCGAGCTTGCGGCGCACTTGCTCGACGCGCGCGTCCCACGCCTTGAGCTGCGCCTTCGCCTCGGCGACCTGCGCCTGCACCTGACCGCGCACCTCGGCGATGACCGCTTCGCGCTTGGTCGTGGCCTCGACGATGCGTCGCTCGTTCTCCTTCTGCGCGACCTGCAGGTCGGCCTCGATCGTCGCGATCTCGGCGTTCATGGTGTTCTGCGCCTTCTGCACGGCTGCGGTGGCCCGCGCCCGCACCTCGCCGATCGCGGCGTCGCGTCGGACCTTCGCCCCCCGCACGCGACCGACGGACGTCAGGTACCCGACGTCGTCGGAGATGTTCTGGATCTGCAAGTTGTCGAGGACCAGACCCAAACGCATCAGATCCCGGTCGGCCTCCTCGATGAGCTTCTGCTGAAAGATCACCTTCTTCTGGTTGATCTCCTCGGGCGTGAGCTCCGCGATGACCCCCCGCAGGTTGGCCTCGAGCGTGTCCTTCGCGATGAGCATGATCTGCTGCTGCGGATAGCCGAGGAAGCGCTCGATCGCGTTGTGCAGCAGCGGTTCCTCGCTCGGAATCTTGATGTTGGCGATGGCCGTCACGTTGAGCGGCACGCCTCCCTTGGAGTAGGCGCCCTGCACGGCCAGCTCGATGGCCATGTTCGTGAGCTGCATCCGGTCGACCACCTCGATGAGGGGCACGCGCATGGCGCGCCCGCCGCGTACGACCCGGAAGCCGAGGTATTTACCCTCGGGCGACTTCCAGTGCCGCCCCGAGAAGATGAGGACCTGGCTCGGCGAGCACACATAGAGGTTGCGCGTGACGGTGACGAGGATGAAGACCGCGGCGACGAGCAACACGCTGGCGACGAGGCCCACGGAGGCCGGGTTCATCGCCCACCCCCCGTCGCCGCTGGAGGCGCGAGCATGGCCTGCACGTCGACGCCCGTCAGCTCCTTGAGCGAGCCGAACACGGAGCCGACGACGGCCGGGAAGCTCGCCGCGAGGGCCGGCAGCGCCCGTCCGTCGCCCGGGTCGATCACGTGGACCTCGTTGACCGTGATGCCCCGGACCTTCTGCGCGACCTGCGCGACCAGCGTGTCGAGCTGCGAGAGCACGAACATCTCGCGCGCGTCCGGCCCTGCGCTCGCCAGCGCCTGGCTCATGGCGCGCGTCGTGTCGGCCGCCGCGAGGCCCTGCTCGCGCTGCTGCGCGGCCGCGCCTTGCGACAAGAGCTCTGCCCCTTTTCGCGCGGCCTCGGCGGGCAAGACCACCTCGCACTGAAGCCGCTTGGTCTCGAGCTGCTGTCGCACCGACTGTAGCTCCTGCTCGGCCTCGGCGCGGGCCTGCTCGGCGGCCACCACTGCCTCGCGCTCGACGGCCTGCGCGCTTCCCTCGAGCTGACCGACCAAGGCACGCAGCTCGTTGCGCTTCTGCGAGACGCCGATCTCAGCCTGCTTCTGCGCGAGCTCGGCGGCCTGCCGTGCCGCGGCCTCCTCCTGCTTGAACTCCTGGGTGGCCTGGTTCTCGGCGTTCTCGGCGTCGCGGAGGGCATTGGCGATCTGCGTCCGCGCGATGTTCACGAGGTACTGCGCCTCGTCCTCCACGCGCTGGATCTTGAGCGTGTCGAGGTGAAGCCCCAGCTTGTCGAACACCTCGCTGGTCGTCTCAAGCAGCCGGTTGGCGAACTCGATGCGGTCCTCGTTCACCTGCTCCGGGGTGAGCTGGGAGATGACGTCGCGCAGGGCGCCCTCGAGCGTCTGCTTGGCCGTCATGTGGATGGCCTGGGGCGGCAGCGTCAGGAAGCGCTCGACGGCGTTGTACGTGAACTGGGGGTTGCTCGTGACCTTGATGTTCGCGATGGCGTGCACGTCCAGGGGGATCCCGCCGTTGGACAGCACCTTGCTCACCGAGAGCTCGATGGGCATGAGGCGGATATCCATGCGCGAGACCGTTTGCATGAAGGGCACGCGCCAGTGAAAGCCAGCTTGGATGACGGTGTAGTTGGCCGACTCGCCCGACGGCAGCCTGTGCTTCTTGCCGGCGACGACGAGAAGCTCGTTGGGGCGGCAGACGAAGAGATACTTCCGGAGCAGCGACAGGAAGACGAGGAGCCCGATCGCCAGCACGAGGGCACCGACCATCACGCCGCCCAGCTGCGGCGAGTCCGCCTCATCGCCATGGATCGCCGCGATCGTCGTGTCGAGTGAAGCCAGATTCTCGAGCAACAGGCCCTCCGTTCGCGTGAGGGCCCGGAGGATACACCAGGGGTCCCTCGCGCGTACGAGTCCGCGCCCGAGGCCTTACCGGGGCGGACTGCGCATGACCAAGGCGGTTCCACCCTCACGCACCTCGAGGATGAGCACCTCGTCGCTCCGACCCACCGACTCGCCTTCGTCGATCGTGGCCAGCACGTCGACGTCGGCCCCGGCGATGCGTACGCGCACCTTGCCGGTCGCCCCGGCCGCGAACGGGATCATCACCTCCCCGGTGCGCCCCACGAGGTCCTGCGCGTGGACGGTGCCGGACGCACCCAGACGCGACGCGCGGCCGATGACGATGCGCGCCATCCACGCCGCCGCCGTGCCGACGAGCACAGCGCCGACCGCCGACGCCGGCTCGCCCTCTCGGCCGACCAGCCGCAGCAGCAAGCCCGTCGCGCCTCCGAAGGCCAGGAGGTACGTCCAGACTCGCACCGAGAGCAGCGCCAGCATCGGTTGTCCCTCGCCGTCGCCCGTACCATCGTGGCCCATCGTGTGGTCGTGCCCCGCGCCGAGGAATGACGCCCCGAGCAGCATCAGGCCGACGATGGCCGACCCCACGTACGCATAGAGCACGAAGGGAGCATACCCCGTGGTTTCTGCCGCCGGGATGGCCTTCGCCTCGCCCTATCGGACGAGCGCCGCAATCTCCGCGTAGTCCGCGTCCTCGACGGCGCCCTCGATGAAGCACCTCACGTGTCCTTCGGGATCGACGAGCGCGTGCTCGGGGAGCTCCGGCGCGCTCTTCATGTGCAAGCTCGTCATCCAGGCGCTACGCGCACGCCCATCGGGCAACCATAGCGTGCTGCGCAACCCGTCGGCCGGTTGCTGCTCGAGAAACGCGCCGAGCTGCCGCGCATCGTCGTCGAGCGACACGAAGACGAGCGAGATGGGCGACTGCACGGTCGCGAGCCGATCGCGCCACCCGAGCAGCCGCGGGATTTCCTCTTTGCACGGCTTGCACCACGCCGCCCAGAAGTTGATCCACGTCCAGCGGCCACGCCGAGCGGGGAGAGTTCCGCCGAGCGCCGGCGCTCCCGGCGCCTCGGCGTGCGATGCGGCCACTTTGGAGAGCGTCCGTCCCTGAGCGTTGCCATCCCCCCCGCACAGCCCATGGAGACGCGGAGCCGGGGCGGGAGCCGCTGTCACCTGGGCATCCGGCACGCCGCGCGCCGCCGTCGACGTGCTGCCGGTCGCCATCACCTGCTCCGAGCGCTCGGCCGTCGCCTCCGGTGGCCCCTTGCCGCACGCGACCGCGCACGCCGATGACCACAGCGCGAGTGCTGCCAGGCTGCGCGCCGCGCGCGTCAGAGTCTGCAATCGACCCACGATACGAAAGCGCTCCGGTTGATCGCTTCGGGCGTGCAGCGCTTGTCCGTACGCGAGTTGGGCCATTCGCAATACGTCTTGTCGAACTGCGCGAACTCGCTGCCGAGCCACAGCAGACCCACCTGCTTGTCGAGCTCGGGGTCTTGCGTCGCGTCCTTCAGATGGATCATGACGGAGTTCGCCCGCTTGTGGGAGAGCGCCCGGTTGCCCTCCGTCGTCCCGTCCTTCGAGGCGCGAGCCACGACGAAAAAGTAGCGCGCGCCCTTGCGATCCTCCCAGCGCGCGTCGAGGAGCTTGCGAGCCGCGTCGTCGAGGACGTCCGACCCTTCTTCGAACAGGACGACGGCGCCCCGCTCCTTGAGCGGCGCGAAGAGCTCATTGAAGTCGGCGCCGCTGATCGACGCGAAAGTCTTCACGTCCGCCGGCTGGCACCCGCGACGCTGCTCGGTGCCCACGAGCCCGCACGCGTTGATCACGCGCTGCAGGACCTCTTTGAAGGCCGGGGTGCAGTAGGCCACCTCGGCGTCGTCGGCGACGGCGACCTGCGCGCGCGCCGTCTCCTCCGGATGCTCGAGCCGATCCTTGGCACCGTGCACCATGGCGCCGACGGCCACGCTGACGACCAGCACCAGCGCGCTGGCGACGGCCGCCCCAACGATGGCCGCGCGGTTCGGCCCCGCGTCGAGAAATGCGCGGGCCTTCGCGAGAGGGTTCGGTCGGGTCACGGCAGCACCTCGGGGGCGAGCTGGGCCAGGGTGTACTTCATGCCGAGGTCCGTGTCCTCGTCGCAGATGCGCTGGTCGCCCAGGAACATCTGCGGCGTCGAGATGGCGATATGGTTGTTCGCGGCAAAGTGCAGGTGCTGGTTGAGGCGCGTCGCGGCGGCGGGGCCGACGGCGCAAGCCGACACCGCGTCGCCCCAGCGCTCGGTGATCTTCGCCAGCAGGGCCTGGCTCCCTTGCTTGCCGGCCTCTTTGAGCTCGTCTTGCCGATCATACGACCACTCGAGGATGGCCCGGGCCTTGTCGTCACCGCCGCACAGGACGGCCTTGGCCATCAAGCACGCCCCCGGGTGCAAGGCGCGATCGAGCATCCAGTTGCACTCGCTGTCGAGCGGGAACATGACCAAGGTCACGTTGAGGCGCTCGAAGACGCCCTCGTCGACGAGCCGCTCGTGAAACGACCGGCACGTCGGGCAGAGCGGGTCTTCGAAGAGCACGACCCCGCGGGTGGGGTGCGCGGTCGGCAGTTTGAGCAGGCTGTTGTGCGCCTCGCTCGTGACCGCGAGCTTGCCGCACTTGGCAAGAAAAGGCCGGTAGTCGGGCAGGCTCCCCGCATACGCGACCGCCGGTAGCGCGCTGGCGACGCCGAGCCCGGCGAGCCAGAGGGCCGCGTGCACCCAACCGCCGCGGCGGCTGGCACTGTCGGTCGGGGCGACCAAGCGTCGCTCGCGGTCTTTCGCACGCCACGCGAGGGCGGCGCACGCCGAAAGGACGAGGGACGACACGTAGATCCCCACGCATAGCTTGCAGAACCCGTGCAGGTGCACGACCGTGACGAAGAACATCGCGATCGACGCGCCGAGCGGCCCGAGCGACGCCGCGGCGAAGAACGCATGTGCCCCCGCGGCCACGTGCACACGCGCCAGCGTCAGGTAAAGGCCGAAGGCGAGGAAGAATGCGAACGCTCCCATGGCAAAGAGCGAGATGGGCACTCCGCCCCAGAATGTCGCGCGCAAGACCGCCGAGTACACGCTGAAGAGGGCCGCCTTGCAGGGGTTGTCGCCGTCGCTCGAAGCGGGCAGGCCGGGGATGAAGCTGCAGTGAACGGCGTGCACACGCCGGTCGAGCTGCGCGGCGTAGTCGTAGGTGGAGTACGCCGCGAAGACGAGGCCGAGCGCCGCGGCGATCGCCGCGACGAAGGCGAATGTCGTCGCGGGAAGCTGCCTGATGTCCATCCTACGCCACATCCAGGCGGGTCTAGGTCACCGGTGCGGCGCACGCCATCCTGGCCCGTGGCCATCAGCCAGGCCGCGCGCACGAAACCTGCTTTCCCGCTGAGGAAGGAGTTTCTCCCAATGCAAGTCCCCCTTCAGCTCACGTTCCGAGGCATGGCGCACTCGGACGCGCTGGCCGGCCACGTCCGGCTTCGGGCCGAGAAGCTCGAGGCCCTCTTCGAGCGCATCGTCTCCTGTCACGTCGTCGTCGAGCTGGCGGGTCACCATCACCGCCACGGGGACCTCTTCCACGTCTCCATCAACCTCGGTCTTCCGGGGCATGAGATCCTCGTCGGACACGTGCCGTCGAACGACCAGCGATCCGAGACGCCTTCGGGGGCAGTCGACCGGGCGTTCGACGACGCCGGGCGGGAGCTCGAGGACTGGGTGAAGCGCCAGCGCACGCAGCGCCACGACCAATCTGCGAACCAGAGGCGCCCATGAAGAGCACGTGGGTTTTGGTCTGCGACGCCGCGAAGGCCAGGGTCTTCGAGATCCGGGACGGAGACTCGACGTGGCACGTCGTGGAGCTCGTCCTTCACGAAGGGTCGCGCAACAAGGCCAGTGAGCTCGTGAGCGGTCCGTCGGGGACCCGATCCTCGGAGGGCAGGTCGGTGCATCACAACGCGCTCGCCCCTGCGTCTTCGCCGAAGGAGGTCGAGAAACAGGGCTTCGCCCACACGCTCGCGACGACGCTCGACCAGGCCATGCGCTCCGCGCGATTCCAGAAGTGGGTGCTAGTGGCGCCGCCCCATTTTCTAGGCCTCATGAAGAAAGAGCTCACGAGCGAGCTCGAAAAGCACCTGGTAACGGCGGTCGCCAAGGACTTCAACGACCTGGCCGTCCACGAGCTGTCCGAGCGACTGCGCGACGCCGTGCGCGTCCCATAAACGACGAGGAGTGCCTTCCGGAAGGACCGAGCGTCGACACTAGGCGCACGTTCGACTCCCGAACGGCCCGCGGTCAATCGCGTTCCATTTTCGAACAGAGTCGGGGACACGGCCCCCGGATTCGGCCGCTTTCTGCGTGGCACGGCGCGTGCTCATCCGCGCTGGCGAATGTCGGCGCGGAGCGCGCGCTGCGCGGGGCGCAATTGTTACCAAACGCACATGGTATCCCCGAAAGAATTATCGAAGGCGACTACCCTGGGGGAACTCACAAGGACGTCGATGACTGCCGCCCCCGAGGAGCTGAGCGCCGTTCCCGCCGAAGCCTTCGCAACGATGATATCTCAGCTGAGTGAGGCCGCGGTGGAGCTCTTCGGCTCCTACGGCATGCGGATCGTCCCGATCGGAACTCGGTCCGACGGCCTGCTCGGGGTCGACTTGCCGGGCGGCGATCAGACCTCGATCTTGGGGGTGATCGGCTACGCAGGCGACAAGGTGCGCGGCGCGCTGGTGCTGCTGACATCGTCCACCGCGGTCCAAGCTTGGCACGCGGCGATCGGCGGCCTGCAAGGAGCCGACGTTTGCGACACCCTCGGCGAGTTTTCGAACATGCTGCTGGGACACCTCAAGGGCCGCCTGCTACCGGCGGGGTTCCCGATTCTGCTTTCGACGCCGACCACGGCTTCTGCAGGAGAGCTTCGGATACCGCGCGCCGTCCGGCCCGAGAGCGTCATGTCGTTCACCGGGGATGGTTGGCGCCTCGACGTCCGCCTCGACGCAACCTTCGAAGACGGCTTCGCGCTTCAGGATGCCAGCCAGCGGACGGTGGCGGCGCGTGCGGGCGACGCGCTGCTGTTTTGAACGGCGCAACGACACGAATCCGGGAGAAGACGATGAGCGTGAAGGTTCTCGTGGTGGATGACTCTTCGATGGTGCGGCTGCAAGTGGGCCGCGCGCTCGGTGGCGCCGGGTTCACCATCATAGAGGCGACGGACGGCGCCGATGCGCTCGAGAAGCTGGGCGCTCACCCGGACACGAAGCTCATCGTGTGCGACGTGAACATGCCGCGCATGAGCGGGCTCGAGTTCCTCGAGAGTCTCTCGGCCAACCCCTCCGCGCCGCCCGTCGTGATGCTGACCACGGAGGGACAGCCCGACCTCATTCATCGTGCAAAGACGCTCGGGGCAAAGGGCTGGATCGTCAAGCCGTTCAAGCCCGATCTGCTCGTGGCGGCGGCCCAGCGACTGACTGCCTCGGCGGCCTGACGCGAGGGCAATGCGCGAATGCGGGTCGTGGTGCTGAGCCAGAGCGCGACGGAGCGAGAAGCCATCTCGCGCACGTTGCGGCGGGCCTCATTCGAGGTGCAGGTCGCGGGCGACGCGAAGTCTGCGGCCACCGCCGTGCAGCGCGACGCGCCCGACGTGGTGCTGCTTTCATGGCCGCCGAGCGGCGGCCTCGAGCTCGTCCGCCTCCTTCGCGGCGCCGATGCGACCAAGCACGCGCATTTGGTCGCGCTGCTCGACGCGTCTTCCGGCGGGCGCGAGATCCAGCCGGCCCTGGCGGCCGGCGTGAACGAAGTCTTGATCCGCCCGTTCGTGGACGCGGAGCTCGTCGGGAGACTGCAAGCGCCCGCGCGGCTCGCCAAATGGTTTCCTTCTACCGGCTCGAAGCCGACGACCGAATCCCCCTCGAGCTTCGAGCGGCTCGCCGTCTGGAAGCGGCTGGGTGAAGTCGTCGCAGAGGACCTCGCACAACTCGTCGGGCAAACGGTGCGCGCGACGCCGGGCTGGCCGGAGAAGTTCGGTCGCGATGTACGGTGCGCGACAATCCCGCTCTCGCTCGCCCGCGACGGGATCGAAGTCCTCGTGTCCGTCGCCGCGGACCCGTGGGCGCTCGGTTGGATTGGGAGCACCCTCCTCGGCAACCCAGGCGCCAACGAGGCGGCCTTGAGCGACGCCCTGCGAGAGCTCGCGAGCACCGCGGGCGGCGCCGTCAAGCGTGTTGCCATGGCCGAGAACGTCACGCTGACGACGGGGCTTCCCGTCAACGCGACGTCGGTACGCTCGAGCGGCGAGAGGGTGGCGGCGTTCATGCTTCCCTTCGAGGACGGAAGGGCCACGGTGGCGGTCGTGGGAGAGATCCGCAGCCGCGCGAACCACGCGGTCCGGGCGCCGGAACTGAGCGAGGGAATGGTCGTCGTCAACGACGTGCGCAGCGAGAGCGGCGCGCTCCTCGTCACGGCCGGTTCGCGCCTCACCCGGACCACCGCCGAACGCCTCGCACGCATGCTGGGGCCGAAGGTCCTCATCGAAGTCGCCACCACCGGTTGAAACGGCCGGCCGCGAACCCCTCACCTCAGGATTGACCGTACGGACATGCGTCCCTCTTGTTTTCTCCTTTTTGCGGCCGCGTCGGTCGCCGCCGTCACTCACGCTCGCTCCGCCGCATGCGCCGAGCCAGCCCCGCCGCTGCCGGCCGCGCCACCCGCCGCCGCTGCGAGTGAGCCAGCCCCTGCGGCCGGCGCGGAAACCCCGCCCACTCCGCCCGGAAGCACGCCTGCCCCGCCGATCGCCGCGCCCCCGCCCGCCTGGGGGCCGCCATCGTTTGCCTCCGATCCGCTCGGGGCGGTGGCGAGCGCCGCAGACCTGACCCTCAAGATGTACGGCGACACGGGCTACGCGATACGCGACCACGCCAACCAGCCCTGGCCCACGGCGATGTCCAACCCGAACGTGTACGCACCGGGCGTGTGGAACTCATTCTTCGCGCCCCGGCTCGACCTCTTCGGCTCCGCCGACGTATCGAGACTCGCGTTCCTGACGGAGGTCATGTTCGAAGGACTGGGCAACAACATCGGCGTGGACATCGAGCGAATACAGGTCACTTATCTCGTCGCGAACTGGCTGCGCCTGCGCGCGGGCCGGTCCCACCTCGCGTTCGGCTACTACAACGACACGTACCACCACGGGAACTTCTTCGAGCTGACGACGAGCCGCCCCTACTCCGTCAACTTCGAGGACTCGTGCGGCATCATCATGTCTCACAACGTCGGCGCGGGCTTCGACGGGACCGTCGACGTCGGTGGCGCCGGATCGATTCGATACGACTTCGACGTGGGCAACGGGCGCGCGGCCGACGTCACCGCCGTGGCGTTGCAGTACGCCGAGACCAACCCGAAGTCCGTAAACCTGAGGCTGCGATGGATGCCCATCGACGGGCTCATTCTGGGGGTCAACGGAATGCGCGACGTCATCCCGCCGCTCGCGTCGCCGACCGCGATGATCCCCAACCGCCCGACAACCGAGGAGCTCGTGGCGGGCGCGCACGCGGTCTACACGGAAAACCATGTTCTGCTCGACATCGAGGGGTTCGCGATGCGCCACAACCCGGACGGCGCGCCCTCGACCTCCATCACGGGCGGTTTTGCCGAGGTCGGGTACACGATCGGCTCCGTCACGCCCTACTTCCGCGCCGAGTACATCCACTTCCCGTCGAGCGGCGACATCATCTTCCAGTTCACGTCCAATTCGGCAGAGGGGGCGCTGGTTGGTTACCAGGCGATCTACACCGGCTTCGACTCGTTCACGGATCTTCGCGCAGGGTTCAAGTGGGTGGCGCTGCCGCAGCTGGCCGTCAAGCTCGAGGTGGAGCGGCTGGGCCGCGACGCGATGGATCAGGAGATCGCGACTGTCAAAGTCGCGTTTGGATTCTGATGGGTCGCACCATCGCCCTTGGACTGGCGATGAGCCTCGGCATCGTGACGGCGCTCACGGCGAGCCGCCCGGCGATCGCCGCCGGGTTCGTCGTCCTCGTCAACGCCGCAAATCCCATCGTGGAGTTGTCGCGGACGGAGCTGAAGAGGGCCGTGACCGGCGGCATCAAACAGTGGGATAGCGGCGCCGTCGTGCAGCTGGGCATCATGCCGGGCGACGTACCGGAGACCCAGTACCTCGCTACGTTGCTCGGCAGCACTCCGCGTGAGCTCCTGGCACGGATCCAGGAGCAAGTCTTCAAGGGCGAACTCCGTCGGCCGGCCATCCTGCGTTCGTCGGCGGACTGCGTGTCGTTCGCACGCTCGGTGCAGGGCGCAATCTGCGTCGCGTCCGACGCAGAGCCGGTGCCCCCCGAGGCCCACGCCGTGACCATCCGCTGAGGGCTTCGTGGACGCAACTAGGTCGACCATGGAAGCTGACGCAAGGACGGGCACCTCGGGTGGCGCTGCGGGCCGCCCTATCTCGCTGCGAGCCAAGCTCTCGGCCGGGTTCCTCGCGGTCACGCTCGCGTGCGCCGCCATCGCCGGGGCCCTCGTCGATCGGAACGTGAGCCGCACGACGCTCGCCACCGTCGAGGACCGCCTGTCGTACGAGGCGACGATGCTCGGTCAGATGACCGCCGCCGCGCTCTTCGGCGAAGTCGACCCGAACGACACGAGCCTGACCGAGTCCGTCCGTGCGCTCGGCATCGCCGTTCACACGGAGCTCGCGATCATCGCGAACGACGGAACGGTGGTCGCGAGCTCGGAGGCGGATGACTCGCGGCGCCTCGGATCGCAGCGCGCCGCGCCCGAGATCGTCGCTGCGCGGGCCTCGGGGCGCGGGACTTCCATCCGCGCGGGGCATATGTTCGTCGCCCGTTCGATCGTCCGCGACGGCAAGGTCCTCGGCTTCGCGAGGAGCGCGGTCCCGATGTCGGAGGTGACGAGCTACGTCCTCGCCGTGCGCCGACAGATGGCCTGGGGCTCGGCGATCGCGCTCGTCGCGGCCGGAATTCTCGGCGTCTTCTTCTCTTCGCGGATCGTCCGGCCCATCCGCGACCTCTCGGAGGGCGCGAAGAAAGTCGGTGCAGGCAACTTCGACCACACGATCGTCGTACGGACGCACGACGAGATCGGCGAGCTCGCCGCGTCTTTCAACGACATGACCGGGAGCCTGCGCCGAACCGTGGCCATGCTCGACGGCCGAAACCGCGACATGCGCGTCGTGCTCGACAACGTGACCCAGGGCCTTCTCACGATCGATCGCCAGTGCGTGATCTCGAAGGAGCGGTCGGCCGTCGTCGAGACATGGTTCGGCCGCGCGCCGGAAGGCACACGCTTTCCGGATTACATCCGTCAGGGCGATCCGACGGCGGCCGACTCCTTCGAGCTGCAGTGGGAGCAGGTCCTCGACGGAATCTTGCCGATGGCACTGCTGCTCGACCAGCTTCCGAAGCGCCTGACGTGGCGAGACCGGCAGTTCGAGGTCTCGTACGGAGCGGTCGCCGACAGGGTCGACGCCGCGCGCCGCCCCGTCGACGCCGACGAGCGTTTCGAGCAACTTCTCATCGTCATCACGGACGTGACGGCCCGTCTGGCCGCGGAGCGCGCGGAGGCCGAGCAACGGGAGGTCGCCAGCGTACTCGAACGGGCCACGCGCGACCGGTCCGGGGTGCTCGACTTTTTGCTCTCGTCCGAGGCGCAGGTGCGCGAGCTGACGGGCGGCGGCGGCCTCGCGCTCGTCGACGCCAAGCGCCTGCTGCACACGCTCAAGGGCAACTGCGCCGTCTTTGGCTTGCACCGGATCGCCCAGTATTGCCACGAGATCGAGACGCGCATGCTGGAAGCGGACGACGCGATGTCTCCCGAGGAGCGGGCGGGCCTGCGCTCCGCATGGACGCGGATCGCCGAGCGCCTGTCGGCTCTCCTGGGGGACAGGTCCCAGGTGACCATCGACGACGCAGAGCACGAGGCCGTGCTGAAGGCCCTATCCGACGGGACGACGCGCGCCGACGTGGCCCGCATGATCCAGGATTGGCGGTCGGAGCGGGTGCGTGACCGTCTCCAGCGAAGCGCGGAGCAGGCCAGAGAGATCGCGCGGCGGCTCGGCAAGGGCATCGACGTGGACGTCGTTTCCGACGGCCAGCGACTGCCGCGGGGAACGTGGTCGGAGTTCTGGGCGGCCTTCGTTCATCTACTCCGCAATGCGGTCGACCACGGCATCGAGCCGGCCGACGAGCGTCGCGACCGCGGGAAACCCGAGGCCGGGCGCATCCGGCTCGCCGCGGCGTACCACGACGGCTCCGTCGGGATCTCGGTGAGCGACGACGGGCGCGGGATCGACTGGGACTTGATCGCGGCCAGGGCGCGCCGATTGGGGCTGCCCTCGGAGAGCCACGAGGATCTGGTCGCTGCACTCTTCGTCGATGGACTCACCTCCAAGACGGACGCCAACCAGGTCAGCGGTCGGGGCGTAGGGTTGGGCGCGCTCTTGGCAGCCTGCCGCGCCCTCGGAGGCAATGTCACCGTGCAGAGCGAGGTGGGGCGCGGAACGACGTTTCACTGCGATATCCCGATCGCGTCCGATGCCGGCAAGCCGCGGCGCGAGCCGGGACGGTCGCTGGTGCCTGCGGGGACGGTGTGAATCCGTGGCGCTGGCTCATGGTCGCGGTCATGGTGCCGCTTGCGATTCTGGGCTGCGCGCCTGTCCCAGCGCCGGCGCAGGCGCTGGGCCGCGACGCCTCCCTCTTCGTCCAGCCATGGCATTGGACCGATGAGCGTGGCGCGGAGGTGACCTTCGCGGCGTGGCAAGGGGTCCCGCTCGTCGTCGCGATGTTCTTCACGTCCTGCACGACGCGCTGCCCGCTCACGGTCGAAAAGCTGCGGGACGTCGACGAGGCGTTCCGCCGCAAGGGCGCGCCCGCCCAGTTTCTCTTGGTGACCCTCGACCCCGCGACCGACAGCTCGGAGCGGCTCGCGCGCTTCAAGACAAACCGGCACCTGCCGGACGCCTGGCATGTGCTCCGGGGAAGCCCGGAGGACACGCGCGCGCTTGGCCGCGTGCTCGGCGTGCGCGCGATGTTCGACGACGGGCACATCGACCACGACGTGCGGATCGCCATCTTCGACAGGACCGGACGGCGGGTCCGCGACTTCGCGACCTGGGACTTCGATCCCGATCGGGCAGTGGTTCTCCCCACCGAAGGCGCACATCCGGTCATCCCGCCGCCCCCCGCAACGCGGGGCCCATTCGCGGTTCTGCGCAAGCTGCTGGAGGGAGAAGACCTGCGCTCGATCGAGGCGTTGCTCGCCCGATTGCCCGCGCCGTTGCGCGAACGGCATGTGCTCGTCTACGACAGCCGCAGCGTCCAGGGGGCCAGCGCACTCGCTCCGCGCGTCCTCCTCTACACGCCCGATGCCCGCTTCGTCGTGGCGTACAACGGCGACCCGGGGCAGGCGGGCTACCAGTCGCTGGAGACCATGGAGTTCGACGACGGCGAGCGCGCCTTTCGCTTTCGCGAGGTCACGTTCCCCGAGGAGGGCGCGCAAGGGCGAGCAGTCTTCTCGGAGGCCAATCCGCCAAGGTGCCTCGCGTGCCACGGCGAGGATCCGCGACCTATCTGGGATACGTATCCGGCTTGGCCCGGAGTCTACGGCGCGCGCGACCATGCGGCACCCGACCCGGCGGAGGCCGCCGCGCTGGCCGCATTTGTCGAGCGGCGCTCGTCCAACCCCCGGTACCGCTGGCTCGAGGACGTGCAGCCCGAGGCGACGTCCGCGGCGACCGAGAGCTCCGCCGCCTACGAGGGCAAGGACCACCGTCTTTCTCGAAACGCGGAGTTCGGCTTGCTGCTGCAAGCGCTCGCGTACCACACGATCGCCCGGGAGGTCATCGCGTCGTCGAGGTTCGGCCCGTTCCGGTATGCCTTGCTTGCATCGCTCGATCCGTCGTGTCTCGGGATCGAGGGATTCGTCCCCGAGTCGGTGAGAGCCGCGTTCCCGCGGTCACTCGACGACGTCGAGCACGTTACGTCCAAAGCGAACGCGGCTCAGGACGCCGCGAAGGCGAAGCGCGCGAAGCATCCGGACATCGCCGACACGAACGTGCCTCGCGAGACCCTCACGCCCTTTCGGTATCTCGTCGAAGAGGGCCTGCGCATCGAGACGCGGGACTGGACCCTCGCGCTCGAGAAGTCCACGTTCGACTTCACCAGCCCGCGCCGACCGACGAGGATTCTCGAGCGCGACCTGCTCGCCGCTATCGCTCCGCTCGACCCGGGACTGCCAGCCCTGCAAGCGGCCGACGACCATCGCGATGGCTATTGCGTCGCGCTCCGAAAGCGAAGCCTCAGCGCGCTGGCCCCGCCCCCCGTGGATGCGGATGGGCGTGGGCCCGTGGCGGACCCATGACATCGGCGTCAGGTCCGCATAGTCTCGCCCGATCCACTCAACGGCGGAGACCTCGATGTCACTTTCCGATCTTGCGTCTGTGGGGAGCTTCGTCAGCGGCTTTGCCGTACTGACCTCGCTCATCTACCTCGCGCTTCAAGTGAGGCAGACAGAGCGCAATCAGCAAATCTCGATCAGGCACAGCCGCGTCTCGCGGACCGTCGAGCTACACGTGGCGCTCGCGGACCACGCAGCGGCCGATGCATGGCTTCACGGTTCGGGGAGCCCTCAGGAGATCACTCAAACTGAGCTAAGCCAGTACATCAGCCTCTGCCGCGCGCTCTTCTTCCATTTCGAAGACTCGTTCTATCAACGTGAAGAACGACTGTTGAACGACGCCGCGTTCGAGACCGTCGTTGCGGGCGTTCGACTCTTGGCGAGAAGCCCCGGCTTCCGAGCCGCCTGGAGGATCGCGCGGCCCAACTTTGGCGGACGGTTCCTCGACTTCATGGACGGAGTGGTCGCGTCCGCCGTCGAGCCCCCCATGGACCTGTCGGTGGAGGCGTGGAAGGTCGCCTTCGCGTCCGAAGCGTCGCGGACTTCGTAGACGGCAACTGCCCTCCCGGACGTAGACGGCCCCCGGGGGCGCAGTGGTAAATCGGGGACCATGCTCGACGATCCGCGAGACGACACCGTCCTCACCACCATCGCCTTCGCCGCCGTCGACGACCTGATGGTCCTCTGCCATTCCGAAGACAACCCCTCGGAGGCCGAGTGGGACCGGTGGATCGCGACCGAGCGGCAGGGCAAGCATCGGGCGCTGCTCGTCGCCACGCGCGGCGGAGCCCCGAACTCCAAGCAGCGTGCGCGTGTCGCCGAGGTCCTCGGCGCCAACGCGGCGCCAGCTCCGCCCGTAGCGCTCCTGACGGATTCGGTCGCGCTCCGTACGCTCATGACCGCCTTCACCTGGCTCCTTGGGCACCAGCACCGCATGAAGGCATTCCCCCCTGACGCCGTCGGCGAGGCCGTCGCATGGACCGCGATCGCCGTCCGCCCCGAGCGCGTGCGCGCCGTCCTCGAGAGGCTGCATGCCGCGCTGAAAGCACCCGCGACGACTTCGACGACGTGAGCCATCAGATGGCGCCGCGCGCGAGCGGCAGTCCCGCGCTCTCCCAATCCTCGATACCCCCCGCGTAGCGCCGCACGTTCGTGTAGCCCTCTTGCACGAGACGGTGGTAGGCGGCCACGCTCGCGAGGCAGGGCGGGTTCGTGCAGTAGACGACGATCTCATCGTCCTTCCGTAGCTTGGACAGCATGTCGGACGCGTCTTTGAAATGAAGCGAGCCGGGGATGTGCTTGGTCCGAAACTCCCAATCGCCGAGCGCCATGACGAGCTTGAACCGCGCCTCCTTCGCGTCGACTTCGCGCCGGAGCTCGTCGCGCTCGATCGTTCGCACGGGAGCATCAGAAGAGAGCGGGCCTTCGATGGGGATGGGCATGGGAAGGACGAGGGTAGCGCGATCCGCCTTGTCGCTCGCATGGATGGGGACGCTCACGATTGGGGAGCCGGAGCCGGCCTGGGATCGCGCTCTTGGGCCCCGTTGCGCCGCCGTAGGGTAAGCTCCGGTTCGTGACCGACGCGAGCGTCCCGGCCCTGGCGTTGGAGACCATCGCGGTCTTTCCGTTGCCCGGGATCGTGCTTTTCCCGGGCACGTTCTTGCCGCTCCATATCTTCGAGCATCGCTACCGGAAGATGCTTGTCGACTGCGTCGCGGGGGACGGGTACATGGCGATGGCGTTCCAGCTCGACGGCCCGGAGGATCTCGATCGCCCGCCGTCCTTCGCGCCGGTCGCCGGCGTCGGTCGCATCGTCCGCCACGACGCCCTGCCGGACGGACGCTCGAACATCGTTCTGCAAGGGTGCGCGCGGGTGCGGCTCGAGGAGCTTGCCTCCGTCACTCCGTACCGGCGCGCGCGCGCCCACATCCTTCGGGACGTTCCGACGCCGGTCGCGGCCGTCGACCGCACGGCGCTTCTGGCCACGGCGGCCTCGGTGGCTGCCGCAGCGCGGATGGACGACTTCGCACTGCCTTCGGCCGTCGACCCGGGGGCCATGGCAGACCTGTGCGCGAATCGGTTAATCGCCGACCCGCCCAAGCGCCAGCGCATTCTGGAGGCGATCGACGTACGCGAACGCGTGCTCGCGGTAACCGCCTTCCTTGCCGAGCGGATGGGCCGCGAGCCACGCGGAAAGCGCGATGGTCGCAACAAGCCTGACTAAGAGTCAAATCCGCGATCGCAGCGTGGCCGGCGGGGTGCCCCGATCGACGACGATGTAGTCAACCGGTTCGCGCGGCGAAGGGCAGTTCGCGTAAACCGTCAATTCTTGATTGACGGGTCCTCGTGTTTTGCAATACCTGATACGCATGTCACTCCGTTCGACCCTCGATTCCCTCGCCACGGCCTTCGCCAACTCCGTCGTCGACGCCATCCGCGGCGCAAGCCTCGCCGAGCTGCTCCACGAATCGGGCAGCTCGACCCGCAAGGGGCCTGGACGTCCGCCGAAGTCGAAGGCTGAACCCGCGGCCGCTCCGGCGCCGCGTGCGCGCAAAGCCGGTCGCCTTCCTCGTCGTTCGGCCGACCAGATTGCCAAGGCGCTCGACCAGGTGGTCGCCCTCGTGAAAGGCAAGAAGGAGGGACTTCGCGCCGAAGAGATCCGGGCGGCGCTCAAGATGGAGGCCAAGGAGATGCCACGCATTCTCAAGGAAGGCTTGGCGAAGAAGAAGCTCAAGAGCAAGGGCCAGAAGCGGGCAACGACATACAGCGCTGCGGCGTGACGTCCCTGATTGTCACCATCGCCGGGAGACGCGTGCCTACGTTCTGCGACGAGGCATCGACTCATTGAGCAAGAGCCAATAGAGTCCCAGCGTCTTGACCGCCTCGCTGAACCGAGCGAACTCCACTGGCTTGCGGATGTAGCTGTTCGCTCCGAGCTCGTAACTCTCGATGATGTCTTCGTCTTCCTTGGAGGACGTCAGCACCACCACCGGCAATAGCCGGGTGCGCTCGTCGGCGCGTAGCTGCCGGAGGACACTGAGGCCGCTGACCTTGGGAAGGTTCAAGTCCAGCAGGACAATCTGCGGAAGGATCTCCGGATCTCGTCCGGCGTGGACGCCGCGAACGAACAGGTAGTCGAGCGCCTCGGCGCCGTCGCGAACGATGACGACGTCGTTCAAAATGTTGTTCTTCCGAAGCGCCCGCAGCGTCAGGGCCTCGTCGTCCTTGTTGTCCTCGATGAGCAGGATCGGTGCGTTCGTCGCCATCACTCGGCCTCCTTCGCGTCTACAAACGTAAAGTGGAACACGGCGCCGTTGCCGGTCGAACCCTCGGCCCAGATGCGACCGCCGTGTCGCTCCACGATTCTGCGAACGGTTGCGAGACCGATCCCGGTGCCGGGAAACTCGTCGGACGTATGCAACCGTTGAAAGGGAGCGAATAGCTTCTCCGCGTAGGCCATGTCGAACCCCGCACCGTTGTCGCGGACGTAGAACACGGGCGCCATGCTGTCCGGTCGCTCGCACCCGAAGACGATCTGCGCGGCCGCCTGCTTCGAGGTGAACTTCCACGCGTTGCCGAGCAGATTCTCCAAGAGGGCCCGGAGGAGCTGAGAATCCCCGTTCGTACGGAGATCGTCGGCCGCGATGAACTCGACGACGCGCGCCGGCTCGATCGTTCGTAGTTGCGCGATGGTGGCCCGCGCCAAGTGGGTCAGATCGACGGGTTCGCGCTTCATGTTGGCGCGGCTCACTCGCGCGAGGCTGAGCAAGGCGTCGATGAGGTGTCCCATCCGCTCCGCGCTCGCGGCGATGCGGTCCAGGTAGCCCCTGGCGTCGCCGCCGAGCTTGTCGCCGAAATCCTCCGTGAGCGCGATGGCGTAGCCGTTGATGGCGCGCAGAGGGGCGCGCAGATCGTGCGCCACGGAATAGCTGAACGCCTCGAGCTCGCGGTTGGAGAGCTTCAGGGCGGCTTCGATGCGCTTGCGCTCCGTGATGTCTCGGATCGCGCTCGACACGAGCGTCCCCTCGTCCGTTTCGATCGGGCTCACGCTGATCTCGATTGGAAACTCGGCCCCATTCTGTCGCCGTCCGTAGAGCTCGACGGGAGCCCCCCCGGCGTGCGCGCTCGCGTCGCGGAAGTAATCGGCCCCGTTCGAGCCGTCCCGCCGGCGAAGCCTCTCGGGCAGAAGGACTTCGGCTTCCGCCCCAACGAGATCGCTCCGACGATAGCCGAAGAGCTTCTCGGTCTCGGCGTTGACAAGGGCGATCCGGCCGTCCCGTCCCGCGATGACCATCGCATCCGGGGCGGACTCGAGGAGCGCGCGAAACTTCTCTTCGGCTCTCTTGTGCTCGCGGCCCAGGCGCTCGAGGCTGGTGGCCATCTGATTGGCGCGGCGGGCCACGTCGGCCAGCTCGTCGTGCCCTGCGACGCGAACGGGGTGCGAAAAGTCCCCCGTTCCGAACCGTCGCAGTCCGACGGCGAGGTCGTCTACGGAGCGAAGGACGTCGCGGCCCAGCCACGCCGACAGGCCAATCACCGCGATGAGGCACCCCAAGCCGATCGACAGCCGGTACCACTTGGCCGAGCTCTCGGCTCTCGTCGCCTCGACGAACGCCGCGGAGAGCTCTCGCCGGTCGAACGCCGTGGCTTCTCTCAGCACCTCCTGGGCCCGCGTCTGCTTCGCCTGCATGGCGGCGATCGCGCCCACCATCGCCTCGCCGGTCTCGTCCCCGAGGAGCCGACGCGACACGTCGTAGGCGGCGTGGTCATAGTCCTCGAACGCGTCCTTCAACCTGGTCGCCGCGGCCGGATCGATCGCACCTCGGGCCGCGTCGAGCTGGTCGAGGAAGGTCGCGTGAACCAGGCGGGTGGCCGTGAGCGCCTCGGCGTCGTGGGCCGCGACGGCGTCTTCGAACCCCCGCCAAAGGCGCTCGAACGTCGCGTCGAGTCGCGGTTCGAGATCGATCTTGGGGAGATAGTGCCTCTGGACGGCGTCGAGCTGCTTCTCGACGCGGGCGGCGATCACCGCGCTCGCGAAGATCATCAGCAGCTGCGCGAACCCCGCGGTTGCCACGATCGCCACGAGCTTTGCGCGAAACGTCAGGAGCATGCCCGCTGTCTCACCGTATCCCCATGGTCTTGAGGCCGCTGACGTCGGCGTGCGCGTAGACGTACCCGACGGCGCCGTCGTGCTTGCGGACGTAGGACACGACGTCGTCGTCCGTGTCGAGCTCCGGCGGCGGCACGTCGCGACCCGAGAAGATGCGCTGCTGCCAGTAGCTCTTCACCGACTCCAGCGTACGCTCGAGGACCTCCTCGGTGAACCTTCGGCGGACGGGCGAACTCGAAGGGAGATCGACGGGACGAATCGTCTGGTCGTCGGGCCAACGCGTGATCTTCTTGAGAAAGGCGTCCTCGAGAAACTTTCGCTCCACCGACACGGCCGGGTTCGCCGGGTGGACGATGACGACGTAAACCGGCAGAGGGCGAGGCTGGGCAAATACAAGCGAACAAAGGGCGAGCAGGACGAGCGTCGAACTCACGGCGATGGCGCTGATGACGCGCATGGCCCCTCAGAAGTACGCGGTCGTCTTCGCCAGGAAGACCCCCCAGGTCCCGGCGAGGGCGCCGAGAGGCGCGTTGTCGTTCAGGCTCGAATAGGGCTGCAGCCCGGCCGTACCGACCATGCAATGCGCCTCGAGCTTCACCAGCCAGAAGTTGTTGATGTCGAAGCGCATCATCATCGTGATGTCGTTCTGGACGTTCTCCCGTCCGTCACGCTTCGTGACGTCGGGAAAGAGTAGCGAGTAGTACGCGCCGGTCTGAAACCATGGGGCCACGCGGTACGCCGCAAGCGCGTAAGCGCGCTCGCTGATGGTGGTCGGACTCGCGGGAAAGAGCATCGCGTCGCTGCTGTTGGACTTGCTGTACCAGCGACTGTACTCCGCCGAGAGCAGCAGGTTCCCGGCGGCGTACTCGAGCGAGCCCACCCACAGCACCGCCGGGATCTGCACGTTGACCGTCGCGTTGTCGTCGAGGAGCGAGGCGTCGAGACGGAGGTCTTGAAGGCTACCCGCGGCGCGCAATCCGTGAATCGGAGTCTCCCAAAGCAGGCGTCCGCCATAGAGGTACGGAACGTTGAGGTTGACGACCTGGTAGGGACTGCCGGGAGGAACGAGGGTATCGAAAAAGAGTGTACCTGCGTAGAGGCGATACTCGAAGGCGCCGGCGCCCCGCAGGTCGACGTAGCCGTATACTTCGCCGCCCGTCTGCGCGAGAAGGAAGTTGCGGTCCTCGATCGGATAGACGGATTGGGGGAGCAGGATCGGGAGCCGCGCCTGGTCGATGTCGTTGACTTCGTTGTAGAGGCCAAACGGGATTTTCACCCTCCCGGCCCGCACGCCGAGCCAATCCGCGAACCGGTAGTCGAGATAGAACCAATCCATCTTCGCGTCGTAACTGCCGCTCGGGCCGAGATCTTGCGCGAACAGCTGCAAGCCCACCCGAAAGTTGTCGGTGAGCGACTTCGTGAAGTTGAGTCCTACTTCGGAGAACTGGAAGCTGCCGCGGGTCGAATCGGCCGAGAGATAGTTGTTCCCGTTCGTCGAGAGGATGAACCCCTGGCTCACGAACCCGTGAATTTCGACCGACAGTGGCGTGCCGTCCTGCCCAACGTCGACCGCTCGCGCGTTCTGCGGCAAGAGCAAGACCCCCAAGATCGTCAAGAACTGCCAGCGCCTCATCGCGGCCCCCGCCTGCACGCTCGTCGTCGCTCGCGCGCGTTGGTTCAACGACGGCGCCAAGGGGTGCGCCGAGAACATTTCGTTCACGAATGTAAAGGAGAGCCTTTGCAAGGTCAACTGAGCCGCGCGGCACCATGGGCTTCTCGGCCGCGCCGATGTGCTCCAACGTCGGAGGGCTGGAGATGGGGCCTCGTCTCCCGCGGGTCCGTGTGGCTCATCGAGCGCCTAGCCGCTGCACGACGTCCGCGATCATCGAAAGGAGCTCTTTGCGCCCTAGCGGCTTCTCCATGGTCGGATTGCCCACCTGGGCGATGA
This sequence comes from Myxococcales bacterium, assembly GCA_003139415.1. Classification (GTDB taxonomy): domain Bacteria; phylum Myxococcota_A; class Polyangia; order Polyangiales; family Polyangiaceae; genus Palsa-1150. The sequence goes on along the minus strand of PLIR01000136.1, from coordinate 12 downwards.
ACTCGCGAGCGG
>PLIR01000089.1 GCA_003139415.1 Myxococcales bacterium | reverse complement strand
CGCGCCGCGCTGGAGCCGCCCACCCAGCAGCTCGCGACCGCGGCCGGCGCGATCCACGACGGCGTCACCGACTCGCTCAACCAGCTGCACAACGTCTTGAACCCTTCGCAGCGCCAGGCGCTCGTCGACAAGGTCGAGGCGCACTGCAAAGTCTGGCACCACGTGAACGGCGAAGAAGAGGGGGCCGACGCCGCGCACCCCGGGCACCTCGGCAAGCTCGCGAAGGAGCTCGCCCTCACCCCCGACCAGGTCGATAAGATCCGCGCGAGCTTCAAGGCGAAGGTTGCAGCGTCGGGCAAGCACTTCGACCCGAGCGAGGCCGAGGCGCATCTCAAGGCCTTCGGCACCGCGTTCGAGGCCGATACGTTCGACGCCAAGAGCGTGACCACCGGCGGCCCTGCGAACGCTCACATCGCCACGTGGGGAGCGTTGCGAATGGCGCACTTCTACGAGGCCGTGTCGCCGGTGCTCAGCCCGGACCAGCGCACGAAGCTCGCCGACATTCTCCGGCACCACGCCAACTACAAGCGAAGCCAGAACGGCACGTGAGGTCAACCATGAACCGAATCCATGCGTTGTATTCTGCAAAGACGTTCGTGTTTTCTGCGAAGACGTTGGTGCTGATGCTCCCGCTCGCGGCGGTCGCCACGGGCGCGATGTCGGGCGACGCCCGCGCGCAGCCCGCGCCCCCCCCTCCTCCGGGTTACGTCGCTCCGCCACCGGCGCCCGCGCAGGACGCTCCCCCGGCGCCGCCGGACGCGTACATCGCGACCGTGCAACCCGAATACTACGAAGGCCGACCTGTCTATTGGTACAACGGGAGCTGGTACTATCGGGGTCCTGGCGGCGCGTGGGGCTACTATCGAACCGAGCCCGCGTTCCTCCGCGATCGCCGCGGGCACTGGAACGAGCACGCTCGGTACCACTACCACCGCTGACACGGCCGAGCGCGGCGCAAACCGAGTTGCCTCGCGTGGCGCGTTGACGCGCCCCCGTGCAAACGGGCGCGTCCACGCGAAGCAACGACACGGGGCGCCTCGGTAGTCGATCGTACGAGGCTCCGCATGCGCATGGTGACTTCTCTCTCTCGCGCGCAGCGGCTTCGCTGATAGCGTCAAGGGACGTTCGTCTTTGCGAGCGCGTGGGAGAGGAGTCGGTGCGATGCCGAAAGCGGGGCTGAGCTCCCGCGTTTCTTGCATCAGGATTCGTCTCGCCACGTCGAAGACGACGTCGATCGACGATTGAACCTTTTCCAGGGAGAGAGAATCCGATGAAGATCGCGCCCACGGTTTTTAGCAGCTTGATCCAGCGTGCACACAAGCACGCTCCATTCGCGCTTCTGAGTCTTCTCGTCGGGGCCATTGGCTGTACGGCCAGCGCGTCCGTATCATCCAGCAACAGCTGCGGGCCGGACAGCAGCGTGTCCTGCTCGGGCTCGGCCACGGGCTACAGCTGCAACGCCGGCGATCCGCCGCCCGACGCGAACGACTCCAGCCTGGTCTGCAGCGAGCCCACCAGTGCGGGCGATCTCGACACGTACTGCTGTTATTCGTACACGGTCGCGTCCGGTAGCACCTGCGAACAGGACGACACCGTCAGCAGCGGCTGTCAGCCTGGTTCCTACGGCTTCTCGTGCACCGGATCGGACACTCCGGATCAGGACTTCGGCTCGAATCTCAACTGCAGCGGCGCGACCGCCGGGACCGACGCTCAGGGCGCCTCCGCCTCGCTCTATTGCTGCACCGACTAGTAATAGGCGCACGCGCGTCCGCGCGCCCTCAAGGGCTGGCGTCGGCGGCGCGGTAGCAAACTTGGACCGCGGTCCCGTCGATCGCCGTCGTCGAGTAACAGAATGTGCCGGCGAAGTTGACGCAGTCGGCGTCGGACGCGCAGCCGGGGACGCACACGTCCCCGGCGCCCGCGACCGTGAGGCACGCGTTCGGCTGACCGATCGCGTTGGTGCCGTTGGGCCCCACGCCCGCGCACGCGGCGCTCGTCGTACACCCCTTCGAACACCACCCCCCGGCGGCGCACGAGAGCCCGACGACGCAGTCGTCCTCGCATGGATCTCCGATCCCCGCTTCGTCGCAGACCGGGCACGATCCGGCGAGGCAAGACTCGAGGGCGTTGAACGTCGCTTGCCCGGCGGCAAACTCCTGCTGACAGTTCGTGAAGCACGAGCTGACGGCGCCGCACGCTTGCTCGCAGCTGAGCAAGTTCTCGCACGTCGCGTCGTTGGAGCAGGCCGTGAGAGCCGTGCAGCAATGCGCTCCGGCGCACTGGATGCACTGCGACGCGCCCGGAGCCGAAGCGGCGCTGCACGATTCGCTGGCGTCGTCGCCGCCGCCCCCGACGCTGGCCGCCACCGACGACGTCGAGCAACCAGCGTCGTTGGGCACGCAATCGGCGATGACAGGCGGGTGTAGGTCGGAGGAGGAGCACGCCCCCGCAAGCGCGAGCGCCGCTACGACTCCGCCGAGATCTCGCGTCACACCTCATTGAACCGCGCCGGGCACCGCCCGGCCACACGGTTGGTTATCCCGAGGCGACGGCACGTCGTAAAAAGAGCGCGCTGGGCATCGTCCGGCCGGCTCGACGGTGCAGGCTCTTTATGCGACGCTCCTGGCTTATCGAATGGACGCGACTGCCGTCTGCAAGCTGATCCAGCAGCATCTTGCGACGAAGCTCGGCGTCTCGCCCGAGGCCATCCTTCCCTCCGAGCGCTTTCGTCGACTGGGTGTCGAGTCGCTCATGGCCACGTCGATGCTCACGGAGATCGGCGCGAAGCTCGGGAGAATCCTTTCGCCGACGCTCGCGTGGCAGTTTCCGACGCCGATGGAGCTCGCCCGGCACCTCGCCGGCGAATCCGGTGCCGCCGCCGTTCCGAAGGAAACTCGTCGCAACACGGAAGAAGAGCCGATCGCCATCGTCGGGCTGTCTTGCCGCTTCCCGCGCGCGCCCGACAAGGAGGCCTTCTGGCGGGTGCTGCATGACGGCGTCGACGCGATTCGCGAAGTCCCGCGCGACCGCTGGGACATCGATGCCCTCTACGACCCGGACATCGCGGCGCGCGGAAGGATGGCGACTCGATTCGGGGGCTTTCTCGACGACGTCGCCTCGTTCGACGCCTCCTTCTTCGGGATTTCGCCACGGGAAGCGGCCGAGATCGATCCGCAGCAGCGCCTGATGATGGAGCTTGCGTGGGAGGCGCTCGAGGACACCGGTTTGGCGCCCGCGAGCCTCAAGGACACCCGCACCGGCGTCTTCTTCGGCGCGATGTGGATGGACTACACCCACGTGCCCGGGGCCACCGCGGATCGCATCGCGCCGCACACGGCCACGGGGCAGGACCTCAGCATCGTGCCCGCGCGGGTGTCGTACACGCTCGGGCTCCTGGGACCCAGCATCGCCGTGAACACGGCCTGCTCGTCGTCGCTCGTGGCGGTGCACCTCGCGAGACAGAGCTTGCTGCGCGGTGAATCGAGCCTCGCCCTCGCCGGCGCCGTGAACCTGATCCTGTCGCCGGAGAGCACAATCGCGATGTCCAAGTTCGGGGCCATGGCGCCGGACGGCCGGTCGAAGGCGTTCGATGCGCGCGCCAACGGCTATGTCCGGGGCGAGGGCGCCGGCGTCGTCGCACTGAAGCGGCTCTCCGATGCGATCGCCGATGGAGACCGCATCTACTGCGTCATTCGCGGGTCGGCGATCAACAACGACGGATTCAGCAACGGGCTCACGGCGCCCAGCCCGCGGGCGCAAGAAGCGGTCGTTCGAGACGCGTGCGCCGACGCGGGCATCGCCCACCACGAGGTTCAGTACGTCGAGGCGCACGGCACGGGCACGATGCTGGGCGACCCGATCGAGGCGGGTGCGCTGGGCGCCGTTCTCGGGGCCGGCCGCGCTCCGGATCGAGCGCTGCGAATCGGCTCCGTGAAGACGAACATCGGTCACCTCGAGGCAGCCGCCGGAATGGCGGGCCTCATCAAGGTGGCGCTCTCGATGGCGCACCGCGAGTTTCCCGCAAGCCTTCATTTTCAGAAGCCCAACCCGCACATCCCCTTCGAGGCTCTCCGGATTCGCGTCCAGTCGAAGCGCGAGCCGTGGCTCGCCGAGGGTGGCCGTCGTGTCGCAGGCGTGAGCTCGTTCGGCTTCGGCGGCACCAACAGCCACGTCGTCGTCGAGTCGATCGACCGCGTGGCGCCCCGGGTCGCGCGGCTCGCGGCTTCGACCCCCGCCGCGCTTCGTGACGGCGCCGCAGAGATGGCACGCGGGCTCCGCGCGTCCGCAGCGTCCTTCGATGCACTCCCGGAGCCATCCCGCGGCCAGCATCGACTAGCGATCACGGGCCGCTCCGCGGCGCATCTCGCGTCGAGGCTCGAGGGATTCGTCCGTGGGGGGCCGACGCCGGGCGTCGCGGTCGGCAACGCGCCGAGTCAGCCGCCGAACGTCGTCCTCGTCTTCGGCGGCGAGGGCGCCGAGGCTGTCGCGGTTGGCCGAGGGGCTTCGGGCGCCGGAGAACCCTCCTCGCCCGATCGAGCGACGGAGCTGATCGTGCTGTCCGGCGCGACCGCCGAGGCCGTGCATGCGCTGGCCGGCCGCGTGCGCTCTTACGTCGCGCAGCACCCCGAGCTTTCAGTCAGCGATGTGGCCCATGGCCTGATGGCTACCCGGTCGACGGGCGACCACCGCGTCGCCCTCGTGGTGTCGACCCGGGAAAAGATGCTCGAAGCGATGGCCGCGCTGTCGCGAGGGGAGACGCCTCCCGGCGCGTCGATAGGGGAGACAGCGCGAGACAAAGTCGCCTGGCTCTTCACCGGCCAGGGCGCGCAGGTGGTGGGGATGGGGCGCGATCTGTACGGAGCTTGGCCTGCCTTCCGCGAGGCCCTCGACGAGGCGTTCGCGGCGGTCGACGCCCATCTGCAGCGCCCCCTTCGCGAGGTGATGTGGGCGGCGCCGGCGAGCGCAGAGGCCGCGCTCCTCGACCAAACCGCGTACACGCAGCCGGCCCTCTTCGCGATGGAGTGGGCGCTGGCGGCGTTGTGGCGCTCTTGGCGCGTAAGGCCGGAGCTCCTCGCGGGCCACTCGATCGGCGAGATCACCGCGGCCTGCGTGGCGGGGGTGCTCACGCTCACGGATGCGGCGCGCCTGGTGTGCGCCCGCGGACGGCTGATGCAGGCTCTGCCCGCGGGCGGCGCCATGATGGCCATCGAGGCGTCCGAGGCGCAGGTCGCCGAAGCGGTCGCGCCGCACGCCGCCACGGTGTCGGTCGCGGCGGTGAACGGCCCGTCGTCGATCGTGATCGCGGGCGTGGAAGCGACGGTGCTCGCGATCGCCAAGGGCCTCTCGGCCGCGAGCGTGCGGAGCAAGCGTCTCGTGGTCTCCCACGCGTTTCACTCTCCGCTGATGGAGCCGATGCTGGCCGAGTTTCGCGCGGTCGCGCAGTCGATCGCGTACCGGCCGGCGACGATTCCGATCGTCTCCAACGTGAGCGGCCGCCTCGCGGGCGCCGAGGTGTCGTCGCCCGAGTACTGGGTCCAGCACGTACGCGCGGCGGTGCGCTTCGCGGACGGGGTGAAGGCGCTGCAAGCGGCCGGAGCGACGGCGTACATCGAGCTCGGTCCGCGGGCGACGCTCCTCGGACTGGCGTCGTCGTCGCTGTCGGGAGAGCCAGCGCTCCTGGCGTCGGTCCAGGCGGGGCGACCCGAGACCGAGACGGTGCTCGAGTCCTTGGGCGCCCTCTACGTCCGGGGTCAGTCGATCGAAGCCAAGCGCTTGTTCCCGCAGGGCGCACGGCGCCTCCTGCTGCCGACAACGGAGTGGCACTGGCTCGGCATGGGCCGGGCCCTGCTGCGCGATGAGCCGGTGGCGCGCGCCGCGCTCGAGCGGTGCGATCGCGCGCTGAAGCCACACACCGGCTGGTCGCTCGTCGAGCGCATTCGAGCCGATGACGCGCTGCCAGCGGGAGCCGTCGGTCCGCTTCTCTTCGCGCTTCAGATCGCCCTCGCAGAAGCCCTTCGCGGGCGTGGACTGCGCTGGAATGCGGTCGTCGGCGATGGCGCGGGCGACGCAGCCGCCGCGTGCGTCGAGGGCCGTCTCTCTCTCGACGAAGCCGCCCGCCTGGTCGCCGAGCGGCGCCCGGTCCCCCAGGCCTCCGGCGCGTCCACGCTCCACCATCTCACCGCCAAAGACGCCACTTGCGTCGTCGAGGTCGGTCCGCAGCCCATGTCGCGCGGAGAAGCCGGCAGCGCAATTGCGGAGCCAGGGCGCCCTGTCGTCGTGGCCTGCTCGGCGGGCGACGAGGCCGAAGCCTTCACCTTGCTCGACGTGGTGGGTCGCCTCTTTGTCGTCGGCTGCGACCTGCACGATCAGGCGTCGCCGCCGGCGCGCTCCGCCGAGCTCGTGGCCCTGTCGGCGAAGACACCGGATGCGCTGCGTGCCCTCGCGACGAGCCTTGGCCAGCACGTCGGCGCCCACCCGGAGGCCTCGCTGCAAGACCTCGCTTACAGCCTGATGACGACGCGCTCCCCCATGGAGAGTCGTCTCGCGCTGGCGGTTCCAACCCGCGAGGCGCTCCGCGCGGCGCTCGACGCCGTCGTTCGCGAGGGCACGCCGGTTGCCACGCTCGACGACTCGAGCGCCCCACCGCCGAGGGTGGTCTTCGTGTTTCCGGGCCAGGGGTCGCAGTGGCTGGGCATGGGGCGGCAGCTCCTCGCGGAGGAGCCTGCGTTCGCCGAGGCGCTCGGCGCGTGCGATTGGGCCATCTCCGTCGAAGCAGGGTGGTCGGTCCTCGAAGAGCTGAAGACGCCGCCCGAGAAGTCTCGCCTCGATCGCATCGATGTGGTGCAGCCGGTCCTCTTCGCCATGGAGGTGGCTCTCGCGGCGCTCTGGCGGTCGTGGGGGGTCGAGCCGCACGCCGTGGTCGGCCACAGCATGGGCGAGGTCGCGGCCGCGTGCGTCGCGGGTGCGCTCTCGCTCGAGGACGGCGTCGCGATCATCTGCCGGCGAAGCTCGCTGATGATGCGCGTCCGAGGTCAGGGCGAGATGGCCCTCGTCGAGCTGACGATCGACGAGGCCAAGGCCGAGATCGCGGGACTCGAAGACCGGCTCGGGGTCGCGGTCAGCAACGGCGCGCGATCGACGGTGCTGTCGGGCGAACCCGCCGCCCTCGCGCAGGTGCTGGCAAAGCTCGACGGGCGCGGCATCTTCACTCGCCGGGTCAAGGTCGACGTGGCGAGCCACAGCCCGCAGATGGATCCGTTGCTCGACGAGCTCGTGTCGAAGCTCGCCGCCGTGGCCCCTCGGGCCGCGCAGATTCCGATGCGTTCGACCGTGACGTCGCAGCCTCTGGCCGGCCCGGAGCTCACCGCGCGTTACTGGGCAGACAACCTTCGCCAACCTGTCCGCTTCGCCGATACCGTAAAGGCCCTCTTTGCCGAGGGATTCACGATCTTCGTCGAGATCAGCCCGCACCCGATCCTGGCCTCGGCCGTGGAGGACATTCGCAAGGAGGTCCGCTCCAAGGGGGTCGCCGCGGCATCTCTGCGCAGGGATCAGCCCGAGCGCAAAACGCTGCTGGAGTCGCTCGGCAACCTGTACCTGCACGGACAACCCCTCGACGCGGCCCGCCTGTTTCCCTCGGGCGGCCGGCGCGTCCCGCTGCCCCGTTACCCATGGCAGCGTCAGCGTCACTGGCTCGCGCCTCCTTCGCCCGAACGCCAGGGCGGCGCGGCCACCGGCCACCCGCTGCTGGGCGTGCGGGTCCCGATGGCGGGCGCCGACGCCGTCTACGAATCGGAGTTCTCGGCGACGAACCCGCCATGGCTGACCGATCACCGCGTCGTCGGCCGCGTGTTCGTCCCTGGGGCCGCGCTCGTAGAGACCGTACGCGCCGCGGCCGAGGACTACACGGGGGGCCGGTCGTCGCAGGTGACGGGGCTCGTCCTGCAGGCGCCGCTCGTCGTCTCGGAGAGCGGATCGCGAATAGTGCAAGTGGTGCTGAAGGAAGCGGGCGCCCAAGCGGGGATCTACAGCCTCGCCTCCGACGCGGCGCCGGGGACCGCCTGGACGCTGCACGCCACAGCCGACGTGGGCATCGCACCGGCGGCTCCACCGGCCACGGTCGATCTCGCGGGGATCCGCGGCCGCTGCACGGAGGCGATCGATGCGGCGGCGGCCTACGCTCGCTTCACGTCGCTGGGGCTGAACTACGGCCCCACCTTCCAGGGGCTCCGTGGCCTGCGCCGAGGACCGCGGGAGGCCCTCGCCGAAGTGGCGCTCGCCCACGGGCTCGAAGCCGACGGATACGGCGTGCATCCGGCCTTGCTCGACGCCGCCCTGCAGGCCGTCATCGCGGCCATGGAGGTCGACCTCGCCGGCGCGCCGTTGCCGTTCGAGTTCGGCAGCTTCGTGGTGTACCGCGCGCCGGGATCGTCGGCCCTCGTTCACATCCGTCTCGATGCCGCGACCGCCGACGGGGTCGTCGCGGATCTCGTCATGACCGACTCTTCGGGTGCGGTCGTCGCCGAGGTCGCCCGACTGCGACTCCGGCGAGCCGATCTGGCTTCCCTTCGGGGCGCGGACACGGCGATCGTGCCCGACGCGTTCTATCGCATCGAGTGGCCGGCGGTGGAGGCCCGTGCAAAGGGCAAGCCTTCGGCCGCCCGCATCGCCGTAGCGGCGGTCGGAGATCGCGTGGCAGCGGCCACCCTCGTCGACGAGCTGCGTGCCTCCGGTACGAGCGCCGAGCTCGTGGAGGTCGCGAGGCTGAACGAAGCCCACGCGGCGGAGCAGGTCATCTGTCTCTGGGATGCCACGGGCGACGCGGACACGGCGCTGCGCATCGCCACCGAGGGGCTCGCGGTCGTCAAGGCGCTCGCGCGGCGCGCCGCCGCACCGCGCCTGTGGTGGGTGACGCGGTCCGCGGTCGCGGTCGCGCCCGGAGAAGACGTCGCGCCCGCTGCCGCGGCGGCGTGGGGCCTCGGCCGCACGGTGATGCTGGAGCAGCCCCAGCTTTCGTGCACGCTGCTCGACGTGGGGACAAACGGCAAGGTCGACGAAGTCCTGCGCCGCGAGCTCGCAACCGGCAACGACGAGACCCAGATTGCCTGGCGAGGAGAGACGCGACACGGCGCACGCCTCGTCCGGGCCCCCGCCGCACCGCCCCTCCCCACCGGCGAGAACTACCGCCTGGAGACGAAGCGCAAAGGGACGCTCGATTCCCTCGGGATGACGAGCTCCCGGCGCCGTGATCCTGGCCCCGGCGAAGTAGAGATCGAGATCGCCGCGTCTGGCCTCAATTTCCGCGATGTCCTCACCGCGCTGGGCATGTACCCCGGCGAGGGTGGACCGCTCGGCATCGAGTGCGCAGGCGTCGTCTCGCGCGTCGGCGCGAACGTCAAGACCGTCTCCGTGGGCGACGAGGTCATGGCGCTCGCGCAGGGTTCGTTCAGCCGCTTCGTGGCTGTGGATTCGCGCCTGGTGGCGCCCATTCCCAAGGGGCTATCGCTGGAGCAGGCGGCGACCGTGCCGATCGTGTTCCTGACGGCGTGGTACGCGCTTCACGATCTCGGAAAACTCAAGCGCGGAGACCGCGTCGTAATTCACGCCGCGGCCGGCGGTGTCGGCATGGCCGCGCTGCAGCTTGCGCAATGGGTCGGCGCCGAGGTGCTGGCCACGGCCAGTCCCGCCAAGTGGGACGTCGTGCGGTCGCTCGGCGTGAAACACCTCGCGAGCTCGCGCGACGCGAGCTTCGTGGGCGCCTTCCGGTCGGCGACGGGCGGCGCGGACGTCGTCCTCAACGCGCTCGCCGGCGAACTCGTCGACGCAAGCCTCTCGCTGCTCTCGTCCGGTGGCCGCTTCATCGAGATGGGCAAGACGGACATTCGCGACAGTGCGAAAGTCGCTGCGGCGCACCCCGGGGTCTTCTACTGCGCGTTCGACCTCCTCGAGGTCGGACCCGAGCGGATCGCGGCCATGTTCGCGGCGCTGGTCGATGGCTTCGCGACAGGGCACCTCAAGGCATTGCCGGTGCGCACCTTCCCGGTGACCGAGGCCGAAGCCGCCTTCCGGTTCATGGCTCAGGCACGCCACGTGGGCAAGCTCGCGCTCGTGCCCGCGCGCGACGCCCTGCGTGTCGACGGAACGGCCCTCGTGACGGGCGGCCTTGGCGCGCTCGGTCTCGAGGTCGCGCGCGACCTTGCGAGGCGCGGCATGAAGCACCTGGTACTGACAGGCCGTCGAGGGATCGCGACGCCCGGGGCGCCGCAGGCCGTGTCCGAACTCGAAGGACTTGGCGCACGGGTGACCGTGGCCGCCGTCGACGTCGCGGACCGCGAGGCGCTCTCGCGGATCCTCGGCGGCATTCCGCGCGATCTCCCCTTGCGGGCGGTGGTTCACGCGGCGGGCTTGCTCGACGATGGGATGCTGACGGAGCAAGCCTCCGACCGATTCCGCAAGGTGATGGTCCCCAAGGTCGCGGGTGCCTGGAACCTGAACGCGTTGACCGAGCGCCTCGATCTCGACCTCTTCGTGCTGTTTTCGTCGGTCATGGGAACGATTGGAAGCGCCGCCCAAGGGGCGTACAGCGCGGCCAACGCGTGCCTCGACGCCCTGGCGGCGCACAGGCGAGCGCAAGGCCTGCCCGCCATGAGCCTGGCGTGGGGGCCATGGGCGGAGGTCGGCATGGCGATGGGTTTGAGCGCTGGGCTCCGGGCGCGCCTTGCGGGGCAAGGGCTTGCCATGATCGCGCCGGCTCAAGGCATGGCGCTTTTCGACAAGGCCATCACCCGGCGTGAGGCGCAGCTGGTCGTGGCCCCCCTGGACTTGCGCGCCGCTGGGGCTGCGTTCGGGGCTTCGGTTCCGCCCGTGTGGCGCGCGCTCGTACGCTCGTCCACGACGCGCGCCGCGGCGGCGAGCAGCAACTGGTTGAGCGAGATCGCCGCGCTCCCCGCCGAGAGACGCGTCGACGCGATGACGCAAGCCGTGCGCGCCGAGGTCGCCCGCGTGCTTTCGCTGGGACGAGCCGCAGCGGTGCCCGCCGACCGGCCGCTCCGCGAGCTCGGCCTCGACTCGCTCATCGCCGTGGAGCTCCGAAACGCGCTTGGCCGTCGCGTGGGCGCTACCCTCCCGGCGAACCTCGCGTTCGACTACCCCACCCCCGCGCTCATCGCGGCCCACTTGCTCGCGACCATCCCCGGCCTCTCCGGCAGCGCCGCGGCACCCCAGCGCCCGGCATCGGGCAAGCAGAACGGCGCACCTGAAAGGCCCGCGCCGAGTCTTGCGCCCGTGTCGAAGGCGGCGCCTTCGACCGCGCTGACACGCCCGGCCTCGGCCCAACCTCCCGCTCCGCTACCGCCTCGCGGGGTCGACCAGGTCACCACGATCCCGATGGGCGAGCGATGGTTGGCCGACGGATTCCGCGTCATCCCGACGCCTTCGTCGTTCGCTCAACGCGCGATCGACATGACGCGCGCCACCAAGGCACTCGCGATCCTCGCCGAGAGCGGGGTGCGCGGGACGTTCACGCACCTGCTCGTACGCGCCTCGGCGCTCGCGCTCGCGCGCAACCCGAAGCTGCGCGAGACGATCGTCGGATACCGGAAGATCACTCCGGGATCGGTCGACATCGGCCTCTCGATGGTCGGGCAGACGACGTACGCGCCGGTCGTGGTGTTGCCCGCGGTCGAGCGCATCCCGTTGCACGACCTGGTCAAAGTCGTCGCCGACGCGACGCACGCCGCGCGGCTGAAGGAGACCCGCGATCTGGTGAACCTCCGGCGCGTTGGCTGGATGACGCCGTTCGGGTTCTTCCGGCAGTTCGTCATTCGCATGCTGCAGGGGAGCTTCTGGTTCCGGCGCCGCATCGTCGGCACGTTCCAGGTGACCAGCGTTCCCACGGTGGACTCCGCCGTGCCGCTGCAATTCTACGCCGGGTCGATCCTGAGCTCGGGCCGGGTGCGCAATACCGCCGTGGCGATCGACGGACGGATCGAAGTGCGCCCGATGCTCGTCGTCACCATCTGCTCCGACTACGCGACGGTCGACGGCATGCGCGCAGCGGCGCTCTTGAACGAGATCGCCCAGATCCTGGAAGGCGACGACCTCGTCGAGGAGGCGCGCGTACCTCCCCTCGTGTCCACGCCTGCGTTGACCGAGGGCGTGCGCGCAGCAGCAACGTCCGAAGGCGTCCTCGGCGCCGCGCAGGAGTCGAAATCCGCGTGAAGCTCGCGACCGCGCGCAGCCCCGACGAGGTCCTCGCGGCGCCGGCCGATCGGCTCGACGAGCTCTCCACGGGCGATCGATGGACCGTCGACGCGCGGCGTGTCGTCGGGATCCCGGGAGGAATGGTGCAGGGGACCGCGGAGATGAGCCGCGCGAAAGAGGCGCTCCACGCGCTGCGCGAGCGCGGCATCGCCGCCACCTTCACGCACCTGATCGTGCGCGCGACAGGCCTCGCCCTCGCGCGCAACCCGGGCACGTACCAGATGGTCTGCGGTTACGATCGACTCACCACGGCCAGCATCGACATCGGCGTCTCGACGAGCGACGTCCCCGCTGGCCTGCCCGCAGTCGTCGTCGGCGTCGAACGCACGCCGCTCAGCGCGCTGGTCGGTCAGGTCGACGAGGCGCTTGCCGCCGCAGCCCGCAGCGGCGGCAAGCGCATCGCTCGCGGCGGGTGGTTCGCGGCCTTCGGCTTCGTTCGACGGTGGCTGCTGCGCCGTTGGCGCGGGGCGTTCGGTTCGCGGCGCCGCCTCGCGGGCACGTTCGAGGTCGCGTGCGACTCCAACGCCGACGTGCTCGGCCCCATACGCTTTCACACCGACGCGATCCTCGCCGCGGGGAGGGTGCGGGACGTCGTCCTCGTCGACGAGGGGGAGCCCGTCATCCGGCCCGTGGTGCACCTGACCCTGTCGCTCGATCACGTTGCGATGGACGGCATGCGCGCGGCCGCGCTCATCAACGCCGTCAAAGAGATCCTCGAGGGCGACGAGCTGTTGGCCGAAGCAAGGGGGAGCCCCGCCGAGCTCGCGCCCGCGCCATGACGTCGCCGCTGCGAGGCTTGTTTTCGCTCGCGAGCTTCGTCGGAGACGACGTCCCCCGCCTCGCAGACGACGAGATCCATCCCGAGGAGCTCGCCCACGTTCGCCACGCCGTGGCCACGAGGCGCGCGGAGTTCGCTACGGCACGCCTCTGCGTCAAGAGGGGCTTCGCGGCGATGGGCGTCGCGCCGACTCCGCTCTTGCCCGCAGCCGACGGAAGCCCGAAGTGGCCCGACGGCGTCGTCGGCAGCATCACGCACACGCGCGACTACTGCGCCGTCGTGCTCGGTCGCGAGCCGCCGCTGCGGGCGCTCGGCGTCGACGTCGAAACCGTACGCGCCCTCGAGAGCGGCGTGGTCGAGTTGATCCTCACGGCGCGCGAACACGCGTGGCTGTACTCGAGCGAGCGACGGTCGGCTCGGTCGCTCGAGGAAGAGACGCTCCTCTTTTTCAGTGCGAAAGAGGCCTTTTACAAGTGCCAGTATCCGCTCACGCGGCGCATGCTCGACTTCAAGGACGTCGAACTCGACCTTCCGCCGCAAGACGGTCGCTTCTTCGTGACGGTACAGAAACGAGATTGGCCACGCGTTGTCGCGCGATTGGGCGGTCGCTTTGCGTTTGTCGGCGGCCGTGTCCTCTGCGGCGTCGAACTCGCTGCGTAGCGTATGGATCCCGCTGGGCGCCCATGTATCGTGGCGAGACTGGCAAGGGGGACGTCATGAGCTCGACCCGGCGACATCCGCGCGTAGTGAACATCGATGAGATATCTCCCGACGAGCAGGGGCACGGATCGTTCGGCTTCCGGCGACGGCGCCTCGGCCCGGAGGCCGGCGGTCGCGCGATCGGCTGCACGCACTTCGAGCTCGCGCCCGGGCAGACGGCGTTTCCGTACCACTTTCACAGCGCATTCGAGGAGGCCATCTACGTGCTCGAAGGCACGGGCTCGGCCCGCGTCGGCAAAGATCAGCTCGAGGTTCGCGCCGGCGACTACCTCGCGTTTCCCGCCGGGCCGGAGTGCGCCCACGCGGTCACGAACACCGGGACATCGCCCCTGCGCTACCTCTGCGTATCGGGCGCGGCCACGCCGACGACGATGGACATCGTCGGCTATCCCGACTCGAAAAAGTTCGCCTTCGCGTCCGGCGTCGACCCGGTGAAGGGCTTCCGGGCAGGGTCGTGGGTGGCGAAGATCGTGCGAGAAGACTCGCCCCCCGTCGGCTACTACGACGACGAGCCCCTGGCTCAGCGAAAGTAGCGTCGTCACCGCGATGAAACGCCAAGGTCATGCGCAAAGGAGCACCATGGCGTCGGCAGGAGTATGAGCACGGTGGAGCGCGAGACTCTGCGTGTGGGCACCTCGGTGGCCAGCGCGTACCGCGTAGTCCGGCCCATCGCCGAGGGGGGGATGGGGGTCGTCTACGAGGTCGAGCAGGTCGCCACGGGTGCGCGGCGCGCCCTCAAAGTGATGCACGGTCAGTTCGCCGGCGACGATCAGCACCGCGCGCGCTTCGTGCGCGAGGCGCGCCTCACGGCCTCGATCCCGAGCGACCACGTCGCCCAGGTTCTCGACGCTGGCCTCGATCCCTCGAGCGGCCTGCTGTTCATGGTGATGGAACTCCTCGAGGGCATGACGCTCTCGCAGCGGATACGCCGTCTGGACGCCTTCGCCTGGTCCGAGGCCCTCACCGTTCTCGGGCAGGTTGCCCATGCCCTGCAGGCCGCCCACGCGCTGGGGATCGTGCACCGGGATCTGAAGCCCGCGAACGTGTTTCTCGCCCAGTCGCGCCACGCGACCGTCCCGTTCACGGTCAAGCTGCTCGACTTCGGGATCGCGAAGGCGCTCGCCGTGGCGTCCGACGCCAGCGCCGCCGGCCTCGGCACGCCGTCGTGGATGGCGCCCGAGCAGACGTCGGTCGACGAAAACGTCGGACCCCAGGCCGACGTTTGGGCCTACGGGCTCCTCGCCTTCCTGGTACTCACCGGGAGGCACTACTTTCCCGCCGCGAACGCCGCCTCGGCCGCCACGGCCGCAATCCTGCGCGAGGTGCTGCTCGACCCCCTTCCACCCGCGTCCCAGCGCGCGGCGGACGTCGGTTTCGCCGATCGGTTGCCGGAGGGATTCGACGACTGGTTCGCGCGCTGCGTCGAGCGCGATCCGACCAAGCGCTTCCTGGAGGCCGGCGCCGCCTTCGCCGCCCTCGCGGCTCTCCCGCCGCCCCACCCCGTCCACGCGCCTTCCCCGTCGCTCGCGCGCGTACGCGCCGCCTCGGCCCTTCGCGTAAAAACCCCCATCACCGCCGTGGAAACGCCCCATCCCTCGCGGGCCGGCATCGTGCGTGTGCATTCGTCGGCCACGTCGGCGAGCCCGCCGCCCGCGACTGCGAGCACCTCCAGGGCGACCACCGGCACGGGGACGCGCACGTGGACCGCGTGGACCGCAGCCACGCTGGTGACTGTGGGGGCGATCGCCGCGTCGACGACGTGGAACCACGCCCGGGATGCAGCGAAGACCTCGGGCGCCGCGGCGCCGACGGTCGTCGCAGCGCCCGCGCCGCGCGTCGTGCTGCGCGTGCACGGCTCGAACACCATGGGCGTCGAGTTGGTGCCCGCGCTCGCCGAGGCCTTCCTACGGAGGAGCACCGGCGCCGCCGCGGTGGTGCGCCGAAGGACTGCCCTGGACGAGCTCTCCGTCGAGACCCGGGACGGCGATCGCGCTGTCGAGTCCGTCGAGGTCTTCGCGCACGGCTCTTCGACGGCCTTTGAAGACCTCCTCGCCGGCACGTGCGACCTCGGCATGGCTTCGCGCCGAGTGCACGGCGACGAGAACGGCAAGGGGGCGCTGCTCAACATCGCATCGGCGGCCAACGAGCACGTCATCGCCCTCGACGGGATCGCCGTCATCGTGAACCCGTCGAACCCGGTGTCGTCCCTCACCAAATCCCGGATCCAGCAGGTGTTCGACGGCGACCTGCGCCGCTGGTCCGATATCGGCGGCGAGTCGCGGCCCATCGTCGTCCACGCGCGCGACGACCGATCCGGCACGTACGACACCTTCCGTCTCCTCGTCCTCGACGACCATCCGCTCGTCACGAGCGCCCTCCGGCAGGAGTCGAGCGAAGAGCTCTCCGATGCGGTCGCCGCCGAGCCGGGGGCCGTCGGGTTCATCGGTCTGCCCTACGTGCGGAGCGCCAAGGCCATCATGGTCCAGGACTCGACTTCGGTCCCCATGCTGCCGACGCCCATGTCCGTCGCGACCGAGGACTACCCGCTGGCGCGGCGCCTCTACCTCTACGCACCCCAGGGTGCGTCGCGGACCGCGCGCGACTTCGTCGACTTCGCGCTCTCCGAAGACGGCCAGAAGATCGTACGCACCGCCGGCTTCGTCGATCTCCGGCCCGAATGCGACGCGTCCGCCTCGATGTGCACCACGTGCACGCGCGAGTACACCGAGGCGGTGCGCGGCGCCTGCCGGATGTCGATCGACTTCCGCTTCGACGTCGGGCTCAACCTCGACACCCGCGCCCTGCGCGATCTCAACCGCGTCGTGGGCATGCTGGGCCGGCCCGAGTACGCCGGCCGAGGCGTGGTGTTGCTGGGGTTTTCGGACGGCCAGGGATCTCGCGCCGAGGCCTTGCGGCTCTCGCAACAACGAGCGGCCGTGGTGGCCGAGCAACTCCGTGCCCGCGGCCTGCACGTCGTGCTCGAGCGCGGCATGGGCGCCGTCATGCCCGTGGCCGACGACACCTCGGATGAGGGCCGCCAACGGAACCGCCGAGTAGAGGCCTGGCTCCGTTAGAGCGGCTCGCTTACGTCATCGAGGCGGTCGACGGCGCGCAGGTCGGGGAAGAGGACCGTGTAGAGCGCCACCACGAGGAGGGTGCCGAGGCCGCCGACGACGACGGCAGGAACGGCGCCCAGCCACGCCGCAGTCAACCCCGACTCGAGCTCGCCTAGCTCGCTCGACGCGACGACGAACATCATGTTCACAGCGCTCACGCGGCCACGCATGTCGTGCGGCGTCTTCAGCTGCACCACAGTCGAGCGCACGACGACGCTCACCATGTCGGACGCGCCGAGGACGAGGAGCGACGCGAACGACAGCCCAAAGTCGTGCGACAGGCCGAAGACGATCGTGGCGGCGCCGAAGAGCGCGACGCAGGTCAACATGATCGGACCCGCCCGGCGAACGAGGGGACGGTACGCGAGGCCCATCGCCATGCCCGCCGCGCCGACGGCCGGCGCGCTCCGCAGCACGCCGAGGCCCCACGGGCCGACGTGCAAGACGTCGCTCGCGTAGATGGGCAGCAGCGCCGTCGCCCCGCCGAGCAGAACGGCGAAGAGATCGAGCGAGATCGAACCGAGAATCACTGGATGCCTGCGGACATAGCTGAAGCCGGCGAAGACCGTCTTCAGCGAGACGCCCTGCGCGTCACCCGGAGGCGGGCTTCCCGATACGGGCAGCAGGACCACCGCGGCCATGGCCAAGAGCGCCCCAGCGACGGCATACACCCAGGCGGCGCCGTGCGCGGCGCCGTAGAGGATCCCGCCGAGCGACGGGCCGACCACCGTCGAGACCTGCCAGACCGTGGACCCCCACGTCACCGCGTTCGGGAAGTGCTCGGGCGGCACGAGCCCAGGGACAAGAGCCTGCGCCGCCGGCCCCTCGAACGCGCGGGCGACGCCGACGAAGAACAGCACGACGTAAATGGGCGCGACGCCGACCACGCCACGGGCGGCGATCCCCGCGAGTGCGAGCGCGCAAACCGCCAGCACGACATTGCACGCCACCACGATGCGCGCTCGGTCGAACCGATCGGCCGCGTGCCCCGCGGCCAGCGAGAAGCCGAACGCGGGTACGAACTGCGCGAGCCCCACGTACCCGAGGTTGATCGCCCGATGGGTCGCCTCATACACCTGCCAGCCGACGGCGACCGAAATCATCTGCGCGCCGAGGTTCGTGAGCAGCCACGAGCCAAGGTAGAGGCGAAAGTCGCGGTACCCGAGCGCGGCGCGTGAGCCAACGGCGTCTAGCGGCAGATCGCCTCCATCACGCCGGTCCGATCGCGTCCGTCGTGGAGCTTAGGAAGTGCACGAGGACTTCTCCCTGGGGGGTAACCCTATCACGGCGCCGCGGGACCGAGCGGCATCGCGGTCCTGACCGCACATCGACGACCGCCGTGTGCCATAGCCCCTGTGACCGCTTGCGACCCCGAACATCTTGCGCGACCCTCGGCGTGCGTGAGGGCACCATGAAGGCGATACGCGTTCACCGAGCGGGCGGCCCCGAGGTGCTAGCGCTCGAAGAGCTTCCCACGCCACGGCCCGGCGCCCGAGAGGCTCTCGTGCGCGTCGAAGCCGCGGGCGTCAACTTCATGGACGTCTACACGCGAACGGGCGCCTACGGAGGCGAGCTGCCCGTGACGCTCGGCTCCGAAGGCGCGGGCGTCGTCGAGGCGGTCGGCGATGGCGTGTCCGACCCGCGGGTCGGGCAGCGCGTCGCCTGGGCGACCGTACCTGGTTCTTACGCGACCCACCTGCTGGCGCCGGCGGA
Organism: Myxococcales bacterium; assembly: GCA_003139415.1. Lineage (GTDB taxonomy): Bacteria > Myxococcota_A > Polyangia > Polyangiales > Polyangiaceae > Palsa-1150. Next base: position 2,861 of record PLIR01000089.1, on the reverse strand, counting down.
CAAACTCGTCGGCGTGCCCGATGACGTGAGCTTGCTGGAGGCGGCCGCCGCGATGCTACAGGGCATGACGGCCCATTACCTCGTGCGCTCCACCTTCCCGCTCAAGGCCGGCGATCAATGCCTCGTCCACGCCGCCGCCGGAGGTGTCGGCTCGTTGGTCGTGCAGATGGCCAAGCGCGCCGGAGCCCGCGTGTTCGGCACGGTCTCGACCGACGAGAAGGCCAAGCTTGCCCGCGACGCCGGCCTCGACGAGGCGATCTTCTATACGCGCGAGCCCTTCGACGAGGTCGTGCGCGCGAAGACGGGCGGAAAGGGCGTCGACGTCGTGTACGACTCGGTCGGCGCGTCCACCTTCGCCAAGAGTCTCCTGTGCTTGAGGCCGCGCGGGATGATGGTGCTGTTCGGACAGTCGAGCGGCCGGGTGCCGCCTTTCGACCTCCAGACGCTCAACGCCCGCGGATCGCTCTTCGCGACCCGCCCGACCCTGCGCGACTACACCGCAACGCGCGCCGAGCTGCTCGAGCGCGCACAAGACGTCCTCGGCGCCATCGCGCGCGGCGAGATCAAGATCCGCATCGATCGAACCGTGCCCCTGGCCGAAGCCGCCGCGGCGCACGGAGCGCTCGAGGGCCGCCACACCAGCGGAAAGGTCCTGCTCGCGCCGTAGGCAATGCGAGTAGCCCTTCAGTCCGAAGCGACGAACAGATCGAGCGTCGCGGATCCATCCGACGAAGCTCCGGCCGGCGCATCCGAGTAGTACAGGCGATTGCACGCCGTGTTGGGGTTTGCCCCTTGTCGCGCGCCGAGATCGACGAAGCCGGTGAACACGCCGGTCGACGTGTCGAGCCACGTGGCTCGCTCGGTCCCACTCACCTCGTCCCAGTAGAACAGCGTCTGGTCGTCCGACGAGATCGCGGTGGGGCGCCGACGTAGCAGCACCTCTTCTTGTTCTTCCTCGAGCACGGAGCTGGTCGGCAGAAGCGCTCCAACGGGCCACGCGTCACTCGGCAAGAGCCGCGTGGACCGTGCGACGGTGTTCAACTGCCCGGGTCGCCCGTAGAGCGAATAGTAGAACGCCTCGTCGTCGGCGCTGAGGACCGGATCGCCGAACGCCTGGGTGGTCGTCGCCAGGGTGCCGGCGAAATTCGAGTAGCTGCCGACGCTGGGCGCGCCGAACGTGTTCCCCGTGCCCATGCGCGCCGTGCGTGTCATCTCCGAAAAGCCCTGGCGATCGCCGTTGACGACGACGAGACGCAAGCCGTCCGCGCTGATGGCGACCCGATCGTCTGCAAATGAGGCGGCCGAAAGCGTTTGGGGTGTCCCGAAGGCATCCGTTTCTGCGGCGCGATCGGCATACGCGATCATCGCGGAGCTGCCCGTGCCGATGGTCCACGCGATGGTGAGCTCGTCGGGCGTGATCGCGCCCAGGCTATTGTCCAAAGAAGAAGAGGAGATCGCCAGCTCCGTCCCTGCGCCCCAGATCGCCGTTTGGCTGCATACGGGTCCGGGCAAGGGCGGTCCGCTCGGCCCCCCCGCGTCCTCTCGTCCCGCGTCGGCTCCGCCGCCCTCGGCCGCTCCGCCCATGCCTGTGGCGTCCCCGCCGGCTCCGCCGTCCGTCCCGCCCCCCGCAGCTCCGCCTTCGGTGCCGCCGCCCGCGTCTCCGCCATCGGTCCCGCCTCCAGCGGCTCCGCTGTCGGTCGCGCCCCGGGTGCCTCCGCCATCCGTCGCTCCGCCCACCCCTCCGCCGTCGGTCGCGCCCCCGGCGCCCCCTCCGTCGTTGGTCCCGCCGCTGCTCGAGCTGGAGCTTCCACCGCCGTCGAGGCCGTTGTCCTGCGTCGGCGGCGGGGGGCTGGTTGTGTGCGAGCAGCCAGCCGCGACACCCGTGCCGACGGCAAAGGCCAGGAAGGAGGCTCGAGCGATGTTCATTCGGAGCTCACACAGTCGTATGTAACCTGCCAGTTCGTGAGGGTCGGAGTGTTCGTTTTCGTCGAGTCGGGACTGAACGTGGCGATGATCTTCAGCTGCTGCTGCGAAACCTGCCCAGCCGCCCGGAGCGCCTGATCCACCGTCTGCGCCGCCGACGTCCACGTCGGCGTCACCGTGGGCGGCGGCTGCGCCGTCCCGATCGCGACGCTCGAGCCCCACGCTACGCCGTCGGGCGATGTCTCGGCCTGGAATGCGATCGACGTTCCGGTCGGAGTGTCGGCCTCCCAGTAGAAGAACCTCCACACGGGCGCGGAGCCCGAGGCGCAGGAGCCCGTATACGTGCTCGTGAACGACGAGGACGAGTACAGCACCAGCGGGGGCAACGGGGCACACGTGCCGCTGCCGCAGCGCGAGCCTGTCGCGAAGTTGCAGCACTGCACGTCCGAGGTGCACGAAGCGCCGTCCGCGACGCACGCCGACGTGGACATCGTCACGCAGTGCGACGTCGGTGGATTGGCAAGCGGCGGAGGGTCAAGCTGGCAGATCGCCGTGGGCGGAGAAGCCGAGCCGCCGCAGCAATCCAGGTTGCTCGTGCAGAGCGTGGCCGCCGACGGGGGCCCCGGCGCTTCGCACGCGGCGAGCGCGAAGTAGGCGCGCGCGTTGCCCGCCTGCAGCTCCTGACCCGGCAAGTAGAACGCCGGGAAGCTCGGATCGGTGCCAGGCGTCGGGTTGGACGAAATGGCCGCGATCCAGATCTTCTTCGGCGTTGGCTGCACGCTGATGTCCTGGTAGCGCGGGTCGCTCCAGTACGGATTGATGGTCGCGACGTTGCCGTACATTCGCCGGGAGGTGAACGCCACCCACGAGTAGCCGCCGATCGTCACGGGCAGCGCCGTCGGCTCGTAGATGTAGCCCTCTTCGTAGTAGGTCGGGTT
>PLIR01000433.1 GCA_003139415.1 Myxococcales bacterium | reverse complement strand
GAGGAAGGCCGCGCCCGTCATGGCGCGTAGGGGTTGGCTGTCGCGGCGGGTTGCGGGGTGGCTTCCGGTGCCTCCGGCGAGTTCGGAATCGCGGTCCACGCGGATTCGGCGACGGGAACCGGAACCGCAGGCTCACGCTGGCGGGGGGGGATCGCGGCGCGCGGAGGGGCGGGAATCGCGGCGCGGGGGGGGATACGCATCCCAACGGGCGCTGCGGCGTCCGGCGTGGATGCCGCCACCGGCACCGGCGCCAGGGAACCCGCATCGACTACCGGCGCAACGTCTGGCGCGGAGAGCGCGGTCGGGGCCCGAGGCGGCCCGCTGTTCGCGAACGTCGTTGCCCTTCGGCCGAGGGCCCCCGCCCAGGCCCTCTCCACGCGGCCGGCGGACAACCACGTGGGCGCGAGATCCGGATCCAGCCAACTGACGGCGGCGAAAAGCACGACCGCAACCGCGATGAGGACTCCAAAGGGCTTCAGACTCGACGGCCGTCGCGCCGTCGGCCTCCTGGATCGGGTCAAAAGGAGAGGCGCCTCCAGGGTTGTTGGGTCTCCGGGTGGCAGACCGGACGTGGCCGCGAGCGAAACCACCGAATTCGTCGACACCGCGGCGGAAAACGCCGTGAACATCTCCGACGCCGACTCGAAGCGTTCGCCGGGTAAACGATGGAGGGCTTTTCGGAACCATGCGTCGAGAGGCTCGGGCAGGCCGGATCGACGCGTGCTTGGCGCCACGACCTCGTCGTTGTGAATCGCCAGACAGACCGCACCGAATGTCTCGCCCGCAAACGGAAGCTCGCCCGTGAGGCAGCAGTACGCCACGACGGCCAGCGACCAAAGGTCCGCGCTGCCATCGATCGTCTTCTCGCCCATGAGCTGCTCGGGGCTCATGTAGCTGGGCGTGCCGATCGTGCTGCCGGTGCGTGTGAGGTCGGCCTTGGACAGGTCGAGGGCCTTCACGATCCCGAAGTCGAGCANNTTGTCGGGCTTGATGTCGCGGTGAACGAGGCCGAGCCCGTGCGCCAGCGACAGCACGGTGCACATCTGACCGACGAGGCGCTCCGTCTGCGAAAGCGTGAGGGCCCCGTCTTTCTCGAGGATCGACTGCAGGCCGGTGCCTTCGAGGAGCTCCATGACGAGAAACGGCGACCCGTCCGGCATCTTTCCGAAGTCGAAGACCTGGGGAACGTACGGGCACTGCAGACGCCCGATGGTCTGCGCCTCGAGGGAGAAGCGTTCGAGGGCCGCGGCATTCTCGGCGAGCGGGCCCGAAAGGAATTTGACCGCGACCTCGCGGCAGAGGGTCAGGTGAAATGCGGACCATACCTGTCCCATCCCGCCCTGCCCAATCAGAGATCGAAGCTCGATGCTCTCCGTCACAAGAAGTCCACGTTCAAGATTCATGGCGCTCGGTCGCAAGAGCTGCCTACCCAGCAATGGTCGTGCCATGTGTGTGTCGCGCAGAGGGTGCCATGGCGCGCTTCGTGCGTATGCGCCGGCTACATGCACACTCAATCGATTCTCACCATCCCCGCACTCGCGCTCCTCGGGTGCGCGGCCACCTTCCCTCCTCCGACGCAGCATCTCGCAGACGCCGAGTCCGCTCAGCGCAGCGCTCGCGAGCTCGGAGCCGCGAATCAGCCGGCTGCGCAGCTCCATCTCAAGCTCGCCGACGAGCAGGTGGCGTTGGCCAAGAAGGAGATGGCCGACGGCGACAACCGCGCGGCCGACTTCGTGCTCGCCCGCGCCCGGGCCGACTCGGAGCTCGCCCTTGCCCTGGCGCGCGAGCTGAACGCGGCGGTCGACGTGAAGAGAGCCGTCGATACGTCGAACGCGACGGCAAACACCAACGCCATCCAAGGAGCCGTCAAATGAAGACCTTCCGATCCTGTAGCGCGCTGGCTGTCTGCAGCATGCTCGCCGCGTGCGCCACCGCGTCGGCTCCGGGCGAGCTCGTGAGCGCGCGAAGCGCCTACGACCGCGCGGAGAACGGGCAGACGGCACGACTCGATCCGGCCGATCTCCTCACGGCCAAAGAGACGCTCGACAGGGCCGAGAAGTCCCTTTCGAACAACGCCGATCCCCAGGAAACCAAGGACATCGCGTACACCGCCGAACGGCGCGTCGAGATCGCGGAGTCACGCGCGCGCACCATGGTCGCGACGCAGCAGTCGGACAGCGTAACCGCACAGATGAACGCGTCTCAGACAGCGACCGTGCGCGGGACGTCGGCGGCGCTGGGCAGGGCGAACCAGCAGCTGGCGGCCCAAGGCCAGGCGCTGCAAAACTCCGAGCAAGCCCGGGCAGATGCCGAGAAGCGCGCCGCCCAGGCGATCGCCGATCTGCAGCGCATCGGGTCCGTGAAGCAGGAAGCGCGCGGAATGGTGATCACGCTGTCGGGAAGCGTGCTCTTTGCGTCAGCGAAATGGGACCTGCTGCCCGACGCTCAGGTGAAGCTCGGCGATGTCGCCAAGGCGCTGACCGAACAAGACCCAGACTCGAAGATGGTGGTGGAAGGCCACACCGATTCGCAGGGGCAGGCGTCTTTCAACCTCGACCTCTCGCAGAAGCGCGCCGACGCCGTTCGCACGTACCTCGTGTCGCGAGGAATCTCGAGCGATCGCATCACGGCGCAGGGCTTCGGGCTCTCGCGACCGATCGCGGACAACGGTTCGGCCGAAGGCCGCGCCAACAATCGCCGCGTCGAGATCGTCGTCCAGCCGTCGGCCAAGTAGCGCGTACCGCCGAACTCACGCCTCCGCGACCACGGGAAGCCGTATGGCGCGGGGCGTGGCGGTCGCGGGGTGACGGTCCATCCGCGCGTTTTGCCAATCATCCGGCATTGCGCCAAAGGTCGCGATCGCTCGGCACGAGGCCGAGCAGGCGGTCACCGCGGAGTCCCGAAGGCGCGGGGGCGGATGTCGACTTGTAGGTTCAACGCGAACCCTAGAGCGTCGCGTGTCGTCTTGACGACCGACCCCTTGACCCGGAGCGCAAGCGCGCTCGCCGACTCGAGGGTCGGCGGCAAGGCGAAGACGTGGTCGAGCAATTTGCGAAACTCCCACGAGAGCTCCACGTGTTTCTTCTGCAGCTCTTCGTTCACGCGGGCGGTCACGCTGCCTTCGAACAGGGCGGGCAACGCGGCGATGTCCGCGTGCTCGAGTGCCAGCTTGAAGACGAGCGCTTCGTCCTCGGCGCCGGGTCGCTCGATGATCGGGGTGATGAGCGCGACGAGTGAATGGATGGTCATCGGGACATGCAGACCGAGAATGGACCACTCGAGCTTCGCGCTGCATACGACTCGGACGCCGCTCTCGGAGGCGAATGTCACGTCCGACGGCGCGTCGAGCGTCAGTTCCCCGCTCTCGCCGAGGCGAATCGTGAGCGGCGCGAATTGTTCGAAGACGTCTTGAAGATCATCCTTCGTCAGCACGGCTTCGAGCCACATACTCGCGCTGCCGGTGCAATCGATGTGCCCTCTACGGTGCGGCTACGTCTGCAAGACTGGGCTCGGAAGGCTCGACGGTGACCCTTCCACGTCTGCAGGACTGAGCTTCGAGACTCGAAGCCTGACCTCCCACGTCTACAAGACGCAGCTACGACACCTCGAAGCGTGACCTTCTACGTCTGCATGTTCCACCTGGCAGAGCGCGCCGAGTGATCTTCGCCGCCTCGAGGACCGAGAAGATCGAATACGCAGCGCCACCTTCCAGGTCTGGGAAGCGAGGATGTGGAGCCAACCGGGCTCGGGTTCCAGCCGAGTCGCTGGGGGATGGTCTTGACAGTGGGTCGCTGTTTGATAGAACGCCCATCGCTATCGGTGCTCGCTCGGGTGTCGCCCGGACGGGATTAAAAGGGAACCCGGTGTGAATCCGGGACTGCCCCGCAGCGGTAAACGGGAACGAAGGTTGCCATAGAGCACTGGGTTCGCACGTGCGGGCCTGGGAAGCGGCAGCTGTTAGGAACTCGGTCCACACGGACCGAACTCGGTCCACGGACCGAAATGCCCGTAAGTCCGAAGACCTGCCGATGGTGCGCACGCCGAAATTGGGACGTGCGCTGCTGTCCGGAGCCTTCTTGGGGAAGGCGGGCAAGCCTCGGTTCATGCGTAGACGATCCAGTCGGAGGCGCGTTGTGTCAGCAGCCGCGTTGATGCTCGATGGCTTGGCCCTTCGCGCGGCGCTCGTATGCGCCGCCATCGCGACGGCCGCGTGCGGCTCCGCGTCGCCGGCGGGCGGCAACCGCATTGGCCCCTCGTCGGACGCCGGCGGGTCGGTTGGCTCGAGTGGAGAAGGCGGGTCGAGCAGCGGCGCCTGGAGCATCTCGGGGGATGCGGGGGCTGGCGCGCCCACCGACGATGCGACAGCCGGCGAAGATGCGGGAGCAGGCGCCAGCGACGACGGTGGGTACCTACTCCCCGACGGCGCCGTTTTACGCGCCGACAGGTTCGTCACGGGCGTCGTTTCGTTCAACCCGACCGCGTGCACCGGGTACGGCCAGTCCGAGATGCCCTCGATCGTCGAAGGGCCGCCCGTCGGGGGTGGCTGCTGCGAAGGCAGCACCGACGTCGTGTCCCTCGGGAGCGGCGGATCCATCGTGCTGACGTTCGCGCCGAACGCCATCGTGGACGGTCCCGGCGCGGACTTCATCGTGTTCGAGAACCCGTTCTGGATCGACGATGACCCGAGCAACCCCTACGCCGAGCCCGGGGAAATCAGCGTAAGCGACGACGGCACGACGTGGACCACCTTTCCCTGCGCGCCGACAGCGGATCCTGCAGCGTCTGACGGCACCGGGGTGAGTCCGCCCTACCCCGCGGCGTGCGGCGGCTGGCAGGTCGTCTACTCGACACCCTCGAACGGCATCTCCCCCGTCGACCCGAACGCCGCGGGAGGTCTCGCGCTCGATCTAGCCACCGTGGGCGTGACGCACGCTCGCTACGTCAGGATCGTCGACAAGACCGACGAGCAATGCCCCGAGGCCGGCCCCAGGCCGGACAACGCCGGCTTCGATCTCGACGCGATCGCGATCATCAACGCCGAGACGCCGTGAGCTCGGGTTGCGCGTCGCCCCCGCGGTGCTCCTCGTCTCCGTCGCGACGACGCTTGCTCGCGCCGCCGCGGCCCAGGGATCGACCGAGGACGTGACCGTGCGCGGAGACGCACCAGGCGACTTCTCGTCGAGCGCGAGCGAGCGAGACTCGGTTCGCGAGGTCACGGACACCGCAAGCCTCGTCGAGCCGCTCCCGGGCGTCCACGTTCGCCGTTACGGCGCCGACGATTCGTTCGCGACCCTCAGCATTCGCGGGTCGTCGTCGACGGAGGTCGCCGTCGTGTTTGCCGGCGTGCCGCTGACGGGCGGGTCCGACCCGTCGCTCGACCTATCGACCTTGCCGCTCTGGCCCGGCGCGGTCGTCCACGTGCACCGCACATTCGCGCCGGCGGCGCTCGGCCCTGGGTCCCTCGGCGGTACGCTCGTGCTTGATCCCCCGAAGCCGACGGCACCCCCTATCACCGAGAGCTGGGGGGCCATCGGGAGCTACGGCGAGGCCCGCATGCGCGTGGCCGACGTACGCGACACGGGCGCCGGCGCCCGGCTCGTGACGGCCCTGAGCGCCTCGCGCTCGGATGGCGACTTCACGTACCTGGATCCGACGGCGACGACGCCGGGGCACGATGTCTACGCGACCCTTCAAAACGCCGGGCACGCGGACGTCAACGGGCTGGTCTCGTGGGCGACGCCCGTGCGCTGGTCGGCGACCAACGAGGGCACGCTCACGGTGACGACGCTCGCGCAGGCGCGCCATCAGGGCCTCCCGGGCACAGTGCTCGGCCCGACTCCCTTCGCCGAGCTCGACTCGGACCGCGAGCTCGCCTCGCTCCAGCTCACGGGCGGCGCGGGCTCCGGGCTGTGGAGCGTGCGCGGTTGGGGTCGCCGCGAAGGGCTCGAGCTGTCGGACGTCCAGGGGTCGGCCGCGCTCGGCCCGACAGTCGCCGACCAGGTCATCCACGCCACGGGCGGGTCCATCGGATGGAACGGCCGACCGCTCGATAGGACGTCGATCGAGGTCCGCCTCGACGGAAGCGCCGAGCGCTTTGCTCCCGGCGACACGGTCGGAGCCCCCGTCCCTGCCGGCGCTACGCGCCTGTCCGCAGGCGCCGCGTTGGACGCCGACTGGCGCGCCGCCGAGCACGCGCGCTTCGCCATCGCCGCCCGCCTCGACGATTGGTCGAATGCATCGACGACCACCACCGGCGAGCTGCGTCCAACGGGCCACCTCGGAATCGAGCTCCCATTCGCGTGGGCGACGTTCGCGGCGCATGGCGGCGCGACAGGGCGCCCGCCGAGCTTCGTCGAACTCTATGGCGATCGCGGGGCGTTCATCGGCGACCCGAATCTGCTCCCGGAGTCGGCGTGGACGATGGATGCGGGTGCGCGCCTGAAGCGAGGATGGGGACCGCTGCTTCTGTCCGCGGAGATCGTCGGATTTGCGACGTGGGCCCGCGACCTCATCACGTTCGTGCCCGTGGGCGCCTACGGACGGTCGGAGGCGACCAACATCGGCCTCGCGTCGCTCCGCGGCATCGAGGCCGACATTCGCGCCGCCGCGGGCCCGGTCGAGGTGCGCGCGGCGTACACCGGGCTCGCGACCGAAAACGAGTCGGCCTGCGAGGCGATCGTCGGGGCGTGCCTCCACCCCGAGCTCCCCGGGCGACCGGCGAACGACTTCGTCGGCGACGTGATTGGCAGGGTCGGCCCCGCGAGCGTTCGTGTCGGCGTCGACGCCCTCAGCGGCATGGTCGCCGACAACTCGGGCAGCATCCTCGTGCCGCCGCGCGTCCTCACGTCGGTGGGCGCACGGCTCGACGCCGCACATGGCGTGCGCATCGCGTTCGACGTTCGAAACCTGTTCGACGTGCGCACGGCGACCTACGAGGGTGCGTTCGGCCTGGTGCACGAGCCCATCGGCGACTACTACGAGTACCCGCTCCCGGGACGCACGTTCCTCGTGAGCGCGCGTTACACCAGTCGCGCGGAGACGCGATGAGCCGGCAGCGTGCTGCGTGGCCCTCCTCGCTCGTGCCGATGCTGGCTGGCGCGGCCATCGCAGCGTGCAGCGGACCGAGCGCGCCACCGGCGCCCCCCTCGGCGTGCCCCGGATCCTCGGCACTTTGGGTCGCGAGCGACTACACCTCGAGCGCCGTCGGCGCGATGGCCACGGCGGGCACCGTATGGTCGGTCACTGGGCGCGTGAACCTCGGCGCCGATCCGGCGCTCGCGATCTCGGGTGGCCATGCGTTCTATGTGGCACGCGACCTCGACGCCATCTTCGCGCTGGATCCCCAATGCGGTACGCCCTTGCAGGAATGGAGCGTCCACCAAGCCAACCATCCCGGGACGTCGAACCCGTACGACGTCGCCATCGCGAGCGACGGCTCGATGTGGGTCCCCCTCTACAACGTTCCGACGCTCCTCGTCCTGTCGTCCGACGGCGGAGTGGTCCGGACGATCGATCTCTCGTCCTACGACAGCGACGGCAATCCCGACGCGATGGGCGTCGCGATCGTCGCGACCCCGTCAGGGGAAAAGGCTTTCGTGCCCCTGCAACGCCTGAACAACATGCAGGACTATGTGTCCGCGCAGCCGTCGTGGATGCTTCGCCTCGACGTTCAGAGCGGCACAGTCGAGGACACGATCGTTCTCGCCGGCCGGAACCCCTTCGAGATGACGCAAGATCCCGACGCAGGGCTCCTGTGGCTCGCCGAGCCTGGTAACTTCGACGACGCGGGGGAACCGCTCGCCGGGGTCGAACGGTTCGACACGGCGACGTCGACGAGCGCGCTCATCGCCCACGAGGCCGATCTGGGCGGGAGCGTCACCGAGGTGGCGATCTCGGGGGGCTGCGGGGCGGCGATCGTGGCTGACGCGACGATCGCGAACTCGACCTCCGTCGTCACGTTCGACCCGAGCTCGGGCGCCGTCTTCGCCTCCGCGTCGAACAGTCCGTTCGCGACCGCCGGTGCCGACGGCGGCTTCGACCTCGAAGGGACGGCCTGGCTGAACGGCGAGTTCTTCGTGGGCGACCGGCGGCGCGCGGCCGATGGATACCCGCTGCACGCGTTCCGCGTCACGGGCACGTGTACCTTGCAGCCGACGGGCGACGATGTGCTCTTGCCGCTTCCGCCCGTGGAGATCCGTGCTCCGCTCTAGGAGCGTGTAGCGCGTAGGCCGTTCCTGCCGACGAGATCGGCCCATAGTCCGGGGTGGATGGCTTGTCGGGGTTGGGCGCCGCGGAGGC
>PLIR01000558.1 GCA_003139415.1 Myxococcales bacterium | reverse complement strand
GGGACGAGGGGGGTGCGACGGGGGGGAGACGCGCGCGTGAACGATTCGCGGGGCGGGGTTTTCGACGCAACCCGTCATGTGGGCGGGGCAGGCGATGCGCACATGGAAGTGATCGTCGTGGGGGAGGGTGCCGTGCGGCTGTTGCATCAGCTCGGCGGCCCTGAGGCGCAGGTGCGTCGGGGCGCCGGTCCGCTCCGCGTAGGCGAGCAAGCGGGCGCGGAGCGGGGAGGCGACGAAGAGGTGGGTCACACGCGCCTGCGGATCGCCGAGGAGCGCCGCCACGAGCGCCCAGTTGCGCGCGTCGTCGAAGTAGGCGCCCGGCCATGTCGCCGCGGTACCGTCGCCGCGGAACGTCACGAAGTGCGACGGCAAGAGCGGCCGGCCGCTGAAGCTCCGGATATAAAACCCCACGTCGGCGTCGCGTCCGCTCTCGTGGGACCTGTGCTGGTCGACGTCGCCGCCGCCCTCGCGCGACAGGTGCCCGACCGACTCCACGGCGTCGGGGAACTGCTTTTTGACCAAGCGCGCCGCGCGGTCGAGCATCGCGACGAGCGGCTCGAGGCCCCAGCGAACGTCGCCGGCGGCGTCGGCGGGCACGATGCGCAGAAACTCGCTCTCGGTGAGGTGCATGCCTCCGATGAGGCGACCCTGGGTGGGTGACCCGAGGCTGCGCCCGAACCGCAGCGCCGCGGGCCCGATCCCCATCCCGGCCGCGACCTTCGCGTTCAGGCCCGGGCCCGAGGCGAGCCCCTGCATGCGCGGCCCGGGAAACGCCCCCGTCGAGAGCGTGACGGTCGCGACGAGCGCGGCGAAGGCGATGGGGGCGGCGCGCACGGGGACGACGGTAAACACGCGGTGACGCAAGAGGCCAAGTTCGCGGCAGGACGGCATCGACGCGGCCGCTACGCTATTCTGACGGCGAACGTGCCCACCGACAGCTTCTTTCCCTCCAGCCGCTTTGCCGCGGTCGAGCGCCGCGCGGGCCTTGCCGGACGCGCCGCAGAAATGCGCGCGCTCGAGCTCGCGCACTCCGCCGTCCGCGACCGACAGCAGACCCACACGGTGACGGTCGTCGGTGCCACCGGGATCGGAAAGACGCGGCTCGTCCGCGACTTCCTCTTGCGCCTGCGCGAGGCCGCCCCGGAGGGGGCGTCGCGCGTGTTCCGTGGGTCGGCCCGGGAGGGAGGGCCTGCGCACGAGGTCTTCGCGCGGATCCTTCGCGCGCGTTTCGGGATCATCGAGGGGATGGCGCCCGAAGCGGCCAAGGCCCAGGTGCGCGCCCAGCTCGCCCGTGTGCTCGAGGATCGCAAGGTCGGCGACGTCGCCTACTTTCTCGGCCAGCTCCTCGAGCTGAGCTTCCAGGACTCGCCGCTCATCAAGGCCGTCGAGGGCGATCCGCAGCAGATGCGATCGATGCGGCGGGCCATCATCAAGAACTTCATCGACACCGATGCGGGCAAGGCCAAAGAGCCGCTCATCCTGCTCTTCGACGACCTGCAGTGGGCGCACGACGACTCGCTCGAGCTGCTCTCGTACCTGGTCGAGAACCTGCGTGGGCCGACGCTCGTCCTCTGCCTCACCCGGCCCGAGATGCTCGCGCGCCACGACGGCTGGCGGCGCGCCGGCGCGGCGAGGCACTCCGCGATCGATCTCTCGCCGCTGTCCGACGGAGACGCCGCCATCACGATGCGCGATCTGCTCGCTCCGTGCGGCGACGCACCCGAGGTCGACGACCTCGTCGACTCGGCGGTCACGATGGCGGGCGGCAACCCGGCGCTGCTCGAGCAGATGGTCCGCCTCTACCACGACACGGGCGTGCTCGAGGTCACCGACGACTTCGAGGACGAGCGGTGGAGCGTGCACACCGAGAAGCTCGTGACGGTCAAAGTGCCGCTCACGGTGCAAGACGCCGTGCAGGCGCGAATCGCCGCGCTCGCCCTCGACGAACGGGTCCTGCTCGAACGGGCGGCCGCGATGGGGGGCGTGTTCTGGCTCGGCGGCCTGGTCGCCATCCATCGCCTCGCGGAGTCGCCGCCCGAGGTGTGGGAGGGCGGTGAGGCAGAGGACGTCGTCGCCATCCGCGCGATGCTCGCGGAGCTGGTCGATCGCGATTACGTCCTGCGGCTGCCGGACAGCACGTTCGCGGGCGACGAGGAGTACGTGTTCAAGCACAACCTCGAGCGCGAGGCCCTTGTCCGGCTGACGTCACCCGCTGCGGCGCGCCGCCACCACCGCGCGATCGCTGAGTGCCTGAGCTTTCGCGAGAGCGCCGATACGAGCGAGGAGTACCTCGAGATGCTCGCCCGCCACCGCGAGAAGGCGGGCGCCACGGCCCTGGCGGCGGTCTCGTACGTCGAAGCCGGCGAGGAAGCGCGGTCACGCAACGCCAACGCCAAAGCCGCCGAGCTTCTCGCCAAAGGCCTCGCCTTGCTCGACCAATGCGACCCGGCCGACGAGGACCTTCGCATGAAGACGCTGCACCGCTACGGTGACGTCCTTCGCGCCCTCGGCCGAAACGAAGAGGCGCACCAGGCCTTCGACGAAATGGCCACGCGCGCCTGGCGGCTCGACCTGAGGAGCATGGGCGCCATCGCGCACCAGCGCATCGGGCGCATCTACCGCGACACGGGCCGCCTCGACGAGGCGAGCCGGCAGCTCACGGCCGCGCTGGCGCTCTTCGGTCAGGCCCAGGACGAGACGGGCACGGCCGACGGGCTCGATGACATCGCGCGCCTGCACTGGCTCCGGGGCGACTACGCTCTCGCTCTCGAGTACACGGCGCGGTCGCTCGCGATGCGCCGCAAGGCGGGCGATGCTCTGCGCATCGCGTCGAGCTTGAACAGCCTCGGCGTCGTTCAGCAGGACTCCGGGAGCCACGTGTCGGCCCTCGAGTCGTTCGAACAGGCGCTGCGCATCCGCCGCGACAACGGGGACCTCGTGGGCGCCGCCAGCACGCTCAACAGCCTCGGGGCCGTGGCGCGCGACATGGGCCAGGACGAAAGGGCCCTCGCTTACTTTCAGGAGGCCTACGCCGCGGCAAAAGAAGTGGGCGATCGCAACCGCACGGCGCTCATCCTGACGAACCTCGGCGGCATGCACCACCGCCGGGGCGACGCCGACAAGGGCGCGGCACTGCTCAAGCAGAGCGAAGACACGGCCGACGAGGGAGGCGACAAGCTGGCGCTGGCAGAGGTGCGCAGCGCGCTCGGGCGGGCGTATCTCGAGCGGGGCGACCTGGCCAAGGCGCGCCGGTCCGTCGAGGACGCCGTCTCCCTTTACGCCACCTCGGGCAGCCGCGCGCAGCAAGGGGTGGCGCTGCGTCTGCTCGGCGAGATCGCGGCGGGCAGCGGCGCGAGCTCCAGTCCCGAGGCGCTGGCCGAGGCCGCGGCCTTGGTGAAGCAGTCGATGGGCATCTTCGAGGCGATGGGCAACGAGCTCGAGCTCGCCCGCAGTTGCCGCGCGTATGCGGCATTGCTGCGGCGGATGCCGGGCCACCAGTCGAACGCCGACGCCGCGGCCGAGGCGGCGCAGCTCGCAGGCCGAGCCGACGACATCTTCGCGAAGATGCGCGCGACGACGGCGAGCATCGCCCCCGGCGCCTTTCAGTAGAAGATGAGAAACATCCTTGAACATCCGGAGCCGCTGAGCGGGGCGACGTATTCGGCTGTGGAGCTCATGCCGGGCGACGCGCAGCTGCTGATGATGGACCAGCGGCTGCTGCCCTCGGAGGAGAAGTACCTGACGCTCACGCGGGCGGTGGAGGTCGCGGACGCGATTTCGCGGCTTGTCGTTCGGGGGGCGCCCGCCATCGGAATCGCGGCGGCGTACGGGTTGGTCCTCGCGGCGCGGGAGGCCCCTCGGGACTCCGGGGAGTTCATCGAGTCGCTGCGGCCGGCCGCGAGCGCCTTGCGGCGGACGCGCCCCACGGCCGTGAACCTCGCGTGGGCGCTCGACCGGATGATGCGGGCGGCGTGCGACGCGGCAGCCCTGGCACCCGAGGTGCGGGTCGGGCTGCTGGCCGCCGAGGCGCGCGCAATCCACCGCGAGGACGTCGCCGCATGCGTCGCCATGGGCAAGGTCGGCGCGGCGCACGTCGGTGACGGGGCGACGGTCCTCACTCATTGCAACGCGGGCGCCCTCGCGACCGGCGGATACGGGACCGCCCTCGGCGTCGTGCGGGCGGCGCGCTCGCAGGGCAAGCGTGTGAAGGTCGTCGCGTGCGAGACGCGGCCCGTCCTGCAGGGGGCGCGGCTGACGGCGTGGGAGCTCTCGCGCGACGGCTTCGACGTCACGCTCATCACCGACTCCATGGTCGCTCAGCTCATGAGGCGTGGTGGGGTCGATCTGGTCGTCGTCGGCGCGGACCGCGTCGCGCGGTCGGGCGACGTCGCCAACAAGATCGGGACGTACGGGGTCGCATGCCTCGCGCACGCCCACCGCATCCCGTTCTACGTGGCGGCCCCGTGGAGCACCGTCGACCTCGCCTGCCCCGATGGCGCGGCCATCCCGATCGAGCAGCGCCACGAGGACGAGGTGCTCTCGTTCGCGGGCGCCGTCGTCGCGCCGGCCGGAGTCCGCGCCGACAACCCGGCCTTCGACGTGACGCCCGCGCGGCTCGTGACGGCCCTTTTCACCGAGCGTGGCGAGGCGAAGCCACCGTCCGAGGAGACCCTGGCCGCGCTGGCGCACTAGCTTTTGCTGTCATCCTGAGCGAAGCGAAGGACCCCACTGCGCCCACAGATCCTCGGTGCCCATGGGGTCCTTCGGCCTTCGGCCTCAGGATGACAGCAAGGGGGGCGCTTCGCTGCATCTCGACAGCGGCACGCTGGGACCGGTCTGCTGGAGGGCGCAGCTAGTGCTAGAACCTCGTCATGTCCGACGTCGTCCGGTTCGCCCCGAAGCCCCCCTGGCTGAAGGTCCGCGCGCCCGGCGGCGAACGCTACGCGGAGCTCAAGGCCACCTTCCGCAGCCTCGACCTTCACACCGTCTGCGAGGAGGCGCGCTGCCCCAACATCGGCGAGTGCTGGAGCGAGGGGACGGCGACGGTCATGCTCCTCGGCGACACCTGCACGCGCGGCTGCCGCTTCTGCGCCGTCACGACGGGGCAGCCGCGGGGCGCCGTGGACGTCCGCGAGCCGGAGCACGTCGCGCGCGCGCTCGCGCGTATGCCGCTGCAGTACGTCGTCATGACGATGGTCGACCGCGACGACCTGCTCGACGGAGGCGCGGAGCACGTCGCGCGCACGGTGCGCCGGCTGAAAGAGCTTCGCCCCGACATGCTGGTCGAGACGCTCCTCGGCGACTTCGGAGGCCACCTCGACTGCGTCGACACGACGATCGCGGCCGGGCCCGACGTCTGGGCGCACAACATCGAGGTGGTCGAGCGCCTCCAGCGCGTCATCCGCGACGCGCGGTGCAGCTACGCGCAGTCCCTCGACGTCCTCCGGCGCGCGCGTGGCCGCGCCGGGACGGCGGGTGGGGCCGCAGGTCCGATGCTGACGAAGAGCTCCATCATGGTCGGCATCGGCGAGACGGACGACGAAGTCGTGCAGACGATGCGCGATCTGCGAGCCGCGGGCGTCGACGTCGTGACGGTCGGCCAGTACCTGCGTCCGACGCCGAAGCACGCGCCGGTCGATCGGTACGTGACGCCGGAGCAGTTCGACGCGTTCGCGCGGCAGGGACGCGGGATGGGCTTCGTCTACGTCGCGTCGGGGCCGCTGGTTCGCAGCTCGTACAAGGCGGCCGAGGTGTTCATCCGCAGCCGCGTCTCGCCCGGCGATGGGGATGCCGCTGCCGTGCTGCGCGAGCGGATGGCCGAAGCGCATGCGCGCAGCTCGAGCGAGTTCGCGGCCCGGAGCGCGGCGTCCTTGGTCCCCGCTGGTGCGCTCGTCCGGAGAGGTTAGGCGCTAAGCGCCCTCGACCATCGCGTCGGAGGGCCACACGACGCCGCGGGCGCGCAGGTCTTCCACCGTGTCGTAAAGCGTCTCGCTCGGATCGCGGTGTGTCCATCCGAGCTCACGCTCTGCCTTGCCCGCGTCGAGGTACCAAAAGTACTGGCCCATCTCGACGCTGACCGCGTCGACTCCCGTGCTGACGCCCAGCGAAGCCGCTGCGCGCTCGATCCACGCGGCACCCGCGCGGGCGACCTTGGCGCCCTTGGGCATCGGGAGCCAGGGCCCCCGCGCCGTCCCAGCCGCACGCGCGACGCGACCGAAGAAGTCGCGCACGGTGAGGTTGCACGCACCGACGAGGTAGCGCTGGCCGGGGCGGCCCCGGAGCATGGCGAGGCGCATGGCCTCGGCGGCGTCGCGCACGTCGACGAACGACAGGCCGCCGGCAGGCACCGCTGGGATCGATCCTTCGAGCAGCCGACGCACGTCCTCGGTCGATGTACCCCCTTCGTCGCCCGGGCCGAGCAGCAAGCTCGGATTCACCGCGACGACCTCGAGCCTACCGTCGTTGCGTTCGAACGCGGCGCGCTCGGCGAAGAGCTTCGCGCGGTAGTACGGCCAGCGGCCCACGAGGCCGATCGGCGCGTCGTCGTCCTCGGTCGCGACGTGATCCGGATCCTCGCCGACGGCGATGGTGCCGCTCGTCGACGCGACGACCACGCGCCCGACGCGCGCCGAAGCGCATGCGTCGAGCACGGCCTTGGTCCCTTCGACGTGAACGCGGTACATCTCCTCGGCGTCCTCCGGTTTGCGCGAGACGCGGCCGGCACAGTGGAAGGCGCCGTCGCACCCGCTCGCCGCCGCGCGAACCCGCGCTCCGTCGCGCACGTCGCCGCCGTGCGCGCGCGAGTACGGCACGACCTCGTGGCCATGCGCCTCGAGCGCGTACACCAGGTGCGCACCCAGAAACCCCGTCGCGCCCGTGACGAGGTACTTCATGACGGCTCGTCGAGCTGAAAGACGCGCTGGAACGTCATGAGCAGCGCGACGTCGTTCGACTTGAAGGCGCCGGAAAGGAAGTCCGCCGGGCCGGGCACGTACGCCTCGCGGACGATGCGCGTGAAGAGCTCCGGGCTGGTCTTGAGCACGCAGTCGGCCGCGCCGCCCGCCGGCTTGCCTGGCGTCACCTCGCAGCGGGCCGCGTCGACGCGCACGGTCCATTTGGCGAGGTCGTCGTTGCCGAGCGACACGTAGTAGCTGACGGTGCGCTCGACCTCGCCGGCGCGGAACTTGGCCGACAGCTCCGCGAAGACGGAGGGCAGCGAGTCGTCGCGCGTCGCGGGCGACGTTTCCCGATCGGCGGCGCCGAGGTCGAGCACACTGCCGTCGCGAAGCGCGATCACGGCCTCGCGCGCGAGCCTCGCGACCTCCCGCGCCGCGTCGGCGGGCGTCACTCCGGGAAGGACTACTTCCCAGTCGGATGCCTCCAGCCTCAGGGCATCCAGCCGGCCAGCGGACTGGCCGCTGGTCATCTCGAAAACCTCAATCACATCAATTCCGCTCGGCAGGGCAGCATCGAGCCGGTCCCGCACGTCGGAGGATGCGCACTGCCCGGTGAGCGCGAGTTCCAGGTACTCAGCCTCGCTCGCGATTCCCGTCTGCGCTCCCCCCGCGTAAGAAATCCTCGGGTGCGGGGAAAAGCCCGCCGAATAGGCGATGGGCAATCCGGCCCTTCGCACTCCCCGCTCCACGGCGCGCGCGATATCCCTGTGACTCGCGAAACGCATCCTGCCTCTTTTAGCGTACCGGATGACAAGTCGCTGGGCGACCGGTGCCGGCGGCGGGCCGGCGGGCACAGGCCGGCTCATCGAGACATCGCTGCCGGCGGCCGGGCAGGCACGGGCCGGCCCATCTACGCCCCGCCGCCAGTGCCAGCATGCCGAACGGGGCCCCCGGGGAGACTCACGTGACCAGGCGACGCGCCCGCCGGGGCGGCTGCCTGCTGAGCCACCGGGGTATCCGACGGCCGCGCTGGCGCGCGGCCGGCGGCCACGGCGAGCGGGAGCAGCTTCGCGCCCGTCGGGCCGGCCTGGATCTCGGTGCCCATCGCCGGGCAGACGCCGCACTCGAAGCAGGGCGTCCAGCGGCAGTCCTCCACCTCGTCAGCTCCGGCCGGGTCGATGGCGGCCAGCCAGTCCTGCCAGAGCCAGTCCCTGTCCAGCCCCGCGTCGAGGTGGTCCCAGGGCAGCACCTCGCCGTAGCCGCGCTCCCTGGTGGTGTACCAGGCCAGGTCGACGCCGTCAGCGGCGAGCGCCTCGGCGGCGCAGCGCTCCCAGCGGTCGTAGGAAAAGTGCTCGCTCCACCCCTCGAACCGGGCACCGTCCTGCCAGGCCGCCCTGATCACCTTCGCTACCCTGCGGTCGCCGCGGGACAGCAGGCCTTCCACGATCGACGGCCTGCCGTCGTGGTAGCGGAAGCCGATCGCCTTGCCGTACGCGGGATCGGCGCGCAGCGCCCGGCCGAGCGCTCGGAGCCTGTCGTCCACCGTCTGGTGATCGCACTGCGCCGCCCACTGGAACGGCGTGTGCGGCTTGGGCACGAAGCCGCCGATCGACACCGTGCAGCGGATATCGCGCCGCCCGCTGGCCGCGCGGCCCGCCTTGATCACCCGCTGCGCGACCCTGGCAATGGCGAGCACATCCTCGTCGGTCTCGGTCGGCAGGCCGCACATGAAGTAGAGCTTGACCTGACGCCATCCGTTGGCGTACGCCATGCTGACGGTCTGGATCAGGTCCTCCTCGGTGACCATCTTGTTGATCACCTTGCGGATCCGGTCGGTGCCGCCCTCCGGGGCGAAGGTGAGGCCGGAGCGGCGGCCGTTCCTGCTCAGCTCGTTGGCCAGGGTGATGTTGAAGGCGTCCACCCGGGTGGACGGCAGCGACAGCCCGGTGTTGGTTCCCTCGTACTGGTTGGCCAGCCCGGCAGCAATCTCGTTAATCTCGCTGTGGTCGGCGCTGGAAAGGGAGAGCAGGCCTACCTCCTGGAACCCGCTTTCCGCGAGCCCCTTACTGACCATCTCGCCGATCGTGGTGATGGACCGCTCGCGGACCGGGCGGGTGATCATCCCCGCCTGGCAGAACCGGCAGCCCCGGGTGCAGCCGCGGAAGATCTCCACGCTGAACCGCTCGTGCACGGTCTCGGCGACCGGCACCACCGGCGCCTTCGGGTACGGCCAGGCGTCCAGGTCCATCAGCGTGTGCTTGCTGACCGAGGCGGGCACCCCCGGGCGGTTCGGCGTCACCGCGCCGATGCGGCCGTCGGCGTGATAGCTCACGTCGTAGAACCGGGGGACGTAGATGGAGCCGGTGGCGGCCAGGGAGAGCAGCAGGCCGTCCCGGCCGCCGGGCTGGCCCGCGTCCTTCCACTGGCGGATGAGGTGCGTGATGATCAGCACCGCCTCCTCGCCGTCGCCGAGCACGACCGCGTCGAGGAAATCAGCCAGCGGCTCCGGATTGAACGCCGCGTGGCCTCCGGCGACCACGAGGGGGGAACCCAGGGACCGTTCGGAGGAAAAGATTGGAATTTTTGCCAGATCGAGAGCAGTCAGCAGGTTCGAGTAGCCGAGCTCGGTCGAGAAGGACACCCCGAGGACGTCGAAGTCGCCGACCGGGCGGTGCGCGTCGACCGTGAACTGGGGCACGCCGCGCTCGCGCATCAGCGCCTCGAGGTCGGGCCAGACGCTGTAGGTCCGCTCGGCCAGCACCCCCGGCTGCTCGTTGAGTACCTCGTAGAGGATCGCGATGCCCTGGTTGGGCAGGCCGACCTCGTAGGCGTCCGGGTAGAGCAGCGCCCAGCGGACGTCGGTCTCGTCCCACACCTTGACGGTGGAGTTCACCTCGCCCCCGACATACTGCACCGGCTTGCGGACCAGCGGCAGTAGCGGCTCGAGCTGTGGGAAGACCGATTCGACAGGCATGGCTCTAAGGGTACCCACGGTATCGAACGGACCGTGGCGACTCGGTTCCTGCTTGAATTATTCGCCGGCCCGTCTTCACCAGGAGCGATGGGCTTCGGCGTCGGAGGCGCGGGCGATCGTGGCGCGGGCGCGGCGGACCGAGATCCGGCCGGTCGCGGGGAGCACGTCAGCGATGAAACCGTAGGTGGCGGCCAGCTCGGCGGCGTGCGCGGACCCGTCGCCCGCCTTGGCCTGAGTCCGGGCGAGCCAGTCGATGATGTCGCCCCAGCCGGGCGCGGCGAGCGAGCCGCCGACCTGCTGAACCGACAGCGCCGCGCACAGGTTGGCGAACGCGAGCCGCTGCCGCAGCGGCCAGCCGCGCAGCGTGCCGAGCACGAACCCGGCCCCGAACACGTCGCCCGCCCCGGTCGGGTCGTGCGCGTTGACCGGCAGCGACGGCACCCACTCCTGTTCCCCGGTCGTCGAGTCGACCGCCAGCGCGCCCTGCCCGCCGCAGGTCACGACCGCGACCGGGACCCGCTCGGCGAGGGCGCGGACGGCGTCATGGGGGTCGTTGGTATGGGTGTAGGCCATCGCCTCGTCGCTGTTGGGCAGGAAGCAGTAGAAGTCGCTCA
Source organism: Myxococcales bacterium (assembly GCA_003139415.1). Classification (GTDB taxonomy): domain Bacteria; phylum Myxococcota_A; class Polyangia; order Polyangiales; family Polyangiaceae; genus Palsa-1150. Next base: position 1,115 of record PLIR01000558.1, on the reverse strand, counting down.
GCTGCTCAAGCAGGCTCGGCGACCACTTCTCTTCCTCGTCCCAGCCGGTGTCGCCGAACAGCAGCATCCCGGCCCGCTTGGCCTTGGCGTGCCATTCCTGCGGCTCGGCGTCCAGGTGGGCGAAGCCGATCGCCGCGTCCGGCACCGCGGCGGGCAGCTCGCTGGCCGGCACCGGCGCGGGGTGCGTGTGAGTGAGCATGGCCCGGTCTCGCTCCACCACCATCGAGACGGTGACCGGCGAGTGCCAGTCGGAGAACCTTCGTGAGTAGGTGAGGTCGACGCCTTCCTGCTCGGTCAGCGTCGACCAGCAGAAATCCCCGTACACGTCGTCGCCGAACGCGGCCGCGAGCGAGGTATGCAGCCCCAGGCGGCTGGCGGCGATCGCCAGGTTGGCGATGCCGCCCGGGCACGATCCCATCCCCGAGGCCTGCACCTCGGTGCCCCGCAGGGGCAGTGACGGCAGTCCGGTGAAGACCACGTCGAAGAAGACCGTGCCGTTCACGAACAGGTCGAATGCGTGCTCGCTCATGCGCTCGCTCATCACCACTCCCCGGGGCTGGTACCCGGCCGGCTGGTCGTTCGCCGGCCGGTAATGTCCGGTGCATGCGTGTCTCTATTCTCGGCGGCGGCGGCTTCCGGGTGCCCCTTATCGCCCGGCAACTCGCGGTCAGCGGCCTGCCGGTCTCCCGGCTGGCGCTGTACGACACCGATCCTGGGCGCCTGGCGGTGACGGCCCGCGTGCTCGGCGGCGACCCGGCGCTGTCTCTTGCGGGCGGCCGGGCCAGGATCCCGGTGACCGCCGTGGCCGGGCTGGACGAGGCGCTGCGCGGCGCCGACGTGATCTTCTGCGCGCTGCGGCCGGGCGGGCTCGACGGCCGGGTCGGCGACGAGCGGGCCGCGCTCGCCCTGGGCGTGCTCGGGCAGGAGACGGTCGGGGCCGGCGGCCTGGCCAGCGCCGCCCGCACGGTACCGGTGGCCGACGCGATCGCCCGCCGGATCGCCGAGCTGGCACCGGATGCGTGGGTCATCTCGATGACCAACCCGGCCGGCATCGTCACCGAGGTGATGGCCGAGGCGCTCGGACCTCGGGTGATCGGCGTCTGCGACTCCCCGGT
>PLIR01000011.1 GCA_003139415.1 Myxococcales bacterium | reverse complement strand
GGTCGCTTTGCCGCGTCGAGTGATTCCAACCTCAAGACCCCCCTTTTTGCGCCGGCGTGGGTGCCGTCGATGAAGGCTTCGGTCAGATCCAGCTTGCCCCGCTCCTGCAGATCGCGGGCGAGAGCGGCAAGGATCGCGTCCAAGACCCCCTCGCGCTCCCACTTCTGGAAGCGGTCGTGGCACGTCTGATACGGCGGATAGCGGCGCGGCAGATCCGCCCACGGCGCCCCGGTGCGCAACACCCATAGGATGCCGTTGAGCACGTCGCGCGGGTCCCTCCACGGTCGCCCGCCGCGTGCTGACGTTCCCTGCCGCTCGGGCCCCGGGACGCTGCCTCGAATCGCTTCCCACTGCTCTTCGGTGAGGTCCATCGATGAAGGTACAAACACCTTCCCGTGCAGATGGAAAGGCCCTTCCGAAAGATGGAGCAGTCTCGACCACTTACACGCTCCCGAAGTTGTCGGATGCGTTCTAGCGACGTTGCCGAAGACGTTGTGGTTGCAGACGCGAGGCGCGCCGCCGGCGTCCCAATAATCTCGGGGGGACTCCCTCCCCCAGAGGACGAGCAACCGGACAGAACGACGAGTGCCGTTAGGGCCAAGAAGACTGAAGTAGCTCGATTCATTCTGTGCTGGCCTTTCCCGTATCTCATTGGTGGTTGCCTGGACCTTCCTCTGCCCCAATGTTACTCGCGGCGGTGATCAGCGCTTACCGGCGCTAGTCCTGGCCGAGACCTTCCTCTGTCTCTGTATTACTTACAAACGTCATCAGTGCCTCTGGAGTTAGTCCGGAATTCCATTGGATGGCGATCCCATTCCCGTTCCCGACCCCATCCCACTGGTCTAGCCACGGCCCCCCAGAAGGAGACTCCTCTTCCACCCAGTTCGTTAGGTTGCCAAGAGCGTAGTCGGCTTCCTGGACATTAACCTTATGCTCGATTCCGGCCTCGAGAATCCTACCCGATCCAGCGCAGTTTGAGGTCGAAATGCCAAGGTTGACGCCACCGAAAACGACGGACCAGGTGCAGGATGCGCTATTTGTAATGCCCATATCATACCATGCAGGATTACTCGGACTCCCAGTGTTCCACCCAACATTGGGATAATAATGTTCATTGTATCCCCCACCGGGGCGGGAGTCGGCCCAGAAAATGGTGTCATAGACACATCCACTCCCGGACGTCGCTCCCGACTTAATGCCAACCTCGACCCAATACTTGGGGCTACCGTTATTTATGCACGAGGACGACGTGCATGTAATATACCACATCTCATGGTTTACAAAATTATCATTAGTGCTATTACAGTACTCGACCGAGAGCAGGTACGTGTTGATCCAAATCGACTCGCCGGAGTTGGCGTCGGACGGAATGTTTGGGGTCTCTAGGATCGCGTAGTCGTGTGGCTGAGCGCGTACTGTATTCGCCGTCAGCACTGCGGCGGTGACGGCTACCGCACTCACCATTCGCATGGGCAACGTCATCAACAACGTCCTCGCTTGTTGGCTATAAGGCCTGGGTTTCGCAATCACGGACGGATGGCTCGCGCATCCACGCCGCAGCGGCGACCGACGGTACAGCCCGTTCATTTGTTTCATTTGTGTAGTGGCGTGATTGATCCGGCCGGGCAAACGTGGCCACTCGGAGCTGGACGCCGAGCGGCTCCGCGTCGGTTATGGCGCTATTCTTCCAAGCTCTCGAGTCCGGAACGCCGTTGCACACGCGTCGTACCCCTCGTTGTGGCTCGGGGACGGTGCCCACGGTCGACCTCGTTTGCAAGCGGCAAGTTGCTACTGGAACGAAATGGGTACGCCTCCACGGCGCCGAGCAGCTTTACTTACACGCTCGAAGGTCGGCTCGGACATGGCCTCAACCATAGCGGGGCTCCCGACTTAACGGGGCACCGTCTCCCCGAGCAGCAAGAAGCGGAGGAACAGCCGGGCCTCGGTGAGGTTGTTCGTCACGACCGTCGAGTTCACTCCGGCGAGGTAGGCAGGGCTTTCGGCGTCGAAGCGCTCGAAGAAACGTCGAAAGATCGCCGGCGGGTTCAGGTGCGAGTAGCGCTGAGCGAGGTACTCCTGCGGAGCGAACACNNGCCATCCAGTGACACCGGAAAGCGGGCCAACTTGGCACGTCAGCGTCCAGCCGGACGCCGAATTCGTGGAAGAGGGCCTCGCGCACGCGTCCGAGATCGTGGGTAAATCGATATGAGCACCCCGGACGCCGCCGAGGGCGGCGCTTCAAGGCTCGCGAAGGTAGGCATCGGTGTCGCCGGGGTGGCTGTCCTGGCCATCGCGGTGCTTGGCGGCCTCACGGCCGCGGTCGTGGTCGCCCTTGCCCTCTTGGGTACGCCCCTCTTCGCGGTCATGGGTGGGTCGGCCGAGATCCTCTGGCTCCTGCACCCCGACGCCGCGTACCACCACCTGCGCTTCGTGGCGCCCACGGTCTTGGACGAGCGCTTCGCCGACTCGCCTATCGTCGTCACGATCCCTCTCTTCACGTTCGTCGGCTACGTCCTGGCCGAGGCGAAGACCCCCGACCGCCTCGTCGTCGCGGCGCGCACGATGCTCGGCTGGATGCCGGGCGGTCTCGCGATCGTCTGCGTCATCGCCAGCGCCGTCTTCACCATCCTCACGGGCGGCAGCGGCGTCACGATCATCGCGGTCGGCGGCCTGCTCTACCCGGCGCTCCGCAAGCAGAAGTACTCGGAGTCCTTCGCGCTCGGCCTCGTGACCACGGGCGGCTCGGTCGGCCTGCTCCTTCCGATGTCCGTGCCGCTCATCGTGTACGCGCTCGTCGCGCACGTGGACTTCACGGAGCTGTTCAAGGCCGTCGTGGTCCCCGGGATGCTCGTCATCGTCCTCTTGAGCGTGTACGCGGCCTACGTCGGCGTGCGCGAGAACATCGATCGCGAGCGTCCCGAGATCCACAAGATGGCGGCGGCCATCTGGGACATGAAGTGGGAGCTCGGCATCCCGGCGCTCTTGCTCGGCGCCATGGGCTCGGGCTTGACGTCGATCGACGAGGCCGCGGGCATCGTGGCGGCCTACGTCGTCATCATCGAATTCTTCGTCTACAAGGACCTCTCCTGGAAGAAGGACCTCGTCCGCGTGGCGAAGTCTTCGATGAGCCTGGCCGGGGCGATCATCCTGATCCTGGCGAT
>PLIR01000448.1 GCA_003139415.1 Myxococcales bacterium | reverse complement strand
CGGCGGCCGCGTCGACCTATCTGATCTGAAGGACCCCGAGAAGCCGTCCCCAACCGATTGGCGCCTCAGTCTCGCGCTCCACGCGTTCGAGACTCGGCTCTGCAAGATGTGGGAAGTCGCATCGCCTCTTCGCGCCAAGCTTCAGGCGCTGGGGATGATGGACTTGCTGCTGCGAGGGGGTGCCTTTGACGCGGTGCCGCATATCCGAGCGGCGCTTCGCGGAGACTCGAGCGCCGTAGCGCTCCTCGCTGAGCGCAACCTTGACGCTACCATCCAGCGGCTAATGTTTCGCAACGGCATCCCGGCTGGCATCGACCCCTGGTTCCTGCCGACGCGATCCCGGGTCTTGCGCTCGGCCTGATTCCTTCAAGGGGGCGCTCTGCTCAACCTCTGCGATCGGCTACGAGGCGGTATCGCCGTTCGCGCTCCAAGAAGGCACGCTCGCCGCCCTCGAGAAGGGAGCACACCTCCCGACGAATCGCCGGGTCCTCGAGCCCTCCCGCGCGATAGGACAAGCGCGGCAGGCCGGTCGGTTGGAGGCGCTCGGCGCTCGCGACAATGACCTGGTCGGCATCCGTGTTGACGACCAGATTGGCGTTGTGGGTCACCAAGATTACCTGCCGCCGTGTGCGTGCCTCGCGGAAATACGCAACCAGCTCATCGAAGACGGACTTCGGGTCGAGGTTCTCCTCGGGCTGATCAATCAGCAGGGGGCGTCGGTCCCATTCATCGATCGAGAGGTAGAGGGTCAGAAGAACGATGCCGCGGGTGCCAGGTGACAGTCGCTCGATATCCTGGTCGTCGTAGACGATCGCGTACTCGAGGCGAATGTGCACCGTAGAGAAAAGCCACCGCCCGAGGTCCACGAACCACCGAGCGGCATCTTCCGCACTGAGACGATCCGGCCGTCCCTGACGCAGATCCTGCCAATGTCTGGTCAAGAACTCCTGCAGCGCCGAGGCCACTTCCTCTGCGCCGCCGGATCGCCAAGCTTGCACCAACCCAACGGCGGCCTCCTTGATCGCTCCGCGACCCCGAAGGGCGCCGGCGGTTCGCAGATCCAGGAGGTTCTCGCCAGCGCGAACCCACGCATCGAGGTCTACCCGACGGCGGACCGCGAAGCGCAGCCTCGACGGGGTCCCACTCGAAGGCGACAGGCGTCGTGCCAGCGGACCATAGAGCTTCTCGAGGACCAGCTGCTCATCTCGCAGCACGTCGAAGATATTCGCATACGCGGCGCGCCGCGCCTGAACGAGAGCCTTTCGCCGGTCCTCGTACTCTGCGTCGCGAGCGATGATCTGCTCAAGCTTTTTGGACTCCGCCTCCTGCAGCGCGATCTCCTTCGTAAGCTCGGCGACGCGCTTAGCTTTCGCCGCATCTGCCCCGACCGCCGTGCGCAGGTCCTCGCGCTGCTTGCGAAGCACATGCACCGGCCATTCCGGCTTCGGAGTGCCGCTGGTGTCCAAGGCAACGTTCGGGTCGCCATCCATCCGCATAGACACCTCGCGATCGAACGTCTGGGCCCTCAGATCGAGAACGCCCCGGACGTCACCGGCGAAGCGAAGCTCGAACCGCCTCCAGTCGTCCTCGATAATCCCAAGCACCACAAATCGCCGCTTCAGATCCTCCAGCCGCGTCACATTCTCGCGACCGATGCGATCGGCCTCCGCGCGAAGTTCGTCCACCTTCTGACGAACGAGCCTCAGCTGCTGCACCTGAGCCTCCGCGGCTATGCATGCAGCGTCGAGCTCCGCGAAGCGTCGCGCCCGGACGTCTTGGCCCTTGGGTACGACTTTCTCGAGCTCCTGGCGAGCAGCCATCAGACGGGCCACAATCCCCTTGTGTTTCTCTCGCAGCCCGCCGACTCGTTCGTGCGCCGCGTCCTCGCCGGCGATCTGCTGTGAGCAGGTCTCGATCTCGTCCCGTAGCTCGCCACCACGGACACGAAGTGGCTGCACGTGGAGATCGCGGAGCTCCGAGAAGTTCGTGGCGCCTAAGCGCTCGGTTTCGTCGACGGCCTCGAAAACCACGCCCTCGATCTCTGCGAGGAGATCGCGAGCGAGCCCGTCCGCGGCGCAGAGCTGTTCCACAAATTGCTGAGAAAGGTATCGGACCCGCGGCCGCGGCCGTTCAGTGAATGGGTCGTCGTCGTCCCACGCGGCAAGCTCTCGCTCCACGTGGTCCCCGTCTTGCCAGTCCAGGCTCACGGACGACCCCACAAGAAGATTCTCGGGATGAGAGGCGCGCTGAATGAACGAGGCGTCCCCCGCTTTCTCCGAGACTGCGCCTGCCGCTGAGGCGAGCATGTCGGCGAGGGCCGTCTTTCCCGAACCCCGAGCCCCGATGATTGCAACAAGCCCCGGGTTCAGGGCCACGCGTCCGCTGGTGAACCATGGTGCGTTCGACACCCGAACCGCGGCGATGCGCTCGTGGCTCGCTCCCGCCAACGGCGCATCCTTGCCAATGGAAACGCGCGTTTCGGGCTCGATGACTGCCTGGCGCAGTCCTTCGAACGTAAGCTCCGCTTTGACCCAGCAAGCCCTGTCGAGGTCCGGGGCGAGAACCCGCTCCATCCGGTGTGCGTCAGAGCCGTGCAGGCAGGGCTTCAGAGCCCCGTACCGTCGCTCGATCTCCTCCCGCCCCACACCCTTTCGCCTACCCAACCAGTATTCCCGGTCGCCCGGCTTTCCGGAGAAGATGATGTGCGCGAATGCTTCGATCTCCTCGCGCAGGGCCAAGAACGAGGCGTCCTTCTGAAGCCCGCTGGTCCCGTCGCCCTCGGCAGCCGCCATGCCGACCAGACAATTGCGCGCTAGCCAGGCCTCGCCACGGAAAAGGTCCTTGAGCTGCTTCAGGGTGACCTTGAACTGGTTCGCACCCGCTCGGATGGCCGCCTTCTTGTCCTGCTGATTCGGCTCCACGGCCTTGCCCAGACGCTCGAACTCTTCGAGCCGGCACGAGTACAGGCTGCCGCGAAAGTCGAAGGTCAGCTGGGCCAGGATGCGCTCGATTTGGTCCTCGTGACCTTCTTCATCGGGCGCAAACAGGAGATGCACGTTGATTCCCCGCCTCTGCTCGGTCTCGACCGTGAGACGCATCTCGACGTTGGGAAAGATCAGCGCCACATCGCGCAGTCGTCCGCTCCGCTTGCAGTCACGAAATCGCCGATAGGACTGGATGCAAAAGTAGTCTGTGGCCCCGATGGCGCGCACGGTTGGTTGGGCCTTCTCGATGCGGTCGATGTAGCCGTCCCAGTCGTTGTCGAACTGGTCGCTCAGAAGCGTCCCTGGAGCGTGCAAATGCGGGTCCCAACGGTGCCATTCAGAGCCCCGCTTCGTCTCCCCCGAGCTATCCATGACGTCGAGAGGACATCAGGTTCGACAACTGGGCAAGCAGTTGTACGTCGGATCCACGTCGAGTAGCTCGCGTACCGGGTGACTTTTTTGCCTGGGTCCGTATTCGTAGCTGCTGGAAGCTTCCTGAGGGCGTTCAGAAGCCGACGCAGCATGCGCAGGCGACGATGGCCGTGCAGCACGGATGTTCTGGCAGCGTCGAGCCCGAACACGTACAGTCACCGGCGGAGTGCAAGCCGCGAGACCCGACGCGACAACGTCGGGAGCTTCAACGTCGCGCGGCGGGGGCCCGGCATCGCGCCCGCCGCCTGGTCGACCGCTCCGACGTCGGCCGGCGCAAGGCTGTCGAGCGGCTCGACATCTTGCGCCGCGTCCGCCAGCTCCGTCGGCGGTCGCCTCGGCGCCGACAACGTCGTGCCCTGCGCCGTCGTCGGGCGCGTCGGCGCACGTACGCGAGCGCCACCGCGGCGAGGCGCCGGGATCCCGTGCGAGGCATCGAGTGCGTTCTCGTTCTTCGGCGTAGTCGCAACCCGGTCTCGTGAGCTACATCGTT
>PLIR01000422.1 GCA_003139415.1 Myxococcales bacterium | reverse complement strand
GAGCCGACGCGCCTCGCCGCGTGCATTGCCAAGCATATTGCCGAGGCTCTCCGGACCTCGCAGGCGGCCCTCGTCGACGAGGGCCCGTTCTTCGCGCACGCCGACGAGATGGAAGACCTTCGCCTCGAGAGCCTCGAGAGCCTCGAGACGGTGGGCGGTGGCGCGCGCGTGGACCTCGCGCGGCGTGGGACGGGATGGCACGAGCGGTCCCCCGAAGACCGCGACCTCTCGGCGGACGAAGTGGACTCGGCGAACGCTCTGACCCTCGCGCTGGCGACATCGCGGGGCGCGGGGGCGCATGCACCCGGGCGGGGCGAGACGTTCGCCCCGGTCTGGCGTGCGACCGTCTCCAGAACGGGCGGCTCCTCGCCCGAGATCGTGGAGGTGGCCGCCCTGGATGCGGAGCACGGGGCGGAGCTGCGCCGCATGGATGACGGCGCCGTCCTGCACGCGGATCGCGCCCTCGTCCTGCGCCTCGCGCCGCACCCGGTGCTGGTGCGGTCTCTCGCCGCGTCGCGCGTCCCGGTCGATCCGGGGGCCGTCGTGGCCATCGACGACTCGTGCACGGCGACGCCCGAACGCCTGGACCTCGTCGGCGGGTCCTGGAAGATGCGCCCGCCCAAGAGCGCTCTGGCGGGCTTCGACGTCGATCCGGTCGCGGTGGCGGACATGCTGAGCGCCCTGACCCGCGCCCGCGCCGACGCCTGGGTCGCCGCCGCCGACGACGGTGCGTTCGGCTTCGCGGCGCCGGCGTCGTGCGCGGTCAAGCTCACCGTCGCGGCGGACGCCGATGGGAAAGTCCCGTCCCCGGTGGGCATCGTCTTCGGCGCGGAGGCCGCGGGGGACGCCCAGGACGTCAACGCGCACGGGGTGGGCGATCCCGCCATTTTCACGGCGCCGATGGTCCTGCGCGAGATCGCGTCGCACCCAGCCCTCGACCGGAGCCGCTTTCGGCTCGATGCCGCGGCGCTCTCGCGCGTCACGCTCGTGCGCGGCGGCGCCAAGGTGCTGCTCGTGCGCGCGGTCGATTCTCCGGACCGCCTCGTTCGGGCGGGCGCAACGCAAGGCGACGCGGGCGACGACAAGCTCCCGACGGCGCTCTCGCGGGTCTACGCCCAGAGCGCGCTGCACATGGGCCCCGCCGCGCCGGCCGAGGGGTTGGCCCATCCGATCCTCGAGATCGACGCGGTGCCCTCCGCCGACGCCGGCACGAACCAGGGCACGCACCTCATGTTCGGCGCGCCCGTGCACGAGTCCGCCGTCGATGGCTACTTTGCCCGCGTCTCGGGCATCGACGCGACCTTCCTCGTCCCCCGTCAGGTCGTCGACGCCATCGTTGACGCCTGGTGAGGGTCAGCGCGCGCCGATCTGGCGCAGGACCGTGTCGGCGACGAGGGCGACCGGCGGGGCGCCGTGCGAGAGGAGCGCGTCGTGGAAGCGCTGCAAGGAGAACTCTTTGCCGAGGGCGCGCGCCGCCTCGTCCCTCAGCGCGAGGATCTGCAGCTTGCCGAGGGTGTACGCGAAGTACCCGGGATCGAACGTGCCGCGTACGGCTTGCTCGCGCGCCGTCGCAGCGTCCTGGTGGCAATCGGCCTCGAAGCGCTGCGCCGCCTCCTGGACGGTCATCCCGCGCGTGTGCATCCCGATCGAGGCGGCGAAGCGGCAGTTGCGAAGGAGCGCGCCGCGCAGCATCGCCAGGCGGTTGGCCGGGTCGTCTGCGCCGAAGCCCTCGTCGATCATCATGCGCTCCGTGTAATGGGCCCACCCCTCGACGAACGAGTAGCTCCCGAACGCCTTCTGGACGCGCGTCGGCGCGCGCTCGGCCCACCGGCCTTGCACGAAGTGCCCCGGATACACCTCGTGGATGGTCGTGCCCAGAAGATCGCCCATCGTGCCGAGGTACTCCTCGCGCTCCTTGGCGGGCCACGATCGGTCGGGCACGGTGATCTGGTAGAACGCGCTCCGGGCCGTCTCGAACGGCCCGCTCATCTCGATCGAGGCAAAGTTCCACCGCGCGTACGGCGGCGTCTCGCGCACCGTGACGGCGTCGTCCGAGGCGAAGGTCACGATGTGATGTGCCATCGCGAACTCCCGAGACGTCTGCATCATGCGCTCCGCCGTCGCGAAGAGGTCGGCCTCGCGCACGGGCACCGGGACGGCGTGCGCCGCGAGCTCTTCGTACGCCTGCTTGTTGGCCTGCAGATCGGCCTCGTTCATCTGAGCGAACTCGGAGAGGGGCGTCGTCACGCCCTCTTGGACGCGGAGCAGCTTGGCGAACCGCGCGGGCCCGAGGACATGGCTCTGGTCTCCGTGCGCGGCCTCCTTCTTGAGCCACGCCCCGAGATCGGCCGCGGCGCTCGCGAGCGCGCCATTGGCCTTCGCGAAGCGCGCCCGCTGCGCGTCGTCGCCCAGGCTTCCCATGAGGCGCGCGACGTCGCCGCGCAGATAGGCGGCGAACCCGGCGAAGTTGCGCGCCGCCACTTCGGCGACGGGCTTGGAGAGGGGAGGGGCCAGGTTCTCGCGCGCGTGCGGGACCTCGGCCAGGGCGGCCTCCTCGTGGGCGACGAGGCGCCGCGCGCGCTCTTCGATCGGCGCGTAGTCCCGATCCACGTACGGCGCGACGGCGAAGAGCGCCTCGTACGTCGAGGGCACCTTGCGTGGGCCGTCCATGTCCACGAGCCAGAACAGGCTTGTCTCGATCCACGATCGCAGCTCGGCACGATCGAGCGCTTCGTCCGCAGCGAGCGCCGCACCGTCGAAGGCCGCGAGCTCGGCGTCGACCTTTCGTAGCCGATCGACTTGAGCGGCGATCGCGTCGTGCGACACGGGCGCGACACGCCCGTCGTACTCGTGGAGACCGAGCTCGCGCGCCGCGCCTGGGTCGTCGCCGAGGAGCTCCTCGAGGGCGCGGGCGCTCGCTTGCTCGAAGGCCGCCGACGGCGATGCAGCAGGGGGGGCCGGGTCGCGAGGCCCCGGTGGCACGGCGAGCACCGCGGGAGGCGTATCTACTTTAACGGTGGCTGGCGGACGCGCGCCGGAGCATCCGGCCAAGGCGCCCGCCAACGCCGCGCCCACGGTAACTGACGTGATCACGGTGAAGCCCGGCGCAGTCGACATCGGTGCTGTCGTACCCGATGTGGGCTCTTGTCGCTTCGAAGTTCGGGGGGGCCTTGCCGCAATGTGGCAATTGCGAGGCGGCTCCTGTTGAATGCGATTGGCGCCTGATCCGTCCAACGCGCGCTGCCCGTCCTGAGCACGGGTCCATAAGAGGAGGGACTATTCGATGCGTTCAACACGTCTTCTCGTTTCAATATTCGCAGCCGGCGCGGTCGCGTCGCTCGGTCCCGTAGCGTGCGGCTCGAGTAGCCCGCCCCCTGCTCACGAGCAGGCGGAGAATGACGCAGCCTCGGACGACAGCGGAGAGCCTGGTTCGGACGCTTCGCCGACTAGCGACGGCGGGTCGAGCAGCAGCGGCGGGTCGAGCAGCAGCGGGTCGAGCAGCGGCGGCGGCTCGAGCAGCGGCAGCGGGTCGAGCAGCGGCAGCGGGTCGAGCAGCGGCACCATCGCGCCGCCTACGGCCACGTATCAACTTTGTCCCGATCTCTCCCCGACGAACACCTCCTTCGGGACCTCGGCGTATCCTCTGACGCTCAGCTCCGCAGGCTTCGCGGATCTCACGGCTGGCGTCATCTCCGGTAGCGACGAGTGGTTCACCTGGACCGCGCCGAAGAGCGACCCCGCGCACGTGTGGATTAGCTACACCGTCCCCGCGGGTGGCACGGCGCAGCTCCAGCTCGAGGACCTCAACATCGGGGACCACGACATCACCTACGACGACACCTCGCGAGCGACCGCATCCCAGACTCTCGACACGTATTTCGAGACCACGGCGACGGGCACGTTCTACTCGGACATCAGCTCCAACGACACCACCTGCCAGCAGTTCGACTACTACGTGGACGCGCTCTTCTGCACGGACCAGTACGAGGACAACGACACGGAGCAAACGCCGTACGCCCTCACCTTCGCGACCACGGGGTACTCCGCCCCGACGACGTGGGCGACCGCTGCGGTGTCGACGGTCAACGCCACCATCAACGACCTCGACCCGGACTACTACTCGGTCGTGGCGCCGCTGCACGACCCCATGTCCGCCAGCGTGTCCTACTCGGAGCCCGCAGGTGAAACCGCCGAATTGAACCTCGAGGTCTACAACTCGGGCGGCAACGACCAAGGATACGACGACACAAGCCGCACGACCCCCAGCCAGACGCTCAACGTCGTGTGGGAACCGGCCGCCGCGGGCGGTACCTACGTCGTCTACGTCTCGTCGGGCAACTCGACGTCCGACGGGGTGTGCACGGCGAACACGGTCACGGTCAACGGACTGTGGTGCACCGACAACTACGAGGACAACGACACCCTCGCGACGCCGTCGACGCTCCCCGACACGTCGAGCACGCCGGCGACGGCCACGGTCACGTCGCTCGATCCGGACTACTACGCGCTGCCGGCGGCCTCGCAGACCGTCAACGGCACGTGCACGGTCACGTACACGATCCCGACGACGAGCACCCAGCAGCTAAACATCGAGGTGTACGACTCGACGGGGGACGACAACGGCTACGACGATTCTCCGACGATGACCGCGAGCACGTCGACCACCAACACGTGGACGCTGACGGTGAACTGGACGGCCACCACCTACCCGACCACCGAACTCAACGTCACTGCGAGCCAGCAAGACTGCACGACGTACACGATCAGCTGCACCAGCAACTGATTCATCCGGCCTGAACCCGCGGGCCCGGGCCACTCGGCTCGGGCCCGCTGCATTTAACGTGGACGAAATCCAAAGACCGGAGCAACTGCCCGCGATCCTCATCCCCGTCGCGTCTTGCGCCGAACCGCGGCGGCGCCTGCGGCGAGCAGGACGATGATCCTGGAGAAGGGGCTCCGCCCGCGACGCGTCGTGCGCCGCCCCATCGTGCAGTCGTCCGACGACGTGGCGTCCGAGCCGTCGCACGCGCCCGGGGCATCGCTTCCGTCGTCGGACGGGTCGTCGCTGCCGCAACCCGCGGCCGCGTTTCCGACTCCGTCGGCCACGGAGCCTGCGAATGCCGATCCCGCGGACCCCGTGCCTTGTGAGGGCGACGACGGGGGCACGTACGGGGGAAGCATCGATCCAGATCCGAGCGCCGACGTGCCGCCCAACGGGATCGAAGCCAGCGTCGATGCACCGCTGTCGGCCCCACCGGCGTCGGCTGGCGCAGCGGCGGGGCTCGCGCTCGCTTGCGGCGCGTCGAGGCCGGCGTCGATCCCCGACGCGGCATCGCTCGTGACCGAGGCAGCGTCGGTATCGCTCGTTTGCGCCTCTACACCCTCTCCGTCCACGTCGGACGCGTCCGCCTGCGACCCGGCGTCCTCTTCGACCGCCGCGCCGTCCTGCGGCAGGGCCTCGGCGGCCCTGGCCGCCGTCGGCACGAAGAGGGCGACGCCGAAGGCGAAAGCGAGTGGCCGGCGCATCCCAGCATGTGCGTTCTGCACACCTCGTTCCGTCTGGAGATCGACCGGCGGCGCCAACGAATCCGAAGAGATGCAGGTCGAGGAGTGTCTTGCCGTTCACGCGGGCAAGGTGGGCGCGGCGGCAACAGCGTCCCCGCGCTGGCGGCGTCGCGGATCATGCGCCTCGTCCTCGCATCGACCGACGGCCATCTCTACTCGTACGTCGG
>PLIR01000110.1 GCA_003139415.1 Myxococcales bacterium | reverse complement strand
ACGACGTGGTGGGAGACGCACGGTTTTTCCATCGACGGCAAGAGCGTCATCGTGACGAATACGCGCGCGGGCTTGCTCTCGACCGACGTCTACGCCGTCGACGTCGAAACGGGGCAGCGCCGGCGCCTGACGACGAACATCGCCTGGGACGAGCACGCGCACCTGTCGCCCGATGGGCGCGAGCTCTCGTGGATCTCGGGTCGTCACCGGCCCGCGGCCGTCGAGGTGCTAAACGACGGGGAGATCTCGCCGCTCTTCGACTTTTTCTGGATCGTGCCGGGCATCCTGTTCGAGTTCGAGCCGCCCGCCGGCTACACGACGGAGCTCACGCTGCAAGACGCCGACGGCGCCAACGCGCGCGCGCTCACCAGCGATGGCTTGATCGTCGCGGACAACGAGTGGAGCCCGGACGGGCGCCGCATCGTCTTCCGCCAGTCCGACGCCGTCACGGGCGACAGCGCCATCCGCATCCTCACGTTCGACGACTGCCGATAGCCGGAGCCGGCAAGCGGCCGCGCTCGCCTGCTGCCGCGTGCGTTTCGTCAGGAGCGCCGGTCGCAATCGTGACCGCGCAGTCCCGGTTGGGGCTGTGGGGGAGCGGCCGCGCTCCCCACTGCCATGTTCCTCGGAACGTCGCTACAGAACCGAGCGCAAGCGCATTTTGTATTAGGACACCGACCTCGGCGAACCTATAGGTCGTATTTGTTGTACGTTCCGTAAGGGATTCGGCGCGCTCTTCTGATCGCGGCTAAAGCAGGACATGCTCAGTTTTCTTTCCGGTGGCGGGGAGATGGGCGAGCGAATGCGCGCCATGGACTGGGCCGAGACGCCCCTCGGTCCGGCCGCCGAGTGGCCTCAAAGCCTGAAGACGTGCGTTCGCATCGTGCTCACGTCCCGACAGCCGATGTTCGTCTGGTGGGGCGACTCGCTCATCAATCTCTACAACGACGCCTACAAGTCGATCGTCGGCGGCAAGCACCCGGAGGCGCTCGGGCAACCGGCGAGCGTCGTATGGCGCGAGATCTGGGATCAGATCGGCCCGCGGGCTGCCCAGACGATGCGCGGGAACGAGGGGACCTATGACGAGGCGCTCCTCCTCATCATGGAGCGCAACGGGTACCCCGAGGAGACGTACTACACGTTCTCGTACAGCCCCGTGCCGAACGACCGCGGCGGCACCGGCGGAATCATCTGCGCCAACACCGACGACACTCGCCGCATCATCGGCGAACGTCAGCTCACTCTGCTCCGCGAGCTGGCGTCGCGCACCGCCGACGCGCGCCGCATCGACCAGGCCGTCGCCCTCGCCGCCAAGTGCCTCGAGACTGACTCGCGCGACCTGCCCTTCGCGCTCGTGTACTTGCTCGACCCCGGGAAGCGAAGCGCCTCTTTGACCGGGACCGCGGGGATCGAAGTTTCGCACCCTGCGGCCCCGCACGTCGTGCCGCTCGAGCCCGGGACGCCGTGGCAACTGGCCGAGGTCGTCGAGACGCATCGGGCGCGCACGATCGACCTGATCCCCGCGCTCTTCGGAGCCCTGCCGTTCGGAACCTGGGACGTCCCTCCATCGCGAGCCCTCGCCCTCCCGATCGCGCCCTCGGGCCGTAGCGGGCGCGCGGGCGTGCTGGTCGTGGGGCTCAATCCGTACCGCCTGCTCGACGACGACTACCGCGGATTCCTCGGCCTCGTCGCAGGGCAGATCGGCGCCAGCATCGCCAACGCCCAAGCTTACGAGCAGGAACGCAAACGGGCCGAGGCGCTCGAAGCGATCGACCGCGCGAAGACGACCTTCTTCAGCAACGTGAGCCATGAGTTTCGAACGCCGCTCACCCTCATGCTCGGGCCGCTCGAGGACGCCCTCGCCGTTCAGCCCGCGGTTCTCTCGGGCGAGAATCTGCATGTCGCATATCGCAATTCGCTCCGCCTGCTGAAGCTCGTCAACTCGCTGCTCGATTTCGCTCGCATCGAGGCGGGGCGCGCAGACGCCGTCTACCAGCCGACCGACCTTGCCGCGCTGACGACGGATCTCGCGAGCGCGTTCCGGTCGGCCACGGAGCGGGCCGGCTTGGACTTTCGCGTCGACTGCGCGCCCCTCCCGGAGCCTGTCTTCGTCGACCACGACATGTGGGAGAAGATCGTCCTCAACCTGCTCTCGAACGCGCTCAAGTTCACGTTCGAGGGTTCCATCGGCGTGGCCATTCGCTGGCGCGACGACGGCGCCGAGCTCTCTGTGAGCGACACGGGAACCGGAGTTCCAGAGGGGGAGGTCGACCGACTCTTCGAGCGGTTCCACCGGGTGCAAGGCGCCCGGGGGCGGACCCACGAAGGCTCGGGCATCGGCCTCGCGCTCGTGCACGAGCTGGTCCGCCTCCACGGAGGCGCCATCCGGGTCGATAGCCGCGTTGACCACGGCACGACCTTCACCGTGACGATCCCGCGGGGTCGGAGCCACCTCCCGCCGGAGCGTGTCGAGGCGCGCACGAAGGCAACATCCACCGCCCTGGGCGCGGCCCCGTTCGTCGAGGAGGCGCTGCGTTGGCTGCCCTCGGGCGAGTCCGAGGATTTGCCCGAGCCGGCCGCGGGCGCGACGTCCGTAGCGGCGACATCGAGCGTCGAGGAGCCCATGTCCTCGCATCCTTCGGGCCACATCCTCCTCGCCGACGACAACGCGGACATGCGCGAGTACGTGGCGCGGCTGCTCCGGCAGCACTGGACGGTGGAAGCGGTCAGCGATGGGGTGGAAGCCCTGGCGGCCGCCCGGCGCCGCGTCCCGGACCTCGTCCTGACGGACGTGATGATGCCAGGGCTCGACGGCTTCGGCCTGCTGCGCGCACTCCGGGAAGACCCTTCCACCCGAGCAACGCCCGTCGTCATGCTCTCGGCGCGCGCGGGTGAGGAATCGCACGTCGACGGCTTGCAAGCAGGCGCCGACGACTACCTCGTCAAGCCATTTTCGGCGCGGGAGCTCACGGCCCGCGTGACGACGCGCCTGCAAATGGCCTTCCTGCGCCGAGCCGCCGAGACCGAGCGTCAGCGGCTTCACGCATTCCTCATGCAGGCGCCCGTGGCCGTCTGCGTCTTCGCGAGCCCCGAGCTGCGCTTCGAACTCGCCAATCCCGCCTATTGCGAGATGATTGGCCATTCTGACGTGCTGGGCAAGCGGCTGTTCGACGTGATCCCGCGGAACGACGACAACGACATCCGACGCAACCTCCGGATCGTGATGGCGACGGGCGCACCCTTCCGAATGTCCGAAGCCCTCGTGCCGATGGCGCGGGGCGGGATCCTGCGGGACGCTTACTTCGACGTGGCGCTTACACCCCTGCGCGACGGGGAGACGACGGTGCCGCGGGTCATCTGCGTCGCCGTCGAGGTGACCGAGCAAGTGCAGGCGCGCAAGCACGTCGAGAAGCTGCGGGAGGCGGCCGAGCAGGCGAACCGCGCGAAGGACGAGTTTCTCAGCACGCTCAGCCACGAACTGCGGACTCCGCTCAACGCCATCGTCGGGTGGGCCTCACTCCTGCGCGAGGGAAACGTGCAGCAGGCGCAGGTGCCCAAGGCGCTCGAGACGATCGAGCGCAACGCCCGCGCGCAGGCGCGCCTCATCGACGACTTGCTCGAGCTCTCGCGGATCGAGCAGGGCAAGCTCGTGCTGAGCGTTGGGCCCCTCGAGATGGTCCGCGTGGTGGAAGGCGCCGTCGAAGCCGTGCGTCCAGCGGCCGAGGCCAAGGGCGTCCGGCTGCAACCGGTGCTCGATTCGCACGCCACCATCGTCGGCGATCCAGACCGGCTCCAGCAAGTCGTGTGGAACCTGCTTGCGAACGCGATCAAGTTCACGCCGCGCGGGGGCCGCGTCCAGCTTCACCTGCACCGGGAGCATTCGTACGTCGAGCTCGTCGTCTCCGACACCGGTCAGGGCATCGAGCCGGATTTCTTGCCGCACGTGTTCGACCGATTCCGGCAGGCCGATCCCTCGTACACCCGCAAGCATGGGGGCCTCGGGCTGGGCCTTGCCATCGTGCGCTCCCTCGTCGAACTCCACGGGGGGACGGTGGGCGCGTCGAGCGAGGGCGCGGGTCTGGGGGCGACGTTCACCGTGCGCCTGCCCGTGGCTCCGCTGCGTGCCGACGCTGGTTCTCACACGGTTGCCGACGTGCCCGGGACGCCCAAGCTGCGCACCTTCGAGTGCCCGCCCGAGCTACGCGGGTTGCGGGTCCTGGTCGTCGACGACGAGCCGGAGACGCGCGATCTTCTCGCGTACGTCATCAGCGAGTGCGACGCGGAAGTGACGGCCGCGGCGAGCGCGCGTGAAGCCCTCGACGCGATGCGTTCGCAGCGCTTCGACGTCGTCGTTTCCGACCTGGGCATGCCCGCCGAAGACGGGAACTCCCTCATCCGCAAGATTCGACTCCTCCCGGAGACTGCGGCGCGGCACGTTCCGGCGCTCGCCCTCTCGGCGTATGCCAGAAGCGAGGATCGCGCGGCGGCGTTCCGATCCGGCTTCGACATGCACCTGGCCAAGCCGATCGATCCGGCGGAGCTGCTCCTCGTGATTGCCCGCCTCGTCAGCCGGCGTGCGTTTAGCACGTCCGGCGCGGCGGCGCTCAAGCCCGACGAGTGACGCGATTCTCTTCGCTGCGACTGGAATGGTCTGGCAGCACTGGCGCGGGGCCCAACGTCCTTGTGCATCAAGCTCGTTGAGACATCGAAGGGACGACTCGACGGGGTCCGTCGGTGACACTGAACATGGTCGCGCGATTGGCGCATGTGGTGCGCGAGAGCTGACCAAACGCGCGCAGGAGATCAGAATGCTCGTAGGGCGGATACCTTCACCGTGGCTGTTTTTCCCTCTTCTCGCCATTGGCGCTTGCGGGGGAGGAAGTAACCCCAGCGGACAGGCCAATGGCAACGGCACGGGAGGGCTGGGCTCGGGATCGTCGGGGGCGAGTGGCGGTGGCGGTTCGAACGGAGCCTCGAGCTCGGGCTTGGGGACGGGCGCGAGTTCGGGGACGGGCGCGAGTTCGGGTGTGGGCGCGAGTTCGGGCGTGGGCGCGAGCTCGGGCGTGGGTGCGAGNNACGACGGCGGGGCGGGTGGCGGCGGAGATGGTTCGATCACGTCGACGGGCGGTGGAGACGGCGGGACGTGCACGCCCATCCAGCGCGGCGCGGCGCCCACGTCGGCGAGCGCGGCGGCGGCGGGCCCGTATACGACGATGTCGTACGCGGCCAACGCGAGCGTCCGCTCGACGGTCGCGTACGACGTGACGAGCGCGCATATCTACTACCCGGTCGGCGCCACGCCGCCGTATGCCTCGCTCTCGATCGTGCCGGGCTTCCTTTCCCCGGAGTCATCGATCGCGGACTGGGGCCCCTTCCTCGCCTCGTGGGGCTTCGTCGTCATGACGATCGGCACGTCCGACGGGACGACCGGCGCCTCCGATACGAGCGTGCTGCCTCCCGTGCGAGCCGCCGCGCTGCTCGACGCGCTGACGACGCTCCAGGACGAGAACACCCGCTCCGGAAGCCCGCTCAAGGGCGAGCTCGATCTGACGCGGCAAGGGGTCGCCGGGTGGTCGATGGGCGGCGGCGGCACGCTGATCGCCGCGAACGAGACCCCTTCCCTCAAGGCCTGCTTCGCGATGGAGCCGTGGACCGACGACACGACCGCCGCCACTTTGTATCCGATGGATACGGTGCCCTCGCTCATCTTCGCCGGCACCTCCGACGACTTGGCCGGGCCGCCCATGCCCGAGAACGAGTACGACAGCATCCCGAGCACGACGCCCAAGCTCCTCTACGAGGTCACGGACGGCACCCACTACGTGTCGACGAGCCCGACCAACTCCACGACCGACATGGCTCCCGACACGCAGTCCACCGGCAACGTCGCGCGGTTCGGTCTGTCGTGGCTCAAGGTGTTCATGGAGTGCGACGAGCGCTTCCGACCGTTTCTCCTGGTGCAGCCAAGCGACGCCACGGAGTACGAGACGACGCTCATGTGACCTCTCGCGATCGCGGGACGCTACGGCCCCCACGAGTGGGCCGTCGCTACTTCGCGGTCTTGTACACGTTGCCGTTCGC
>PLIR01000077.1 GCA_003139415.1 Myxococcales bacterium | reverse complement strand
CTTCATCGTCATGGAGTTCGTCGACGGGGCGAACCTCAAGGCGATCATCGAGCACCTGAAAAAGACGGGGAAGGACTTCCCCGTCGAGGCCGCCGTGCACATCTCCCTCGAGATCTGCAAGGGCCTCTCCTACGCGCACGAGTTGACGGACCCGAACGGCGTGCCGCTGCACATCGTTCATCGCGACATGTCCCCGCCGAACGTGCTCATCACCAAGTATGGCGAGGTGAAAATCGTCGACTTCGGCCTCGCCAAGGCGAACAGCCAGCTCGAGAAGAGCGAACCCGGGATCATCAAGGGCAAGTTCTCCTATCTCGCCCCCGAGGCGGCGATGGCGCAGGAGGTCGACGCGCGCACCGACATCTTCGCGGTCGGCATCATCCTGTGGGAGCTCCTCGCCGGACAAAGGCTGTTCCTCGGCGACACCGACTTCCAGACGGTGAAGAAGGTGCAGGCGGCGGTCGTCCCGAGCATCTCCCAGATCAACAAGCGCGTCGCGCCCGAGCTCGAGAGGATCATCGCGCGTGCCCTCGCCCGCGATCCTGCCCAGCGCTACTCGACGGCGCGCGACCTCGGGCAAGAGCTGTCGAAGTTCATGTTCCGCAACGGCGTGCCGGTCAGCACGTTCGACATCGCGAACCTCGTTCAGGGCGCGATGAAGGAGCGGCAACGGCATCGCCCGATGCAGGCGAGCATCATCGACAAGCTCATCGAAGAGGCGCTGTTCGAGTTCACGTCGCTGACGGACGACAAGGCGGCGCCCGGCGGCGGTGCCAGGCCGCTCGATACCTCCACGATCCAGGGCCCGCCCATCCAGCCACCCGCGCCCGTCTCTTCGGGTGGTAAGTACGTCGACGTGGGCGGCTGGATCGACGAGATAGGCACGAAGAAGGACACCGACTCGTCGCGCGGCTCGCTCGCGTCGTTGCCGAGCCACACCGCGGGCAACCTCGCGGCGCTCGAGGACGACGAGGATCCAGCGTCGTCCGCGCCCGCCCTGCGCGCCGCGCCATTGCCCCCCCTGGGCCCCCTGTCGTCAAGTGCACCGCCGCCCATGCCGGCCCCGCTGCCGGTCGCCCCCGCGCGCTCCGGATCGAGGGTCGGCGTCGCCGTCGCCCTCGTCGTCCTGGTTGCCGCCGGCGCCGCAGCCTGGTTCGCGAACCTGATCCCGCATTAGTTAACGGGGTACCCCGTTAACCAGGTATCCGGTCAACTAATGCGAATTATTGCAGTAGAGCATTTGGCCGCAGCTCACCTGGATGCCCGACGGCTGGTTCGCGTCGCACAGCGGGAGGCAGCAGCTGCCGTTGTAATTCACCATGCCTGCGCCGCAGCACAGGCCGCCGCTGACGCACGATGTGCCTTCGGCGCAGCAGTTGAGGGTATTGCCGCAGCCGTCCGAGTGGCCGCAGCCGCCGCTGAAATCAGCGCAGGTCTTCGAGGTGCAGGCGACGCACGCGTTGGCGTTGCACGTCTCGGCGCCGGGGCATGGTGAGCACGACTTCTCGACGCCGCACCCGAGGTCGACGGGGGTGCACCCGGAGACGAGGCCCGCGTCGATCGCCTCCGCGCACGTCTTCGGCGTGCAGCACGCGTTGGCGTTGCAGACTTCGCCCGTGGCGCACGGCGCGCACGATTGCTGGACGCCGCAGCCGAGGTTCACCGCGTTGCAGCCCACGGCGCCCGCGTCCGTTGTGGCCGCGCCGGCCTCGAGGGCCTCTGCGCACGTCGTCGGCGTGCAGCAGGCCCCCGAGACGCAGACTTCTCCGGAACTCGCGTTGGGGCACGTCCCGCAGCTGACGGCGGGACCGCAGCCGTTCGAGGGCGCGTCCCCGCACGTGCGGCTGCCGCAGGTCGGCGGCGTGCACGGCGTGCACCTCCCGTCGACGCACGACGTCGTCCCCGTGCAGGTCGCGGGGCACGCGATCGTGCTGCTGCCGCACGCGTTTTCGACCGATCCGCACTTGGCGCCTCCGTCGCCGAGGAGGCACTCGGGCGGTTCGGTCGCGCAGACGCCGCCGACGCAGACGCCCGTCGTGCACGTGCAGTGAATCGTGCTGCCGCACCCGTTCTCGATGGTGCCGCAGAGCTGTGTCTGGGGGGCGGGAGAGCACGTCGTCGGCACGCACGCGTCGCTCACGGCAGCGTCGCTCGGGGGAGGCGGCGGCTGGCATTGATTGCCGATGCACACGTTGCCGCCGGTGCAGGTGTCCGGGCAGTCGATGGCGACGCCGCACGCATCGAACCCGATCTGCCCGCACAAGCCGGTGCAGAGCCCCTGCGTGCCGCCCGTCAACGCGCACCTCTGTGACGTGGGATCACCCGGGGTGGCCATGCAGACCTGGCCGCTCGGACACGCGCTGGGGTTGCCGCACACGAAGACCTGGCCGCTGCACGGATCGGTGTACCTGCCGCACGTCACGCCGGACGGACAGGCCGTCAGCGGGATACAAGCTCCGTCCGGGCCAAAGCCGCCCCCGCCGGACGAACTGGAAGTGCCCCCGCCGCTTGCGTCGCCCTCGCCGCCGTCGTCGCCGTTGCCTCCACTGGAGCTGGCCCCGCTGGAGCTGGCCCCGCCGCTGGAGCTGTTGCCCTGGGCGGCGCCGTCATCTGCCGTGGTGGCGTCTCCGTGGCCGCCGTCACCTTGGCCCGCAGCGCCGCTGGATGCCTGCGTTCCGCACCCGCCGGCCGCGACGATGGAAGCGCCGCCCACGAACCCCAGGATCGCGAGCGCCATCCATCTCGAGAGTTGCATATCAACTCAAACAGTACGCTCCTACTACCTCGCTCGCAAAGCCCGAATACACGTAAAGCGCCCCGCCGCGCTAATCGCAAAAAAGCTCACTCCCTCCGATGGAGCAGTCGCTTCGCCTACATTCACGTTTTTTCTCGTAGCGGCTCACGGAGAGGCCAGCATCCTCTGGCGCGGCTTCGGGCGGCTCGGCGCCCGCGTCTCTCGCCCCGGCACTTGCGCGGCTGTCTTTCGCACCGGTGCACACGAGCTCCGCCTTGTGGTCGGCGGCACACGTGATGCGCCGGGGTTCGTCGCAAGGATCGCCGACCTCGGCGATGGTGTCGTCGCAATCGACTTTGCTCGTGGCGAGGTCGACATGGCAGCCGCCTGGCCCACGGCACGACGATGCCGCGGTGAGCGCCACGCCGGTGCAGATGAGCATCGTCTTCGCGTCGGTGGAGCAGGCGTAAGATCCACGCCTTTCGCACGGATCGCCTGGCGCTCCCGCGGACGTATCGCAACGCACGTTTCGGCCCTCGGCGGCGCCCTGGCCCTCGTGCTCTCCTCCGCCCACCTCGCACCCGCGCGCACCACGGCAACGGCGCCAGAGGGCGAACCGGCCATCGCGACAAACGAGCGCTTCCGCGCGGTCTTCCGTGCACGCGAAGTCGGGCGGGGAGCTGCCGGGGCACACGTCACCCTCCGCGCCGACCGTGTCGTCGCATTGCTCGAGCGCTCCGGCCGCCTCCGGGCGGGCGCAACCTCGGGGGCCTTTGCACGGAACGGGAACCCAGGCGTTCGAGTCGCACACGAGAGCCTGATTCTTCGCCGCGCACACGAGCTGGCCTGCGCCGGAGCATTTGTGGCCGGCGGCCGGCCGCGGGTGGCACGCCGCGGCGAACCCAAGGCTCGCCGTCGCCACGATGCACGCCGCCGTCCGCCACCACGAGACGCGCTTCACGACGCGGCTCCGCCATCGGCTGCCTTGCGGCGTGGGCGCGGGGACTCGGGGATCAGCGCGACGATGAGAACCGAATTCCCCGGGCGCGTAAAGATCTCGTCTCGCGCTTGTCCGTGGACACGGCGAGGCCTCGCAGGACGGGGTTCCGATGCCGCGCGCCCGCGGGGCAACAAGGGGACTCTCGCGGCACGCGGTTCGCTTGGGGCGTCGGACGTCATGCTCGCCACGGCCCTCGGCGCGACGCTCACCGGTCTCCAGGCGCAGCCCGTGCGGGTGGAGGTCCGTGCCACACGCGGGCCGCCATGCTTCGACCTGGTCGGCCTCGCCGAGGCCGCCGTTCGAGAGAGCCGCGTCCGCGTCAAGAGCGCCCTGGCGCTCGTGGGGGTCGACATCGGCGAGTGTCAGATCGTCGTGAATCTCGCGCCGGGAGACGTGCGCAAGACGGGAAGTGGGTTCGACCTCGCCATTGCGGCCGCCGTGGCCGGCGCGCTCGGTGCCGCGCCGCGCGACGCGATCGCGGGGGTCCTCTTTGTCGGCGAGCTGTCGCTCGAAGGTACGGTGCAGCCGCTCCGCGGAGTCCTGGCGCAGCTTCTCGGGGCCCGGGCGCGAGGGGTCCGACGCGCCGTCGTCGCCCAGGCCAACTCGGCGGAGGCCGCGCTGGTCGAGGGGATGGATGTGCGGGTCGCCTCGACGCTTGGCGACGTGCTCGAGTCGCTGCGCGGCCGCGCCGAGCTGCCCCGCGCCGAGCGCGCCGAGCCCGACGCCGCCGTGCGCCCTGACGAAGCCGAAGATCTGGCCGATGTCAGGGGCCAGATCGCAGCGAGGCGCGCGCTCGAGATTGCGGCCGCCGGAGGGCACAACCTGGCCATGATCGGGCCGCCCGGCGCCGGCAAGACGATGCTCGCCCGGCGCTTGCCCGGCCTCCTGCCTCCCTTATCTACGGACGAGGCGCTCGAGGTCACGGCGATCCACAGCGTGGCGGGCCTGTTCAAGGCGACGCACGGGCTATCGGGCCGCAGGCCGTTTCGCGCGCCCCATCACACGGTGAGCGAGATCGGCCTCGTCGGAGGGGGCGATGGTCCGCGCCCGGGGGAGGTGAGCCTCGCGCACCACGGCGTCCTCTTTCTCGACGAGCTGGCCGAGTTCCGTCGCGCCGCGCTCGAGGCCCTCCGCCAGCCGCTGGAAGACGGCGTCGTGACGATCTCGAGGGCGCAGGGAAAGGCCACGTTTCCGGCGCGCTTGCTCCTGGTCTGCGCGATGAACCCGTGCGCGTGCGGCTGGCTTGGCGATGGAAGCGGGCGCTGCGTCTGCTCGCCGGAGCGGGTCCGCGCCTACCGCGCCAAGATGAGCGGTCCCCTGCTCGACCGGATCGACGTCCACGTCGTCTTGCCGCCGGTCGAAGTCGCGGCGCTCCAGGCCCCGGGCCGGGGCGAGCCAACGGCGCCGGTGCGTGCGCGGGTCGAACATGCGCGCGACATCCAGCGCGATCGCGTTCGCCGCGGCCTGGTCGCCGCGACCACGAACGCGGCCCTCGCGCCCCGTGACGTCGAGCGCATCGCACCGCTGTGCCCGGCGGGCGCGCGCTTGCTCTCGAGCGCGATGGAGCGGCTGGCGCTGTCGGCCCGCGCCTATGGAAAGGTGCTGCGCGTCGCGAGGACGATCGCGGATCTCGACGGGTCCGAAGCGATCGAGCCCGCGCACGTGGCCGAAGCGATCGGCCTGCGTGTCATGGATCGGGCCGTGTGAGCCGCGCGGCGCATCGGTCCTCGAGGGCCGACGCGTCCGCGGACACGCACCGACGCGCGGGGACGGCTGGCCGGTCGGAGTTCGGGGCGCAATACCGGACGACAGACTCGGGCACGGTCCTCGCTCTGACGTCGAGAACGTTCACGTCGGCGAACGCCGACACACGAAAGGAGCCTCCCGATGCTCGAGCAAGTCGTAGAAAAGGTCCGCGCCCTCAAGAGCGTGATGGCCGCGGTCGAGAAGCAGTTTGGCAAGGGCGCCGTCATGACGCTCGGCGACGACGAGGAGCCGGAGCCCGTGGCCGCCATTTCCACCGGATCGCTGGCCCTCGATCTGGCCACGGGCATCGGCGGCTTGCCGCGGGGCCGTGTCGTCGAGGTTTACGGTCCCGAGTCGAGCGGCAAGACGACTCTCGCGCTGCACGCAATCGCAGAGGCGCAGCGCACCGGCGGCGCCGCTGCGTTCATCGACGCCGAGCACGCGCTCGACGTCGCCTACGCGCGCGGCGTCGGCGTCGAGACCGAGCAGCTGCTCATCTCGCAACCCGACACCGGCGAACAGGCGCTCGACATCACCGAGATGCTCGTGCGCTCGGGAGCCATCGATCTCGTCGTCATCGACTCGGTCGCGGCGTTGACGCCCAAGGCCGAACTCGAGGGCGAGATGGGCGACGCCCACATGGGCCTTCAGGCCCGGTTGATGAGCCAGGCGCTGCGCAAGCTCACCGCCGCGGCCTACCGCAGCGGGACGACGCTGATGTTCTTGAATCAGCTCCGCCAGAAGATCGGCGTGACGTTCGGCTCGCCCGAGACCACGACGGGCGGCAACGCGCTCAAGTTCTACGCGTCGATGCGGTTCGATGTCCGCCGCATCGGACAGGTGAAGGTGGGCGACGAGCCGGTCGGCGGCCGCACGCGCGTGAAGGTGGCCAAGAACAAGTGCGCGCCGCCCTTCACGGAGGCCGAGTTCGAGATCCGGTGGGGAACGGGGATCGACCGGCTCAGTGAGCTCATCGACCTCGGCATCTCGCGCGGCCTGGTCGACAAGTCCGGCAATCATCTTTCGTTCGCCGGAACGCCGCTCGGCAACGGCCGCGAGCGGTCACGCGATTCGCTGGGCCAAAACGCCGAGCTTCAGGGCACGCTCCGGCAAGCCATCCTTGCCGCGGGTCCGGTGCGGCCGGGGAGGAGGGCCGAGGCGGAGGCGTAGGCGAGGTACGCGCTCGGCCCGGAAGCGAAGCGTGTCAACCGAGAGCCTTCGCTCGAACAAGACGGTAGCGGGAATGCTCGCGGACTGGCTCCGCGAGGCGTCCGTACTCGTCGCTGTTTTCGCTTGGCTCGACAAGCGCGTCCGGGGCGAACCGTTCTCTGGCGGATGGGCCCTGGAAGCAGGCGCCCTGGCGGTGCTCCTCTTCGCTACTGGAGCGCTGCTGGAACGTCTGCGTCCAGGCAGCTAAGGTTGGTTGGGCGATGGACCCGTATTTCCTCTACTGGTTGGTGCTCTGGGCCATCATGGGCGGGGCGGGCATCCTTTTCGTTCTGCGTGAGCGCCGGCAGGCGCGGCTGCCGCGTCGGCGGTAGGCGAGCGCGCGAACAGCGGAAAACGTCGTCGGGCACGGGCCGTTGAGCACGCGTCGGCGTGCACACCACCCACGTCGCATCAGGGTCCCGCGCGTACTCTCGGGCACGCTACAGGACGTGAGGATGTACTCATCGGACTACCGTTGTCGCCATCGGGACGGTACAGAATCCAAAAAAATCAGACGATACTTGGGGGTTCACGGCAGGGCGCAATAGGCCTTCGTGCACTCCCACCGGGTGTCCTGCACGCTATAAGCGCATACGTAGGCCGGAACCGGAGACGGGTTCGTCCCGGCCTCCGTCTCGGCGTCGAGCGCAGCGCCGTCCGCGTCGTTGACGCACGTGTCCGATGCCGTATGGCAAAAGTAGGGCGTCGGACCGTAGCAGGCGTTCACGCCTTGACCCCCCGGCACGGGTTGCGCCGATGGCGAGCAGCATTTACCTGGGCCACAAATCCGAGTCCAAGGCGCAGTTGCCTCCGGGGTCACAAACGTTCGGGCTGTTGTCCTGCGACGAGCTTCGGCAAATGCACAGCGTCTTCGGTCCGCACGCCAAGTTGGTAAAGCACTCGTCGTACGAGCAACCCCCCCGCCCTACCAGCCCCTCTTCGGGAAAGCAGCGGCCGTTTGGTCCGGCCTTGCAGTCGGAATCCGACGTGCAGCCGCCGGCGTCGGGGGCGAGCGTGGAAGCGTACCCCGCCGAATAGGGTTGAGTGGGCGGCCCGGATCCGCGCTGAGAGGGACAGCAGGCTGCTGTGGCGAGGTGGTTGAGCGGCACCTCCGCGTCACCCTCGGAGATCGCCCCGGCTTCAGTGGTTATTGGCTCGCACATCGCCGTGACCGACCCGTCACCCTGGGGGTCACAGTTTAGAGCGGCGACCATGACGATCGTGGAGGTCAGCAGCGCAGTGATTCGCATGGTCCCGGGGCTTTTGCGAGAAGGGGCGCTCTCCAGGTGGATCAGCCACCCCGCGGCTATCGTCCTGCCTTCGGGCCCCGCAACGCGCGCACCATCGCGAGGTCACTGGCCGCGATCTCGCGCGTGACGGCGAGGAGCGCGACGTAGGCCCCCGCCACCGCCAGTGCGGCGACGGGGGTCACGAACCTTCCGAAGCACGGAGCGACGTAGCCGACGGCGAGACACGCCGTAAGCGCGAGCCCCACGCGCATCACCGTCGCGGATGGCACGAAGGCCCCCGCATGGGCGCGCACGACGAATCCCCCCACCACGAGCGCGGCCGCGAGGCCGCCGGCCGTTGCCTCCGCCGACCGGAGCAGCTGCTCGTGCCCGAACGGCGCCGACGGGACGAACTCGGCGCACGCGCCGCCCACCACCACCACAGCGCCCAGCGTCAGCAGCGCCGCGGTGCGCTCGCGTCCGAGGCTAGTGAGGATGGTCGTCGCGATCCCCAGCATCGCAAAGGCACCCTGGCCCAGCGCCATCATGCGCAGCACGTCGGCGCCCCGCGCGGCGTCGGCCTTTCCGTAGGCGAACGACAGGACCGACTCCGGCAGGGCCACGAGGACGCTCACGAGCAGTCCGCCGAAGATGGCCGCCAGACGCGCACCCCGCGCGACGAACAACCGGACGCCGGCCTCGTCGCCGACGGCCCGGGCGCGCGCCAGCATGGGAAAGAGGATGAGCGTGATGCTGAAGAGCAGCTGGTACGGCAGGAAGGCGAAGGTCTGGCACTCTTTGTAGATTGCGATCCAGGTCTTGACCGTGTCGCGATGGGCGTCTCCCTCGATCGCCCCTGCCGCCGCCGCCGCCCCGTGTGCGTGGCCCAGGAAGCGGCCCAGCAGGGCGAGGTCGATCTGCATGAGGACGTTCGTGCATAGCTGCGCGCCCGCAATCGGCAGGAGCATCCCCAGGTAGCGGCCCCCCCTCGGCACGGTCGCCGTCTGGGCTTCCCCGCGCGCACGGGGCATCCAGGTGCCAACCCCCGCGGACCTCGCCGCGAGAGGCACGATGCACGCGGCGGCAGCGACCCAGCCGACGGTCGTCCCGAGGACACCGGACATCCCACGAGCGACGAAGGCGTACCCGAAGCCGACGAGGCCCACCGTGCGAAGGGTGGCAAAGATGACGTCGAGGCCAGCCTGCCGGCCGAAGCGCTTGGTGCCGTTGAGATACCCGATGATCGGAGCGTAGAGACCGTAGAGCAACGCCACGAGCGCGAGGATCAAGAGCGGGGCAACGACGTCTTCGGCGTTCTCGAAGGCCGCGTAGACGGGCGCGGCCGCCGCCATCGCCGCGGCCACCGCGAACGCGAGAGGGACGTGGACCCGCATCGCGGCACGGAGCGCAGCTTTCTCGTGCCCGGGCGCGCCCGCGACGGCCCGACTGACGCCCTGAGTGGCGCTCGAGACCACGACGTTGTTGACGACATTCGCTACGACGAGCGCCTGCGCGAAGCCGCCGAAGTCTCCGAGGCCGACCGCGATGCGCAGCAGGGGCTGCTGCACGAAGCCGACGACGAGGAAGAACAGCTTCGCGCCCAACACGGCCACTCCGCCGCGCCCCGCCGAGCGCGCCGCGTCGCCGCTCGACGACGTCGCCGTCACTGCGGGATCGCTCGCGCCTGCGGGGGAGGTGGACGGAGCAGCGGGCGGCGCGGCGGGCACGAGGGTCGCCAGGGTCGCACGACTGACGCCCGCCGGGTAAGCCCTCGGCGCGCGCCTGCCGTCAGTCGAGGTGTGTCGGATCGATCACTCGCCCGGAGGGCGTGAGCCCGACGTGTTTCCACCGCTCGGCGTCGTTGGCCAGGTTCAGCGCGGGGACCGGCGTCGTGTTGCGCATCTCGAGCCGAACGCCCGCGAGCGAGGCGTCGACGTGGATCGAAAGCTCGACCCCGGGCTTGCCCCGCACCGCGACGTGCTCGAACGTCGCCGACCCAGGCCCCTCGTGCAGGTCGCCTCCTTCGAGGCGCGCGCTCAGATACTGGACCACCGGGTGGACGGTCAGCGGGCCGCTCGCATAGACGACCGGCACGAAGTTGCCCGTGACCTGCAGCGCGCGCGGGAGCGTGAGGCCGAACGCGTGCTCCGTCCCTTCGGCGAGCTCGCCCGCGGCCAGGTGATCGACGGGGGGCGGCGCGGAGCTCACCGTCGGCGCGGGCTGGGGGTCGGCGTCGGGCGGCGGTCGAGCGTGACACGCGCCGACCCCGAGGACGAGAATCGTCGCGCTGAAGGCGGCTCCGGCCTTCGTCACTCGAACACTCCTGCCCACGAGTCGATTCGCATCGGGATGAGGGGTGGATTGAGGGAGATGTTGAGCGTGTTCGCCCCGGCGCCCGCGCTGTTCGATTGGCCGAGCTGCGCGAACATCGAGTACGTGCTCGGCGAGAAGGCCCCCACCGAGTTGTACGAACCGCCGCCCAGAGGATTGGCGACGGCGCCCCCCGCCGCCGCGCAGGCCGGGCTCTGTCGAATCGAGACGCCCGGGATGACCACGCCGGCGAGGTTCGAGTTGCCGGTGCTCTCGCTCGGAATGACGTAGGAGACGATCGTCGTCGAGGGTTGCGGGGGGAGCGCGTTCATCAGCGGCTTGCCGCCCCATTGCGGGGGTGTCGTCGACTGCGACGGATCGGGCGTCTGATAGTCGACGCCCCAGACCCGCGCGAGACCGACGTTGCACGTGCTGGTCGTCGAGCCGGAGCTCGCGTTGGCGGCGTACGTCGCGAAGAAGAGCTCCCCGTTGAACACCGTCATCGGCCCCGAGACGCGCTCGCCCGGGTAGAGCGACAGCGCCGATGTCCCCGTCGTCGTAAGCGGCGAGCTTATGTACCAGTTCACCTGCGCGTGAAGCGCCGATCCCTGCACCGTCTCGGTGAGCGAGTAAATCATGTAGACGCCGTTCGTATCGAACTCGTCGGTCGACGTCGTGGCGGCGTTCATGACGAGCTGCCCGGCGGCGTTGAGCGCCAGCGTGGGCGGGACCCCGAACGGCTCGCCGTCGGACCACGCGGTGGTGTTCGTGTCGACCGACTGGTTGTACGCGTCGAGATACAAGCCCCCCGTCCAGTTGGCGGGCAATGGGTCGGACACGTCGAGGCGCCAGAGCGTCCCGTCCGCGTCGCCCACGAAGATCTTGGTCGTGTCGGTGCCGACCTCCGCGGGATAGATGATGGGCTGCCCGATGATCGGCGAGTCGAACGGCACGTCGGTGATGCGGTTGGCGGCGAGCAGCGTGTCGCTCGTGAAGTTGTTCTGGACCTCCTGCAGGCGCGTGAACACGCGGAGGATTTCGCCCGTGTCGAGGCGGACGATCATCACGTCGCGGCCGGGCACCGGCGTGGTCGCCGTGGCCGGCGAGCCCCAGCACCGGACCGCCGTCCGCGCCAGGTAGGTGCCGACGGGGGCCGAGTCGGTGTACTTGCCCGAGTTCGCCGGCAGGTCGGCCCACCGAGTGCAGGAGGAGCCGTTGCCCGCCGACGTCGTCGCCGCGCCCGTCTGTCCACCCGGAAGAATGGCGACCCCGATGTCGCGTGCGCCGTTTCCGTCGCCCGGGTCCATGAAGAGCGTCGCGATGACGGGTGTCCCCGAGTGCTGGCCGAAGAGCGGGAAGTTCGTCGACGGCACCGTCGAGAGCTGCCACCGCAGGACGGGCGCCGTCGGCGGCGAGGGGCTCGGCACGTTGACGCTGCCGCTGACGGTCGTCAGCTGCGAAGGATCAGGCTGCGTGACGTCGACGGCGATGTACCCCGGCAGCGTGCTTGCCTCGCCGAAGCCCTCGACGAGCATGGTGTGCCACGGGTTACCCGACGCGCTCGGCACCGAGTTCGCGTAGCGCTCCCAGACGACGTCCTTCACGATGGGCGACCCGTCCAGGAGAAACGCGTGGCTCGACGGGTACGACGGCGCCAGGTTCGCGAGCGAGGCCGGCGGGATGAGCGCCCACTCTTCGTTGTTCGTTTGCGTCGTCACGTCCGCCCAAAACGCGTGCAGAATGCCGTCGTTCGACGCGGTGTAGAGGATGTTCTTTCGAGGCGGGTTGATGTTGCCCTGAAACCCCGTGTAGAGCGGGTCTTGAAGCAAGCTGCCCGGCGGCCCGACGTCGACGGGGGTCGCGTGGTAGATGTCGCCGAGGGCGCTCCCTGCTCGCGATTGGAACGGGAAGTCCGTGGCGCCGCCGCCGACGAACGAGGCCTGCGCGGTCTCGAAGTCGAGCACGGCCGTCATGCAGTCGTTGGCCGAGAGCGCCTCCTGGGCGTGCGTCGCCGACGTCGACGTGTACTGGCACGTGTTGTTGGTGATGTTGAGGGCGTCCGGCGTGAGGCCGGAGAGCAGCGTCGTCACGGGGCCCGCGTACATCGTCGCGCCGTAGAGCGGGAGCCCGTCGGCAGCCGCCGACGTGATGAAGGGCCGGATGGTCAGGGTCGAGTCGTGCTTCGTCACGCCGTTCTCGACGACGGCGGCGGGCTCGAACGCGATGAACGTGCGCGACAGCGTGCCCCCCGTCGTGTTGAGGTCCAGGGCGAAGTCGTCTCCCTGCGAGGGGACGATCGTCGGGGGCGGCACGGTGAAGCTGCTGGTCGAGCTCGCGTATTGACAGCTGTACCGCTGGCGCAGGACGTCTCCCGTCCACGGCTTGTCCACGCCCGGGTCGAACGACGCGAGGAACACCTCGGCGTTCGTCGTGGACGCGCCGGCGGCCGTCGACGAAAACGCCGTCGACGAGGTCGGCGCGTAGGCGGGGACGGTGCGGGCCGTGGCCTGCGACGAGACCTGCGCGAGGATCGTGCTTAGCGCGTTCTGCAGCGCCTCCGGCGAATCCGCGAAGAACGCCGGCGTCGACTGCGGATTGTTGCCGGTGCCCGCGAGCGCGATCCGCTCTAGCTCGCAGCACGGCCCGTACAGCGCCTGCTGCGTCGGGTCGGCGCACGTGCTGGAGAGCGTCCCGTTCGTCACCAGGCTCGAGCAGGCAATGTTGACCGAGCCGTCTTGCACGCTCGAGACCGCGAATCCGATGACGAACGTCGAGACGCTCGTCCCCGTCGCGGTGCCGGCGTAAAGGGCGGCTGCCGTCGTCTCGGGCAGCGGGAACGGGCAGTTGCCGGCGGACTGCCCCGCCGTCGCCGTCGCGGCGCAGTCGGGACGCATGTCCTCGTTCGGCGCGCCGTCGGTCATCAGGATGATGTACTCGCGACGGCAGGCCGGGGCGCCGCCCGCGTCCACCGTCTTCGAAGCCCCGACCGAGGCCTGCACCTGCGGGTCGGTCTGCTGGGGGCCGTTCGGGTCGTTCCAGAAGTAGTACTGGGCGTCCTCGAACATCCCCGCGAGAGGCGTGCCGCCGTAGGGCCGGGTCGAGGTGATCACGGCCCCGACGTTGGCGTTGACCTGCTCCTGCGTCGTCAGGTCGTTCGTGGTCGGGAACGTGACCATGCGGCCCTCCCACGGAGGAGCGGCCGGGTTGCGCGAGCCGACGGCCATCACCGTGGGCGTGGAGCAGTTGGCGGGGTTGCCGAGATACGTGCACGCGGCGCCCGTGTTCCAGTTCTTGTAGTAGCTCCACATTCCTAGGAACGCGCCCGATGCCGTCGACTCCGGATCGGCCGCGGGGGTGTTGTTCACAAGGATCGGGGAGCCCGTCGTGACGCCCGTCCCCTGGCTCGGATCGTTGTCGAACGTCATCAGGCCGAAGCGCACGAAGCTCGTGAAGCTCGGGATCACGCCGTCGGAGTACTGCAGGAACTGGCAGCTGTTGGGCGTCGTGTTCGAGTACTGGCCGTACGGACGCGTGATGACGGCCGTTGGCGGGAAGTCGGTGGCGGCTTGCCCGGACCCGGCGCCCGCGCCTTCGGAGCCCGCGCCGGTGGGCCCGACGCCGAACCCGGTGTTGGCGCCCGGTAAAAGTCCTGGCGCATACACGCAGGCGACGGGCGTCCCGCTCGACGTGTCCTCTGCGACGGGGCGGTAGTAGTTGAGGTAGTAGCCCGTGTCGTACGGGTTGGTGTGGCCGATCTGATACTCGGTCGTGAACGTCGAGCCGGCCGTCCGCGGCATCGAAATGCAGTTGTACCCGCCCTGGATCGACCCGGTGAGGGCTTGCGTGAGGATGCCCCAGCGGTTGGGGCTGGAGGGCTGCTGGCTCCAGTTGCAAGTGGCCGAGGGCGGGCTCCCGGCCACCTCGGTGCAGTTGCAGATCGTCCCGGGCTTGCCGGGGGTGCCGGGGTTGCTCTCGGGCAGGGTGCCGTCGATCATCCGGTCCATCGACCCGGAGTTGTCGACGAGGAGCAGCACGTTGGGCAGCGGCGGGTTCGTGTCCGACTGCTGCGCGCGGGCGCTCCGCGGCGCGGACACTGCGATCCCCGCGAGCGCGACGAAGGCGATTGCGATTCTCTTCATTTGGGCGGCCCCCATGTCGGGCAAGTGACCGGTCCGCCCAGGACCCGGGCTCGCTGCATCTCGATGCCCTCACCCTCGTAAGAAATCGCCCCCGTGCTCGAGGAGAGCGGCTGGGTGAACCCGCTGACCGTGGCCGTGAACTGGATGATGCAAAGCGGGCTGTCTTGGGAGAAGCCGGCGGGCGCCCCGGCCTGCTCGGGGGCGGTGAGCTCGACGAAGAAGTCGCCGGCGACCGGCGTCAGTCCGAAGCTTCCGGGCACGACGCCCTGCGCGTACGGCGCCGTGCCCGCGCCTGTCCCGTACTGGAGCGTGGCCTGCGGCTGGGTCCAGCTCTTGGCGAGATCGCTCGACCTGAACTGCGCGCACGCGAGCGACGCGGCCGGCGGGGTCACGCCCGACGGAATCGGCACCGAGGTGCACGACGGGAGCGTGGTCGCGGGGGGCACGGGGAGCGTCGCGATGTTGAGGAAGGTCTGCGCCATCTGCCCGGCGACGGCGCGCGCGGTCGCCTGCACTCCGTAGTCGGCGAGGTAGTGCGTCTGGGTGTTCTGCCGCTCGTTGCCGCTCGTCGTGACCTCGTTCGCGGCCGCGGCCAGGGCATAGATCCCCACCGAAGCCAGCACGGCGATCGTCATCGCCACCACGAACATCGCCGCACCCGAGGCGCTCGCGCGCCGTGCCGCGCGCCGCTTGGCCAGGAAGAGGGAACAATCGCCGGACATCATCAGTAGAAATTCCGCGCCTGGTTGGCGAGGGCCACCTGCGTCACCATCGTGCGGGCGCGCGCGTAGTCGGTCGCGTCGATCTTGTAGCGGTACATGAACTCCTGCGCTCCAAAGTTACTGACCGGGATGTTGGCGCTGCGGTCGGGCTGCGACGTCCGCGTCACCACGCGGGCGCGCACGGCGCGGATCCGCTGCGGCCCCTGCGCGGCGGCGATGCCCGCGGCGTTGACGTTGGGATAGGCCCATATGTTGTTGTCGTTCGGATCGTCGAAGCCGTACGTGACGACGTTCGGGAGGAGATTGCTGGTGCTGGTGTCGACGGAGAACGCGAAGGCGAGGTCCACCGCGTACTCGGCGACGATCTCGCTGGTGTCGCTGACGACCGCGCCGAACGCGTCGACGTACGATCGCATCAGGTCGAACTTGGCGGGATCGGCCGTCGTTGGCGTGAGGGGTTGCCCCGCGAGGATCGACTCGTCCTGGGGCGGCTCCGGATCTTGCGGCGTGCCCGACGGCAGCGAAATCTCCCACTGCACGATCTGCACCGGGTTCACCCAGCACACCCCGGCGCAAAAGCCGCTGACGCCGCCGTTCGTCCCCGCCGCCTTGGCCGAGAGGATCGACGTCAGCGACGTGTCGATCCAGAGGTACGGTGACGCGTTCTGCATCCCGCTGGCGCCGCCGTCGACGCTGCTGCTGGCGCCCGTCACGTTGCTGACGCCCGCGGCCCCGTTGTTGGTGCCGCTGCCGTTTCCCGAGTACGCGCACGTGACGAGGTACTGCGTGTGGCCCGTGTCGTCGACCAGGCGCACGATGAACTGCCGCGAGTCGCTCGTCGGGACGGGCTGAAAGATGTCGTGCAGCGTCTGCGGGGCGGCCGCGCCCGACGCGAGCACGCGGTACATGGCGGGCGAGGTTGGCGACAGGAGAATCTGGGTGCAGTTCCCGACGGGCGACTGCGCGATGAGCTGGACCGGGTACTGGTCCGTGGACGTCATGTTCCCGGAGATCTGGATCAGGTCGGGCTGCACGCCGTTGAGCGACGACAGGTCGACCGCGGCGCCCTTGAGGTTGGCGTTGTACGAACCGCCGGGCACGCGATAGATCGACGCGAGCTGGCCCAGGCCGGGCAGGAGCTTGGCCTTGTCGAGCTGGTTGTCGAGGGTGCTGCCGCCCGGTTTCTTGGCGATCAGCGGGTCTAGCAGGATGTTGCCGGTGCTCATGAACCCCGCGCGCTGCAGGTCGCTCCGCAGGCGATCGACCGCGGTGCGCAGCGCCGCCTCGGCCGCCGAGCCGCGCATCTCCTCGTGGAACGTGTGCGTCGCGTCGCGCGACAACCCGACGACGCCCATGGCCACGATGAGACCGGCGAGCAGGGCGATCATCAGCTCGATGAGGGTGAAGCCGCGCTGACCGCATCGCGCGGGCTGCCCCCGCCGCGCGCGCCTGCCTACCCTGCGGGAGAGCGCCCGTGCCGTCATGGGGCCGTGTTCTCCACGAGGTTGGTCGTGAGATAGATCTCGTGGAACACGAGGTTGGTCGTCGCGCCCGCGATGTTCGGGTCGAACTGGGCGGCCTTCGCGCAGTAGTCGCTCGGCGGCGCCACCGCGATGCCTACCGGCCAGATGACGCGCACGTCGGCCCGGATCATGTCGGCGGTCGTATCCAGCCACGTCAGCGCGATGTTGACGCAGAAGTTGGCGTTCGAGACGGACGCCGCGGGTTGATCGCGGCCCAGGATGTCGAAGCCCGCGCTCATCGTCGTCGTGCCGTCGCCGGGGCTGATCATCGACGCCGGGACGAACCATGCAGGCTGCGTCGGGTTGCTGCCGACGTTGCCGCTCAGGTACTTCGTGCTTCCGAGGTTGCTGGTCGCGTTGGTCGCGTTCGGCGTCGTCCAGCCCATCGCGTCTTGCCTCAGTCGCTCGACCCACATCCGCGCGATCGAGTTGGCGACATCGGCCTTGCGGGCGTCGGCGTTGCTCGCGACGCTCGTCTTCTGCATCGTGATCACGCCGGCCCCGCCGATCGCCAGGACCGTCATCGCCATCAGGATCTCGATGACCGTGTAGCCGCGCGCTCGCGCGCCTCGGGGCATGCGCGCGCGGGCGGGGCAGGGGACGGAGGTAAGCAGAGCGTTCATCGAGCCATCATGTGTGCGAGAAGATGCGGGCCATGCCGCTGGGCGGCATGAGGACGCTCCGCGTGGTCCCGAAGGCGGCGGTGCTTCCGAAGGGCGTCGCGCCGCTCGGGAACCGCTGCACCCGGAGTTCGATGGGGCCGACCATCGGGAGCACCCCGTCGAACGGATTGGTGCTGCCGTAGAGGGGGCTGGTGGCCGACGTCGTGAAGTACACGTGGCCGAGCGGGGTGAAGCAGATCGCCGCGCCGGGCGATCCGGTGACCTGCGTCCCGGTCGTGCCCGAGTACGTCCAGATGCTCGCCCAGACGTTCGCGTCGACCTCGATGGCGCCGTTGAGGTTCACGCCGTCGATCTGCTGCACATTGGGGTTCGTCGCCGACAGGGGGATCCACACCGTGGGCGCCTTGCATGTCCCGATGGGTGTCTGGTTGGCTTGCAGGCCGGCTGCGTTGAGCGTCGCGTTGGCGGAGACGGCCTCGTACGAAGTGAACGTCCCGCGGTCCGTCGCCGACGACGACATGGAAATGAGAACGGCGCCTCCGCGACCGACGGCGCGCGTCCGCGCGTTGCGGAAGAGCTGCATGATCGCGCCTGCGTCGTCGTACGCGTTCCGATCGAGCCGGCCCTGCAGCATCGTCGGGATGGCCATCGCGGCGAGGATCCCGACGATGACGATGACGACCATCAACTCGATGAGCGAGAAGGCTCTCGTAGCCCGGGTCGTCCGGCGCATGCCGAATGCCGCGCCCACCCGCGCTGACATCCCGGAGCAAATCATCGAAGGCACCATCAGAACGGCCTGAGCAAGGCCCGTGCCCCTTGTTTTTGCCGGCACGCCGGCACGAATCTTGGGCAATCGCGCGCATTTACCCGGCGGGCGCGAACGCCGGTGCAGCAACGATTGCAGCCCCATGCAAAACGTGCGGACCGGCGCTGCTACGTGCTACCACCGCGACGCAGGTCCCTTCTGCCCTTCCGGCATGCGTCCTCTTTCGACCCGAGTCGTCTCCGTCGCCCCCGTCGCTCTTGCCCTGGCCCTCGGCGCCGCGGGCTGCAAGGGGGAGGAAACCAAGGGCGAAGCGCCGCCCCCCGCGGCGAGCGCCGCCCCTGCCGCTTCGGCCCCCTCCAACGCCAACTTCTGCGACAAGGGGGGCGGCAAAGACACCGACCCGATCAGCGCGCCGTTCATACCCCCGGTTGGAGGCGGCTACTGCCTCGACCCCCAGGGCGAGCCCAAGACGTACGGGGCCCAGGGCAAGCTCTCGATGGACGAGGTGTGCACGACGGCGTTCGACGGCGAGTGCGAGGTCTACAAGCGCTTCGGGCTCGATCGCGTCGTCGTGCTCCGGTACGTCGACGGCACGGGCGCGCCGAACAGCGTCGAGGTGAACCTCTCCCGATTCGCAACGACCGACGGCGCCTACGCGATGTTCACCAAGCGCGTCGTGGCCGACGGCGATCCGGCGCGCGCGTCGGTGCACCAGGCGCCCTTCGCGGCCCTCGGTGCGATGAGCAGCAGCAACGCCTACGTCTGGCGCGGCGCCTACCTGGCCGAGCTGACCTTCGTCACGGAAGACACCAAGATCACCCCCGAGAGGATGGCCCTCGCCAACCAGGAGTCGACGGGGGTCATCGCGAAGGGCCTCGGAGCCCGATTGCCGGGGGGGGACGACCTCCCGCCCGCGGTCAAGGCCTTGCCTGCCGCGTCACAGTTGCCCCTCGGCGTTGCGTACTACCCCAGTGGCGGCCTGGGCCTGGCGGGCGTCGGGCCCATGGCCGTCGGCTACTACAAGGACGGCGAGCGGCGCTGGCGGGAGATCGCAGTTGTCAGCGCCGCGGTCGACGCCGCGAAGGAGACCTTTCGCGCCTTCAAGCTGAAGCCGGGCAGCGTCCCGCTCAAGGGCATGGGTGACGAGGCGAGCCTGGTCGTCTTGCAGGAAGGGCCCGACCGCGCACGGGCCGAGTACGTGGTCGCTCGACGGGGCACGTTCGTCGAAGGTGTCGGCGACGAGGAACTCGTCCTGGATCCCGCGACGCCGGCGAGCAAGCAGGCCTCGCTCAAGCTGACGCGCGACGAGAAGATCGCGAAGGTCGCCTCCTGGCTGCTGAAGTAGCGGGGCCCGCGCCGGCCTTGCGGTTCAGGGCTCGACGCCGGTGCCGATGGCGCGGCGGGCGAAGCAGTCGTCGGGTACGGCACGCGCGCTTCGGGCGAGCCGCGTGAGCTCGATGAAGTTCGTGGTGACGGGATCGTGATAGCCGCTCGCTTCGGGTAGCTCCGGGTCGGCGATGCGATGGTATCGGACGATGCGCGCCATCAAGAGGTCGCGCACCCACTTTCCGACCAGCGACGCCATCGACACGAGCAAGTGCCTGTCGTCGGCGTCGCGCACGAAAGCGATGCGCCCGAGCCCCGGAAGCGCGTACTCGCTCCGCGCGCGCCCCTCGGAGACGACGGCGTGCAGGCGCCCCCCGAGTGGACCGAAGGCCGGCGGATACCGATCGTAGCCGCCAACCTTGCCGCAGATGGCCACCACGTCGCACCCCTCTTTTTCCCCTTCGCGGGCGCGGATGTCGATGGCCAGCCGCTCCATGCAGTGGAGATCCACGTCGAAGCGCGACAGCCCCTTGGCAACGCCTTCGTTGAGGCGCCGCGCGCACGTGATGACGCAGACGGCTCGGAGAACGTCGACCCCTTGGCTCTCGAGCTTGTCGAGGTCCTTCTCGATCGTCCTGACAAGCTTCGGTTCGGCCGTGAGGCGCTCGCCTTGCGCGTTCCAGCACTGCTCGGCGTGGGCCTCCGGGCACGGGCTGCGGAGCGCCACGGCCGGGTCGATCGACAGGGCCCGCACGAGGTCGTCGGGGGTCGTCGCCGGCTCGGTGTCGGGGCCCAAGCGCCGGGCCATCCGGGCCACGATGGCCCTGGCCCAGGCCTCCCCGAGGGCGGTATTCCCGTGCGAAACGAGCTTCTTCGAGTCAGCGAGGCGGGTCCGGAGGCTCCCTCGCGCCCGCTGCTCGGCCCTTTCGTGGCCGTTCGGGCCTCGGCCGTCCCCCGCGCTCTTTCCGCTCGTTCCGCCTGATCCGCTGATTCCGCCCGTTCCGTCAGCTCCGCCAGCACCCCCAACCCCCCAGGTCTTTGCGACGATGGCGGTGACAATCAGCGGCCCAAGCCGCGGGCCGAGCCCGTTTTCATCGATGCCAATTCGGATTGCCGGGTGGCCCGGGCGATTGACGGCCGCCATCTCGGTGTTTAACGTAGCCGGCCCCTGTCGGGCGGGGCATCGGCCTCTTAGGTTGAAGCACCTTACCCGATGGACCTTCCTCGAGTGAACCGGAACCGCCGAAGTCCAGGAGCGACCGAGTGAACAAGGCCACCCTCAAGAAGTTCAGAACGCTGCTCACCGACAAGCGCGACGAGATCCTCAAAAAGGCCAAACAGACGCTCGAGCAAGACATGACGCTCGACACGGACGACCTTCCCGACGAGATGGATCTCGCCTCGAGCGAGTACCTCCAGTCGTTCACCTTTCGCCTCCGCG
>PLIR01000564.1 GCA_003139415.1 Myxococcales bacterium | reverse complement strand
AGTCGAAGACGGAGGGCAAGATATAGAGAGTGTGTCAATTGCTTGGAAGTTGGTAATCCGATTCACTATTT
The DNA here is from genome assembly GCA_003139415.1 of Myxococcales bacterium. Classification (GTDB taxonomy): domain Bacteria; phylum Myxococcota_A; class Polyangia; order Polyangiales; family Polyangiaceae; genus Palsa-1150. Next base: position 3,741 of record PLIR01000564.1, on the reverse strand, counting down.
GCGGTGACAAAAAATCGACGATTGTGCCGTTCATTTGGAAACACTGGATAGGACGGCGAAAAATCAGTGACAGAAATCGTGCGCGACAACGAATTGCCTATTTTTAGCCCTCAGAATCGGTGCAGGCGGCTCGCGGCCAACGCCGGACGGCGCGCGCTCTTTTCGCGACGCGCTCTGGCCCGCATCCACGGCAGGTGCTCGTGGGCCCCGCGCACGCAAGCGCGCGCGATCACCCGTTTCAGGTGCGCCGCGTTGCGGTCGAGCCGCACCTACCACGCATGGGCCCGACCAGCGCCAAGGCGGCCGCCTCGCACGTGCGTGTAGACGGCCACCGAGGTCCGAGGAAGGTTGGCCTCTGGGATCCGAGGAAAAGTGCCCACGTCGAATGCGAAGAACTCTGACGACGGGAAACCCGAGCCAACACGGCCGCGCCCTGGGTCAGCCCGCGGGCAAACAGGTCCTCGGCCCAACCTCGGCACCGCCAACCGTGAGCGCGCGCAGCCGACCTTGCCCGGCACGCCCCCCGTCCGCGCCGCATCCCGCTGAGCAGGGCGCTGCGAAAGGAGTTACCTCCGGCGCGCAACGAGGCTCGATGGTCTCGGCCCATCCGAGTCCGAATCAGCGGGAGATCGTCAAGATCGCTCACGGGTGGATCCCACTTTTGAGCCCAGCATTCCAATGCTTATCCGCATCGAGGATCCTCCATGGCAGGATGTGGATCCCACTTTTCATGAATCATGTTGACCTGATACGCCCCGCGAGGATCCACCTCTTTATCTTGCCCACCGCTTTTCGCTCCGGGCTGGCTCCGAATGTTACCCCTCTGCGGCCTAAGATCGCACACTCCGTGAGCCGACAGCGGACCGCGAATAGGACACAGCGCGGCTACATCGTCAGCACTTGAACCGAACCTAAACTGCACCGCGAAGCGGACGAATATGGGTGCGCGCATATCCGTGATTTTGATAGCTCCTTCGCCAATTCACTCTCTGAAAATTAATTCGCTTTGGGGCCTTGACGTCCAGAAATTCCGGACGTAGGCAAATGATTACCTAGTCGGCGCTCGCGTCGTCACCCCGATCTGGCTAGGGCCACGTGCACCGCGCTCGTCGCGGCGTGGCGGGGTGAGACTGATGCGGGCGGGCGCCACGGGCGCCGGGAGCGCGGCGTGGGTCGCGTCCACCTGCCCGTGACCAACCCAGTGCCGGAGCGTGCCCCTGTGACGGACAAGAACCAGACGAAGATCGCTCTCTCGCAACTCACCACCCTCGAACAGCTCATCGACAAGGCCCCGGCGCGCAGTGCGAGCGAGGTCAGCAAACGCCGCGCGATCGCGATCCTTGCCCCGAAACTCTACGAGTTGCGGAGCAGGGGCTACGCGTGGCGCGACGTCGCGACCTGGTTGACTGAGAACGGCTTGGCCGTGACCGTACCCGCGCTCCAGCGGTATCTGCGCGCGGCCAAGCCCCCTGCCGCGAAAAGCGGCAGCGCGTCCACGCGGTCACGCGGCAAGGCTTCTTGGGAGCAGAAAGCGGCCCCTCGCGAATCACCTCCTGCGCCCGCGAACGCACCGGAGCTCGGTCAGAGAGGTGCTCCGTCGGTCGGGCAGCGCGCACCCGAAGCCAGAGCGCCCAGTATCGCACCGGAGAGGCGCCCCTCGGTGTTTGTTCCGCGACCTGACACCAAGGACATATGAGTCGTCGTCGGACGACCGAAACTCGCCGGAGACCGCAGACGCCACAGAACAGGTCGACGTCGTGAGCCGCGTCGCGATCCTCGCGAGGGCGGCGACCGCTGCCCACGATCTGGCCAACGCCTTGGCCGAACTCGCGAGCGACGGTGACACGCACCAGGACTCGAGCCGGGTCTACGACTCCACGCGCCTTCCGCCCCGCGCGACGCGTCGCAGGTTCGCGGAGCTCTGCCGCAGCGGACGCGTCGCGGGTGCCTATCGCGAGGGCCGCAACTGGGTCTGTTCATGTGACGCATGGCACGCGGTGCGAGCGCGAAGGCCACGAACGACGCCGGCCTCCGACGCCGCTCCGGCCCTCGCCGAACGAGTGGACGAGCTTTTGCGTCGCCGCGGTCTTCGCCTGCCTTCGAGCAACGAACCAGGACGCCGTTGAGCGTTGTAACCTCCAGGAGAAGTTCGATGGACCGCAAACTCGATCGCAGCCGAGTCGCCAACGGCGGACGTCCCGCCACCGGATCCATCGTGTGGGCCGACGAAGAAAAGACATTGCCCGTGGGGGTCCGCGTCAGCCGAGCGACCGGCAAGCGGATGCTCGTCCGCTTCGATCCTGGCACGACCCGCGACGATGCCATCGCCATCGCGCCTTTGCTCGCGGAGCGAGGTCGCGTCGCCGTGGACGAGGGGACGGGCGAAACGGTCGCGGAGTACGCGGACCGATGGCTCGCGGAGCGCGTCGCTCGTGGCATCGCCTCGTCGCGCATGCACGACCGAGGGCGCCTACGCAAGCACGCGTTCCCGATCCTCGGTCCTCTCGCGGCTCGCACGTTCGGGCGGGAGGATGTCGAACGTTTTGTCGCCGATCTCGACCGCAAGATCCGACTCGAAGCGGACGACGACGAGCACCTTTCGTGGAAGACCGCGAGCAACGTGTGGGTCCTCGTCTCGAAGATGTGCAAGGACATGGCCGACGCCAAACGCCGCGAGCTGCGCGTGCGCGAGGACAACCCCGCGGCACGAGTCCATCCACCGGAGCGCGGCGAGGCCCGGGCGAAGAACTATCTCTACCCCAGCGAGTTCCAACGCCTGATCGAGTGCCCGGCGATTGGCGTCAAATTTCGCGCGCTCTATGCCGTCGCGGTCTACACGTACGCTCGCGGTGGGGAGCTCGCGGCGCTCGAATGGCCCGATGTGGACCTGGAGCACGGCGTCATCCACATCACCAAGTCGGTCGATGCCGAGACCCACAAGGTGAAGTCGACCAAGACGGGTACCACGCGACGCGTCCCGATCGAGCCGCACCTACGGCCGCTGCTTCAACGACTGCACGATGAGCGGACAAGCAAGAGCGGCGACCGTGTGCTGTGGCTACCGGACCACGAGGACCGTGCGGTACTGCTGCGCGAGCACCTGAAAGTCGCCGGCGTCGAACGCTCTGAGCTCTTCGCCAACGACGTGGGCAGCAAGCACATCACGTTCCACGACCTACGCGCGACCGGCATAACTTGGGCGGCGGTTCGCGGGGACGATCCGCTCCGCATCAAGCAGCGAGCCGGCCACAAGGCCTTCTCGACGACCGAGGGCTACATCCGCGAGGCCGAGAACCTGCGGGATGGGTTCGGCTCCGTCTTTCCACCCTTACCGTCCGACCTGCTGGCGGTCCGCCCCGGGGAGGTTTTGGCTAGGGTTTTGGCCAAAGCCAGAACCCAACTCACGAACCAGCCAAATTTGCGTGGTCCCGAGTGGAGCAACGGGGGATCGAACCCCGGACCTCTGCATTGCGAACGCAGCGCTCTCCCAGCTGAGCTATTGCCCCGGACAAGTCACCGCCGGCTGCGGCGGCGCGCGCCGGGCTGGCAGAGGCGCGGGAAGATACGCCCGTACCTTTCGAAGTCAAGTCGCCTCCTTCCGACCGAGGCGCCCAATCGGTCACTCACCGGCGCCTCCGTCCCCTCACCCCGCGCGAGCCGCAACGCTGCCCGCGCCTCCATCCCCTCACCCCGCGCGAGCGGCAACGCTTCCCACGCAGGTGCAGACCGGGTGCCCTGGTG
>PLIR01000088.1 GCA_003139415.1 Myxococcales bacterium | reverse complement strand
GCGCAAGAGGCGGTTGGCGACCCGCGGGGTGCCGCGCGAGCGGCGCGCGATCTCGTGGCCAGCGTCGGTCGCGACGGAGACGCCGAGGAGCTTCGCGCTGCGGAGGACGATGCGCGCGAGGTCTTCGGCAGGATAGAAGTCGAGGCGCACGACGTGGCCGAAGCGCGAGAGGAGCGGCGCCGTCAGCAGCCCGGTGCGCGTCGTCGCTCCGACGAGGGTGAACGGCTGGAGGGGGATCTGCACCGTGTTGGAGAACGCGCCCTCGCCGGTGACGACGTCGATGACGGCGTCGTCGAGGGCCGGATAGAGGCTCTCCTCGACGACGGGGTTGAGCCGGTGAATCTCGTCGATGAANNGTCTTGCCGAGGCCGGGCGGGCCAGACAAAAGGATGTGATCGAGCGGCTCGCCCCGCTGCCGCGCCGCCTTCACGAAGACCGCGAGGTTTCCCTTGTGCTTGGTCTGGCCGATGTAGTCGTCGAACGTGCGAGGGCGGAGGGCGCGATCGAACTGGGCGTCGTCGCCGTGCACCTCCGCGTCCGTCGCGCGCGGGGACGCGTCTGCATCGACGCGAGGGGCAGAGCGCTTCGGCATCGCCGGGACGGTACCGGATGCGCGCCGCGCCTCACAGCCTGGCGAGGTAGTCGCCGATGGCGGGCAACGGCAACACCTCGCTGGCGACGCCGGCGCGCACTGCGGCCCCCGGCATGCCGTTGACGACCGCGGTCTCCTGCGACTCGGCGATGACGATGCCGCCGGCGTCGCGGATCGCGCGCGCCCCGGCGACGCCGTCGTCGCCCATGCCGGTGAGGATGACGCCAACGCAGCGCGGCCCGAGCACCGCGGCGCTCTTGAGCAGCCGGTCCGCGCTCGGGACGTAGCGATCGTTCGACGCGGCGGACCCCACGCGCACCCGGAGCTCGCCGCCCTGCTGCGCGAGCTCCATGCACTTGCGTCCGGGACAGACGAACCCCGACCCCTGACCGACGAGATCGCCGTCGGTCGCTTCGACCGTCCGCACCGGCCCTCGCTTGTCGAGGCGTTCGGCGAAGGTGCGGGTGAACTTGTCCGGCATGTGCTGCGCCACGAGAAACGCCGCCGGGCTCGTGGCGGGCAAGCGCCCGAACAGGTGGAGCAAGGCCGTCGGCCCGCCGGTGGAGCTCGCGATGGCCACGACCGTCCGCGGGGCGCGGTAGGCGGCAGGCGGACCGTCGAATGTGATCGCCTTGCCGTCGGACGCGAACGCGCCGCTCGCCTGACGCCGGATGAGCGCCGTAGCCACGAACGACGGGCGGAGCGATCGGACGAGCAGGACCTTTTGCACGATCTCGGAGAGGGCCTCCGTGGATTCGGGACCCAGTCGGTCGGGCTTCGCGACGAAGTCGAGGGCCCCGAGCTCGAGCGCCTTGAAGACGTTCTCGCGCTGGGCGTAGCTGCTGACGACGATGACCGGCGTCGGCGCCTTGGCCATCACGATGCGCAGGAACGTGAAGCCGTCCATGCGCGGCATCTCGAGATCCAGAGTCACCACGTCGGGCTTGAGCAGCATGACGAGCTGCAGCGCCTCTTCGCCATCGCCGGCCTTGCCCACAATCTCGACGGCCGGATTGGAGGCGAAGACGTCGGCGATGCTCCGGCGGTTGTACGCCGAGTCGTCGACGACCAGGAGGCGGATGGGCCGCGAGGGATCGAGGGGGGTCGGCGCAGGGGGCATTACGCGGGGGGCATCACACGGGGGTACTACCCAGGATCGTGCGGATCGTGGTTCACGTCGCGGGGCGACACGGGCCGTCGGTAGACGAGATCGTCCCGCAAGTGTAACAGCTCGAAGGCCGTCGACACATTGAGCAGCGACTCCGAGTGGCCGAGGAGCAGAACCCCCCCTGGGTTCAGGCGATCATAGAGCACCTCGATGGCGCTCTTTCGTGCGCGGGGATCGAAGTAGATGAGCACGTTGCGGCAAAAGATCGCGTCCGCCCGTCCGAGCACGCGCGAGCGGTCCTCGTCGAGCAGGTTCATTTGACCGAAGTGGCACACCTGGCGAATGGCGTCATCGACGTGCCAACCGTCGGCGAACGACGTGAAGAAGCTCTTGCGGATGTCTTCCGGCGTCGCCCGAAAGGCGCCCTCGGCGTACACGCCGCGCCGTGCCGCCGCGACGCATCGACGCGAGATGTCCGACCCGTAAACGCGCACCGACCACGGCGGGGGCGCCGACGACCCATCGCGCCCCCTCGCTGCGTCTCGGAAGCCTTCGGGCCGGGACGCGAGATCGCTGCCGGATTTCGGCGGCGCCCGAGTGGGAAAGAGACCCGAGAGGTGAACGAGGATCGCGATCGTGTACGCCTCTTCGCCGGTTGAACAGCCCGCGCTCCAGATGGCCAGCCGGCGGCGCGGGCGCGCCAGCGTCTCGAGCATCGGAAGGATCTCGTGCTGGAACGCCCGAAGCTGGCGATCTTCGCGGAAGAAGTACGTCTCGTTCGTCGTCAGGAGATCGATCGCCTCGTCCCATTCGTCGGCGGCGTGGGTGCCGAAGCGCAGGTAGTGGTGGTACTCCGCGAAGCTCGAGAGCTTGAGCACCATGAGCCGCTCGCGCAGGCGTCGCTCCAGGGCGAAGCGCGACTCGGGGCCGAACTGCAGGCCGACGCGCGACGCGAAGAGGTCGCGCAGCAGGCGGAACTCGTCCGGCCTGAGGGCGATGCTCTCGCCGAGACGGGGCGTCCTCACTAGTGCCCTGCCTCGCCTTCGCCGGGGACGGCCAGCGCGAGCGCATCCCCCCGATCCGTCTCGGGACCCTCGGCCATGGGGCGGATGCTGGTCGCCGACGCGATGGCCTCGCGGACGACGGGATCGCGCTCGCGCTCGTAGCTCGCGATCGCGTCGTCCTGCTGGAGCGTCAGCGCGATGTCATCGAGCCCGCCGAGCAGGCGGTGGCGGATCTCGTGGTCGATCGCGAACGCCACCTGCTCGCCGGCGAAGCGCACCTCCTGCGCCTCGAGGTCGATCTCGCCCTCGCCCGCGCGCGCCA
>PLIR01000342.1 GCA_003139415.1 Myxococcales bacterium | reverse complement strand
CCGACCAGGTGACGCGCATCCCCATCCAGCCGCCGGACGCGGCGGCCGCCTTCGCGACCGGGCGGATCGACGCCTGGTCCACGTTCGGGGTCTTCTACTCGACCGCCGTGCGCAACGGCGCCCACGTTCTCGTGACAGAGGACAAGATCCAGTCGGACGACGTCGGCGTGCTCGCCGCCAGCGCAACGAACCTGGAGAGAGGCCCCGAGGCCTATCAGGTCATCATCCGCGTGAGCCAGGAGCTGACGGCGCTCGCACACGAGCATCCCGAGCAGTTCCAGAACGTTTTCACCGACAAGGGCCCCACCGCCGTTTCCGGCGACGAGCTCCGCATCGCCATCGAAGAGACGCGCCGGCTCCCGGCGTACCGAGCGCCGACGCCCACCGACCGCGCTCGCGTCGGCAACGTGTCGAAGATCTTCTACGACAACAAGTCGATCGATCGGCAGATCCCTGTCGACGAAATCGTGTTCGACGTCGACGCCGCCGCGAAAGCCAAGGGGGGGCGCCCGTGACCTCGGCGGCGCTGCCCGGCAGGGACACCTCGTCCCACGCGCGGGTCCTCGATCCGGTCGCACCGACGACTGTCGGGCTCGAGAAACCCGCCTTCCTCGGCGATCGTCCGCGCTCGCCGAGGCTCTCGTCGGCCGTGCGCGCCAGCGTGCCCCTTGCGCTCGGCCTGCTGTGGTGGCTGAGCACACGCCCTGGGAGCGGATCGAGCGGCGTCATCGCGTCGCCCGTCGATGTCTGGAACGCGGTGATCGAGCTGCATCAGACGGGACAGCTCAGCGCCTTTCTGCGCGCTTCGCTCGGCCGCGCAGCGCTCGGCGTGACCCTCGGGGTCACGGCAGGGATCTCCCTCGGCGTCGCCTCCGGGCTCTCGGCGCTCGGCGAGGAGCTCGTTGACCCCACGATGCAGATGCTGCGCGCCGTGCCGTTCCTCGCGATGGTCCCGCTCTACATCTCGTGGTTCGGCATCGACGAGCGATTCAAGATCCTGCTCATCGCCACGGCGACGGCCTTCTCCATGTACGCTTACACGTACCTGGGCGTGCGCAGCGTCGACCGGAAGATCATCGAGGCGGCGCGCGGCTTCGGCCTGCACCGCTGGGGTCTGCTCTTCGGGGTCATCTTGCCGAGCGCCCTACCGAGCCTTCTCATGGCGCTCCGCGTGTGCCTCGCGATCAGCGTGATCGGCCTGATCGCCGCAGAGCAGGTGGGGACGAGCGAGGGGATTGGCTATCTCGTTCTGCTCGCCAAGCAATACTACAGGCAAGACTACATGCTCCTTTGCATCCTGCTCTACGCGGGACTGGGGCTGGTTTTCGATGTTTTCATACGGACTCTCGAACGGTACGCCATGCCGTGGCGACCCGTACGAGGGCGCCGATGACCGAAGGCCTCTCTCCTCTGCCGCTCGCCGCCAGCGAGCCACCGGCGCGCTCGATCCGCCCTCGCCCTATTCCCGGACGGCGCGCCGTGCACCTGCGCGGACTGCAAAAATCGTTCGGCGCGCGCCGCGTGCTCGCCGGGATCGACCTCGACATCCAGCGCGGTGAATTCGTCGTGTTGCTCGGCGCCAGCGGGACGGGAAAGACGACGCTGCTCCGCATACTCGCAGGGCTGGAAGAGGCGGACGAAGGCGTCGTGCTGGTCCCTCGCGTACGGACGACCGTTTATCAGGAGCCTCGCCTGGTCCCTTCGATGCGCGTCCTGGCCAACGTGACCATCGGCCAGCCGAGAACTTCCGCGACCCGCCAGGCCGGCCTCGATGCGTTGACCGAAGTCCGCCTCGCCGGCCACGCGAACGCATGGCCGGGCACACTCTCGGGAGGCGAAGCGCAGCGCGTCGCCCTCGCACGCGCCCTCGTCCGTGAGCCAGAGCTACTGCTCCTCGACGAGCCCTTCGCGTCGCTGGACGCGCTCACCCGGCTCCAGATGCAAGATCTGGTGGGAGAGCTTTTCGTTCGTCACAAGCCTGCCGTCTTGCTCGTCACCCATGACGTCGACGAAGCCATCCGGCTCGCCGACCGGATTCTCATCCTGCGGGACGGCGCGTTCGTAGTCGACCTCGCCCTCGACGCGTCCGATCCCCGCGACCGCAGCCACCCGAGCTTCTTCAGTCACCGGTCGCTCTTGCTGCGGGAGCTCGGCGTCGCCGAAACGGTGGCGCGGGCTGACGGTGCACTCCAAGGAGGCCAACCATGAGCGAGTCCAGCGAAGCGTTTCGGGACGCGCTATCGCGTTTCGCGAGCGGCGTTGTCGTCGCCGCGGCCAACACCGCCGGGGGACCGATCGGCTTCACTGCCTCGGCCTTCTCCTCCCTCTCACTCGAACCCCCGCTGGTCCTGCTTTGTGTGGCCAAGAAGGCCAGCGTCTATCCGCGAATCCTGGAGGTGGAGCGCGTGGGCATCAGCGTGCTGCACGCCGGCCAGCGATGGATTGCCGAGCAGTTCGCACGCCATGGTGTGGATCGGTTCCGCGGTGTGCCGCTGCGCGCGAACGCTACCGTCCCACTGATCGAAGGGGCGGTCGCTCAGCTCGACTGCAGCCGTCACGGTCTCCACGATGCGGGGGACCACACCATCCTTATCGGCCGAGTCCTCGAAGCGGGGACGGGCCTTGGTCGACCGCTCGTGCACTATGCCCGCGCTTTCGGCGGCTTCTCCGGTGAATTCCACGACATCGACCGCCGCGAGCCCCCGCGCGCACGCGCCGGCGGTGGCGCATGACCGCCCCGATCGTGTTCGTCGCCGGCAGCCCATCGCTGACGTCGCGCTCGTCGCTCGTGGCGCGGGCGGTCGCTGATGCACTGGGGGCCGAGGGCCTCGAGACGCGATCGTTCTCCCTCCGGGACTTCGATCCGGGCGACGTTCTCTTCGCCCGAGTCGACTCGGGGGCCATCGCCTCCTTCGTCGAAGCGATCAAGATCGCGCCGGCGATCGTCCTCTCAACCCCCGTCTACAAGGCGACGTATACCGGCGCCCTGAAGGCGCTCGTGGACCTCGTGCCGCCCGACGCGCTCGTCGGCAAGCCGGCGCTAGGCATCGGGACGGTTCGTTTGCCCGAGCATGGGCACTCGCTTTCCACCGCCTACGCCGCCCTGTTCGGCTTTTTCCGAGCGCGCGCGCTCGACACGCTCGTGGTTCTCGACAGCCAGTTCGAAGGTGAATCCACGTCGCTTACGCTCGGCGCCGCGGCGAGGGAGCGTGTCGGCGCGGCGGCGCGGGCGTTGGGCGAGACCTTGACGCAGGGTTGACGAGCATCCCCCATGACGCGATGGGTTGCACCCGCAGGGGGTCCTTAAGTCCGCGCGCTGGAGTGGCCCGCCGAGGCGGAGGTCGGCGTCGCGGCGGAGACGCCGTTGCCCAATACCCCCGCGCGATTGGAAAACGGGTTCGGCGGGCGCTTGAGCCCGAGGTGCTCGCGAAGCGTCTTCCCCTCGTACTCGGTGCGGAAGATCCCCTTCTTCTGCAGCTCCGGCACGACAAGGTTCACGAAGTCGTCGAGCGACTCCGGGATGAACGACGGTTTCAGGTTGAAGCCGTCCGCCCCCTCCTTGACGAACCAGTCCTCGAGCTGGTCGGCGATGTCGACGGGCGTTCCCACGACGATCCGATGCCCCTGCACCGCCGCGAACCGCAAGATCAGCTCGCGAATGGACAGATTCTCCCGCTTCGCGAGCGCCATGGCCTGCAGCCACCGGCCCCTCCCGTTCGCCGGTTCGGGGAGGTCCGTCGGCACGGGGCCGTCCAGCGGGTAGGCCGAAAGGTCAGTGCCAAAGAAGTGCTTCCCGCTGGAGACGTCGATCGATTCACGGAAGGACTCGTACTTCTCCTGGGCCTCCTGCCGCGACCGACCGATGTGGAAGAACAGACCCGGCGTCACCTTCAGGTCGTCCGGTTCGCGCCCGAACTTGGCCAAGCGGCTCTTCACGTCACGGTAGAAGGCTTGCGCCTCCGGCAGCGTCTGAGCGGCGGCGTAGATCACCTCGGCGTACTGCGCGGCGAAGTCTTTCCCGGAGTCGGAGTTGCCGGCCTGGAAAAAGACGGGGTAACCCTGGATCGGGCGGGCGATGTCAAGCAGCGCATCCGCCTGAAGGTATCTGCCGCGGTGATGTACGGGGTGGGCGCTCTTTGCGTCGGAGAACACTCCCCTCTCCTTGTCCGGATGGTCGAAGGCGCCGTCGTCCCAGCTGTCCCAGAGCTTCTTCGTCAGGTCGACGAACTCGGCGGCCCGCTCGTAGCGCTGGTCGTGATCGAGACCGTCGTTCACCCCGAAGGTTTGCGCAGCGCCCTCGGCCAGCGACGACACGATGTTCCAGCCCACGCGGCCACCGCTCAGGTGGTCGAGAGAGGCCAGCCGGCGCGCAACGTTGTAGGGCTCATTGAAGTTCGTGTTGATGGTGGCGACCAGGCCGATGTGTCGCGTGGCGCCCGCGAGGGCGGCGACGAGCGCTGTGGGCTCGAAGTGATTGCCCTGCGGCGAGCCGCCGTAGCCGCGCACCCTCGGGCCGCCCTGCCCCACGAAGTCCGCGAAGAACGCGAAGTCGAACTTTCCCCGCTCGAGGGTCCTGACGATCTTCGCCCAGTCCTCGAAGCTGGGGTTCCCACCCGCCTTGACCTCGGGGCGCCGCCACGCGCGCCCGTGTGTTCCATATTGCTGTACAAAGACGGACAGCGACAACTGGCGCTTTCGCTTCTCGCTCATGACGGCTCCTCACTTCTCAAGCCGCCCGGACGGCGGGCAACGAGCGGACCGCGTCCTCGAGCGGGCGCCGATCGACCCAGGCGTCGAAGTCGAAGTCTCGGTCGAGGACTCCGAAAGCGAGGAGGTAGTCCTTCTGCTGCCGGAAAAGCTCGAGCCGCTCCGCGGAGAGATCCGGGGCAAGGGAGAGGTGGAACCCGTCCCGGTACGCCGCCGTCACGGCCTCGGCGGAGGCACCGGTCTCACTCTGGAGGATCTCTCGAACCCCCTGGAGGTTGGTCTTGGCCCACTCGGCGGCGCGGAGCGTCTGCCGCAGGAAGCGAACCAGGACATCGTAGTGGTGCTCGAGGAAATGCTCGTGCACCGTCACCGGACGGGGCGTGCCGTTGTTCACCCGGAAGCGCCGGTCGACCAGCTTGTCGAGGTCGATGCCGACGTCGAGTCCGTATTTCGCAGCCCCATCGGCTCCGGGCGCGCCCTTTACATAGATGGCATCGACGTGACCCTTCACGAGCGGCTCGTAGCTGGGCCAGAACCCGCCGTAGCTCTCCCTCGGCTCCCGCTCGATGTCCGCGCCGACTTCGACGAGTTGCACGTCGTCGAGAGTCAGGCCGGCGGAGGCCAGCGCCCCCCGGTAGCCCTGGAGGCTCATGTGACGGGCGATCGAGCGCCCGCGCCGGTTCTCGACGAGATCCGCGCGGCGGTAAGCCGGAAGGGCGACCCGCTTGCCTTTGAGCTGCGATGGGGAGCGAATCTCCGAACCGGGCCGGACGAGGATGCTCTGGCCTTCGTCGATCCAGGTCAGCCCGATGAGCCGTGTGGCAGCGCCCTGCGCCTTCGCCGGAATGGCGAAGAGGTTTCCGCCCTCCCGGACGAGCGACTCCAGGCCGTGCTCGTAATGATGATGCCGTAGATCCTCGGCACCCTCGTCTTGCAGAGTGCGAAGCTTGATTCCGTCCGCGCCGAACTCCTCGCTCAGGTACCCGAGCTTGTAGGCAATCCCCGACGCCGTCGGGACTCCGCCGCGCCCACCGCCCGCGCAACGGGTAAACCACAGGGTGTCGAGCTTGCCCGCACTTTGATGAGTCTTGGCCATGAGGAACCTGTCCTTCCGGTTTGGTCGCTGCTTGCCGAACGTTGGGCTGACCGTCAGCCCGTGTACGCCTTGGCCTTCTCGAGCAGGCCGGTTCGGGCCCACTGCAGCTCGAGAGCCCCGGGTGTGTAGACTTTGGCGCCGCCAATCTGCTCGGCGATCGCCTGGAACCGCGCGGCCTCCTCGATGAGGAGAACGAGCTCGGCGGTCTTCAGGATGCCCTTCCCCCAGAAGTTCGCTCCGCCGTTCGACTCGAGCATGGCGGGTGGGGGCGCGAGCTCGGGATGACGATCGAGCCTTTCGCGAACGATCTCGAGTACACCGCGCGTGCGTTCGAGGTGGTTGGGGATCTCGCGCGCGAGAAGATGCCTTTGTGCCGCAACGTAGAGGATCGGAAATGGCTTCTGCGCGAGCGACCACGCGGCGAGATGGGGCGTGTGGGCGTGGATGAACGTGTCCGCGTGCAGGCGCTCCTCATTGAGCACCGAGTCCCCGTGATCGGCGAAGTCCGAAACGGAGACGGTGATCTCCTTGGTCTTGGCCCAGGGTGGCGGGAAGCGCACCGACAGGAGCTTGTTGTGGTCTGGCACCCGGTGGGCCACGTTGAAGATCAAGCTCGCCGAGAGGGTACCGGATTCCTTCAGGAACGAGAACGCGTGAGCCGCGTCGTTCTTGGCTTCGTCGACATACCGAACAAGATCGATTTGTGACACGGCTGCGCATCCTTCCGACGATCGGTGCCGCACGTCCGCACGGACGGCCGCCTAGGTTCGAGCGGGAACGTAGACCGAGCGAGGAGTCGTGTCTAGTTTAAAAGACATTCGTCCCTCCAACCGAAGTACCAACAAGCGAGCATCCCGATGGAGGGGACTCACCTGCACATGTTCCGCATGGTGGGCGGGGGGTCTGAGAGCCGAACCGCGGCCCACGCCCCCGCTCAACCCGAGCGAACGTACGCCCCGAGCGAGTCCACCAGGTGCTCGAACACGAGCGACACCCGCCGTGATGCTCGCAGATTCTCGTGCGTGACGACCCAGACGGGCAGCTCGAAGGAGACCTTGGGGAGCACTCGCTGCAAGCGCGGAGGGCCCGCTGCAAGCGGTACCTGGCAGACACCGATTCCGATGCCAGCGCGCAGGGACGCGAGATACGCGGCGTCGTTGTCGGTCCGCAACGCGAAGTCCTTCCGCTTCAGTGAGAGTCCAGCGGCAGCGAGCGCCGGGAAGAACGAGGTATCCCGATCCCTTCCGAGGAGGGCGTGTCCTCGCAGGAGGTCGCCTCCCGAGCGGGGAACGCCGCGATCCGCCAGGTAGGCTTCGGTCGCGAAGAAGCCGAGCTTCACGGCCCCGACGCGTTTGGCGACAAGGGCTCCCTGAGTGGGTTGTGCCATCCGCACCGCGACATCGGCGTCCCGCCGCAGGAGATCCTCGTTGGCGTTGGACAGCGACAGCTCGATCTGAAGTTGCGGATGCGCGCGGCACAGGCTGACGAGCATCGGGGGCAAGACCGCGCCGCCGACGACTTCGCTGCATGTCACGCGAACCGTCCCCCGATCGGCATCCGAAGGGGCCGATGTTGACCGTACGAGCGCCTCGGCGGCGCCCGCCATCGACTCGGCATACGGGAGCGTCGTGACGGCCATCTCCGTCGGCGTCAGCCCCGTTTGCGACCGGGTGAAGAGCGCGCCTCCGAGCACTTCCTCGAGCGTCTCTATCTGACGACGTACCGTCGGCTGCGCCACACCGAGGCTCCGCGACGCTCCGGACAGGCTGCCAGCGCGCATCACGGCCAGGAATGCGCCCAGCAGATCCCAGGAAAGGGGTGCCGCGGCCGTCGAGGGGAGCTTCATACATTTCTTATGAGCCGCAGAACGTCTTTGGACAATCGTAATCAGCGACCGAAGGGGCCATGTTCTCGTTGCGACCGGAGACGGCCCGCTCACCGAGGAGACGCCCATGAACGCGACGATGACCCACGAAGCCCTCCGCTCCTCCCCCGTTCGGAGTGAGACGGGAGCCAGCGGCGCCGTGTCGGGCGCGCCGCTCACGCTACTCCGGCTGGAGGGCGCCGCCGCGCTGGCGGGAGCGACCATGGCCTACCGCGCGCTCGGCGGCGGCTGGGCGGTGTTCGCGCTCCTCTTTCTCCTCCCCGATCTCTCCATGCTCGGGTACCTCGCGGGCCGCCGCGTGGGCGCCACTTGTTACAACGCGGCGCACAGCTATCTCGGTCCGGCCCTCCTGGCCGCACTCGGCGCGACCTCGAACGCGCACGTGCTCCTCTGTGTCGCGTGCATCTGGGCGGCGCACGTCGGCTTCGACCGCCTTCTTGGCTACGGCCTCAAGTACGGGACGAGCTTCGGCGACACGCATCTGGGTCGCCGCGGGCGGCCTGACCCGCGCTGACCGCAAGCCATCCGTTTTCAGCGACGTCCGACAGATGAAATCAACCAGCGCGTTTCGCGCCAAGGGAGTCCTCCATGATTCGCACGACCATCGCCGTCACCATCCCCGCGCTCCTCCTCGTCACCGCCGCAAACGCGTTTGCCGCGTTGCCCGAACCAACCGGCCCGCCTGCGCTCGAGGAGGCTGCAATCGCGCCTCCGGCGACGAGCTCCGAAGCCCAGGGCTTCGACCTCTTTCCTTCACACCACTTTCAATGGGCGCCGTCCGACGCCAAGAACGCCCAGGTGGGCGTCAACTTCGGCTTGCTGCAGCTCGCGCTTGGCGGGTTCAACGTCGCCGCCGAGCTGCGGTATCGCCGCTTCTGGTTCGAATACTCGCACGGGATGGATCTGAAGCTGAACAACCTGGGCGGCTTCAGCATGACGCAGACGGAGCGTGACCAGAACCTCCGCGTCTTCGTGCCGTACACGACCGGCTTCGGCGTCGGCGTGACGCTCGTGGACGAGCTCTGGCTCGGCGTCGAGTTCAAGACCCACCGCTACGAGGTGAACGCGCCGGGTGGGCCCGTCTCCAGCTACCAGACCTACAGCATCGGTCCCGTGCTCGGGTACAAGGCCTTCCTCTGGAAGGGGCTCTTCACCGACGCCTACCTCCGCTACTGGCCCAACGTCGCCTCGTCGCTCGACGACAACAAGATCGCGCTTCAGGGGACCGACGGAACGGTCTCGCACGCCGCGCACGACTTCGGCGTCTTCGCCAACGTCTCCGTTGGATACGCCTTCGACCTTTAGAGGAGCACGAGCCCATGACCACCACCTATCGCGCAGTGATGTTGACCGGAAAAGGCGGCCCGAAGGCGCTCGACGTGCTGAAAGTCGTGGAGCTTCCCGTTCCCGAGCCGGGCCCAGGGCAGCTCCGGGTCCGGGTTCGGGCCGCAGGCGTCGGCTCGACCGATCTCATGGCCGTCGGCGGCTCCTACCGCTACGCCCCGCCGCTCCCTTTCGTGCCCGGCTACGAGATCGCGGGCGTGATCGACGCGCTGGGTCCGGGCGTGGACGGCTTCCGCGTCGGCGAGCGCGTGGCTTGCCTGACAGTCTATGGCGGCTTCGGCGAGATGCTCGTTCGGGACGCCGTCCACTTCCTGCCCATTCCCGACGCCGTCTCGGATGGCGACGCCGCGGCGGTGATCTTGAACTACGTGACGGCCTACCAGGCGATCCATCGGGTCGCGAAGGTGGAGGCCGGCCAGACGGCGCTCGTCACGGGTGCCGCAGGAGGGGTCGGCACGGCGGCGCTCCAGTTGCTCCGACTCGCGGGCGTGAAGACCTACGGCGCAGCGTCGGCCGGGAAGCACGGCACCCTCCGCGCGCTCGGTGCCATCCGCATCGACTACCGCGCCGGCCGGCTGGACCAGCTCGTNNGGCGCGTTGCGTCCGCGTGGTCATCTGGTCGCCTACGGCTTCATGGCCGCGGCCGGACAGCTCTCGACGGCCGGGATGTTCGCCAACATCTTCCTCGGCTCGCGGCTCCGAGGGCGCTGCGGGAGTTTCTACGGGATCAGCGCGCTCTACCGGAAGGATCCCACGACCTTCCGGCAGGACCTGCCGAAGGTCTTCGCTCTGCTGGCCGACAAGAAGATCGACCCGATGGTCGCGAAGACCTTCCCGCTCCTGGAGGCACGCAAGGCGCTGGAGCTTCTCGCCACCGGGACGGTCGAAGGCAAGCTCGTACTTTTCTCATGAGCCGCTGAACGTCTTTGGACAATCGTCATTCACGCGCCGAGGGGCCATGTTCTCGCTGCGACCGACGGAGCATCACCCACCGGAAAAGGACACCCCGATGACCACGCGAAGCATCGACTCGCTCGAATCATTCGACATTGCCGGCATGGCCCAGTGGGTCCTTCTCCGCGGCGACCTGCGCTCGCGGCGCGTGCTGCTGATCGTGCAGCAGGGACCGGGATTGCCGCTCATCCACGAGGCGAACGCGATCGAGCGGCGGCTGCACCTCGAAGCAGGAAGTGTCGTGGCCTACTGGGATCAGCGCGGCACAGGGAAGTCCTGGAACGCGGATCCCTCGACGATCACGCTCGCGCGGCTCGTGGCGGACGTACGCGCGATGGTCGACGCCCTGTGCGCCCGGCTGGACGTCGATCGGGTGGACATCCTCGGATTCTCGATCGGCGCCACGCTCGCCACGCTGGCGGCCGCGCAGAACCCGGCGCGACTCGGACGCATCGTGGCCGTCGGCATCGACGTCGATTT
The DNA here is from genome assembly GCA_003139415.1 of Myxococcales bacterium. Classification (GTDB taxonomy): domain Bacteria; phylum Myxococcota_A; class Polyangia; order Polyangiales; family Polyangiaceae; genus Palsa-1150. Next base: position 5,467 of record PLIR01000342.1, on the reverse strand, counting down.
CGCCGAGAGCGAGCGATACGCCTACGCCTTCGCGTCGGGCGAAGCGGCCCGCCGAGGAGACCGTCGCGCCCAGCGACAGCTCCAGGCGATCGGTGCGCCGCCGCACGACACCGCGAAGCGGTTCATGACGCGGGCGCGCTGGGTCACGGCGTACGGTGGGATCGATCGGAGCCGCGGATTCTTCGGAATGTTGTGGGCCAACGTGTGGATGCTCCTGTCGTCGCCGCACTACTCGATCCCCGAAGCCCTGCAGGCTCTGCGCGCCATCGAGAGGACGCAGGAGCGAATGCTCGCTCACCTCCAGGGATTCGACCTGCGGGCTCTCGTCTCGCGCATCGAGGTCCCCATCGTGTTCTTCCAGGGTCGCCACGACTTCGCGACGCCCCCCGACCTGGTGGCCAGCTACGTCGACGCGCTCGACGCACCACGCGGCAAGTCGCTCGTCTGGTTCGAGGGCAGCGCCCACATGCCGCACTACGAGGAGCCGGCCCGCTTCCGCTCAGCCCTGCTCCGGGCGCTCGACGTGGCGGCCGTGCCGGTGCCGGCTCTCGCTCCCCAACACGCGACCGCACACTGAGGCCCCATGTTCATCGGACACTACGCGCCGGCCCTCGTTCTGCACCGCGCCCGGCCTTCAGTCCCGCTGTGGGTGCTCTTCGTCGCGGCCCAAGGCGTCGACGTGATCTGGGGGGTCTTCGTCCTCACGGGCGTCGAACATGCCCGCATGGTGCCCGGATTCACCAGCTCGAACTCGCTCGACCTTTACGACATGCCGTATTCGCACGGCCTCCTGGCGACCGTCGTGTGGTCCGTGGGCCTCGCCCTCCTTTGGCGGGCCTTTCGCCCTTCGCAGCGTCGTGCCGGTGAGGCGCTGGTCGTCGGCCTCGCCGTCGCTTCGCACTTCGTGCTCGATCTGGTGGTGCACGTGCCGGACCTGCCCGTGGTGGGGACAGACGGTCCGAAGTGGGGGTTCGGGCTGTGGCGCCACCGGGAAGTCGCGCTGCTGGTGGAGTGCACGCTCTTCGTCATCGGCGCGCTGGTGTGGAAGCGGGAACGCGAGAACCTCACCCCGCGCAGCGCCATCGTGCTCGGCGCGATGACCGCGTTTCTCGTGGCGTCTTACTATCTTCCCGCACTGCCGACGCCCGCCGCAATGGCCGTCAGTGGCCTAGGGACCTACGCCGCCTGCGCGCTCGCGGCCTGGTGGATGACGGTCCCGTCCGCGCAAAGAGGGCTAGTACATTTTGTATGAGCCGGTGAACGCCTTTGGGCAATCGTAATCAACCAGCCGACCGGGCATGTTCCTGGTGCGACCGACGCAGCGTCGCCCAACCGGAAGGAACCCACGATGACCCCGCAGACAGATGTGATCTTTGGATTTGGACAGGTCGGTCAGGCTCTCGCGCGCGAGCTCACGGCTCGCGGCGGAAAGGTCCGGGTCGTCAGCCGGAGCGGTCGGGGGCCGGTCCTGGATGGCGTCGATCACGTGACGGGCGATGCGACAAGTCCGGCGTTCTGCCGCGCAGTCTGCACCGGAGCCAAGGTCGTCTATCTCTGCCTGAACGCGCCGTACGACCGCTGGGCCGAGGAGCTCCCTCCCCTCCAGGAGGCCGTGCTCGCGGGTGCGGAGGCTGCGTCGAGCAAGCTCGTCGTGCTCGAGAACCTCTACATGTACGGGCCGCACGACGGCCCGCTCACCGAATCCCTCCCGCACGCCGCGACCGATGCGAAGGGGGTGACTCGGTCCAAGATGAGCGAAGCGCTGCTCGCCGCGCATCGAAGCGGACGAGTGCGCGTCGCCATCGGCCGCGCCAGTGACTTCTTCGGCCCGGGCGCTCTCGCCAGCCAGCTCGGCGAACGCGCGTTCGCGCCGCTCGTCGCCGGCAAGGCGGTGCAGATGATCGGCGACCCCGACGCGCTCCACAGCTACGCCTACGTTCCCGACGTCGCCCGCGGGCTCGCGACGCTCGGCGAGCACGTCGAAGCCGACGGCCGGGTCTGGCATCTCCCGTCGGTGGAGACGCGTTCGACGCGCGAGATCCTCCGCCTGGCGGGCCGGATCGCCGGCGTCGAAGCGAAGGTCTCGGGGATCTCCCCGCTGCTGCTCGCGCTCCTGGCGCGGGTGAACCCGATGGTTCGGGAGGTCCGCGCGGTGGGGTACCAGCTCGACGGACCGTTCGTCGTCGACTCGAGCGCTTTCGAGCAAGCCTTCGGTGTCCGCGCCACGCCGCTCGAAGAAGCGCTCGAGGCGACCGTCGAGTGGTACCGCACGCGCGCACGCGAACCCCGCGAGGGCCGCGGTGCCGCGCTCGCGAAAGGGCTCGGCGTATTCACCCTCGACAACGTGCTCATCCTGCTCGCCATACTCGCAGTTCGCGCGATCGTCTCCGCCGTCCCCAGGCTCTCGGCGATCGAGCTCGGGATCGCCGTCTCGGCAGGTCTCTACTGGCTTCCGCCGCTGCGTCGCGCGTCGATCGGCATCGCCCGCCGCCTGCGCCGTCGGCCGTCACCCCCTTCCGCCACGCAGCGCGTGCAGTATCGGGAGTTCGAAGGCCCCACGACGAGAATCCGCCTCCTCGAAACCGCGGCGGAGACGAACGGTGCGCGCTTGCGCTTCGAGCAGACGGTCGCCATCGGTGACGGACGACCTCCGCGGCACGTGCATCGCAAGCAGACCGAGTCGTTCCTGATTCTCTCGGGGCGCATGGGCATCGAAGCCGGCGGCGTCGTATTCGAGATCGGACCGGGCGAGTCCCGCAGCGTGCCCCCCGGGACGGCGCACACGTTCTGGAACGCTGGCGACGTGCCATGCGTGCACGAGGTGAAGCTCGAGCCCGCCTTCGACATGGAGCACTTCTTCGAGGGGTTCGTCACCTTGGAAGCGCTGCACCGCGTGCCGCCCCATGGCCGACCCGATCTTCTCCGCATCGCGCTCTTGTTCGGTAAGCATGACAACCTCGTCGCGGGGGTCCCGCGCGTCGTGCAACGGGTCGTCTACGCGATCGCAAGGTCGGTCGCCTGGGCGACGGGTGTGGTCGTGCCGACGTGGTCGGAGGTCGCGACACTCCCTTGAGCAGCCCGAACGCGTGTAGGCACGGCCCCCATCTCGGGCTCGGCCCCGCCCCGGCTTCATTCGTTCTGACTGCCGGCCAAGTGAGACCGCGAACACTCCACGCCCTCTTGACGCGATCGAGATCGCTGGCACACTCACAGCAAGCACGATGGGAAAGTCACGCAAGTCGCCCAGCGATCCCACAGGGTTGCTCCCCTTCGGGCCGAGGCCGCACTTCAAATTGACCTTTCGTGTGCCAGGTGAGTGTGGGCTGGGCCAGCCCCTGCCCTTCGACGCGACCTTTTCCCCGACGCTTCGCATACGAAGCCCACGGATGTTCCCGGCGCGCCGGGCGCGCGCTTCCCGCAGCCGTGCCACCGTCCGGACCCGTCGCGCGCGTTCGGCCGGTCGCTCCGCGACCGTTCGGTCCACCCCCGCGGCGCGCTCGAGCACGAAGTCGGGCGCCAAGGACGGGCCACCACCACCGAGATCCACTTACGGCGAGCGCTCTAGCGCGCCAAGGGCGCACTCCGCGCTCACCGCGGGACGGGTCTCTCCTGTGGTCGTCTCCGACGCGACCGCGCTGGTCGTCCTTGGCCTGACGGGGCGGCAGTTCCGGGGCTTCGTGCGCGCCCACAGCGTCCCGCACGCCAAGTGCGGCCGACGAACGCTCGCGCGCCTCGATTTGGTTCTCGAGGCAATCGATCGCCTCAGTGGCGCCAAGGCGCGCCGCTCACTGGCCACCGCGTGGGACGAGGACTCCATCGTGAAGATGGCGGCCGGCCGACGGCCAAGCCTCGAGCGCAACGACCTGAAATATGCCGCTCACAAGCGAACCAAGTGAGTCAACGCACATCGCACTGAACCACAAGGAAAAGCCATGGACGCCAATATGAGCCACCGACCGATACTGCTCAGTGACATCGACATTGATTTCGACTGGAACAGCCGCAACCCGGCGGAAGTCCGCACGAGTTCCTACGCCGATGAAACGAGCGGGGGACTCGAAGGGCTCATCGCCAACCTGCGGCTCGTCGGACAGACCACGCCGGTGGACGTGCGGTCGGCGGCCGCCCCGTTCTACCGCGATGCTGGCGGCAAGCCGTACGCGCTCGTGACCGGTTTTCGGCGCCTGAGCGCCCTCACGAGCATCTATGCAAAGGGAGGCGATGTTCCGGGACTTGCCCGCGGTCACGTGCTGGCCGTCGACCGCGGGACCCTAAGCGAGCGAGACGCATTCCTGCTCAACGCGCGTGAGAATGGAAATCGCGAGTCTCTGTCTCCCCCCGACACGATCATGATGATCAAGCGAGCGCGCGCGCTCGGCATCCCGAAGGAACATCTGGCTGTGCAACTCGGCTTCGCGCCCCAGATCGTGTCGAGCTATTCCCGCGTCGCGGAGCTACCCACCGACATGCTCACGCACTGGCGGTTCGGCGGCGACTTTCGTGGCCGGATGACGCAGAAACGACTTGGCATACAGGAGATGATCGCGATCGCGCGCGCCCCCGACCCGGCCGCGGCATACTTGACCGCGCTGGACCATCGCAAGTCGCGCGAGCGTCGCGGGTCGCGACTCGAGAAGACAAGTCAGCAGGCAGCGGCCACCGGAGCGTTGCTCGCGCGGCTCACAAAGAAAGGCATCGTTAAGATAATTCCCGACGTGGACTGGCTTTCGCATATTGACGCGATCGTTGGGGCAAGGGCGACCAAGAGGCTGCGGCTCGACGATGCGACGGCGCTCGCGGACACCGCCAAGCGCGCTTTTGACGACGAAATGAACCGCTGAGCCGGACCGCGCGGGCGGCCCTCGCCCCCTGGCGAATATATATTCGGCGTACCCGCCCCCTAACGGTGGACCCCTGCACGGACCGACGGCGCCTGCTCGCGTAGCGCTTCTGCAAGCAAGGGTTCGGTTGTCGTTTCAAGAAGCCGTGGGAGGTTCCACGAGCAGGTCGGAAACATCCCGAGCGGACACGTGGCGCACGGGTCGTTGGGACGTCGCGCGCGAAGACGAAGAAGCGCCCAGGCGGACCCGGCGCAGATCAGCAGCAGCAGCGTTGCGGTCACCAGCCTGGGGTCTGGGAGCGGCGCGAAGAGGACCGCTCCGAGCAGATAGGAGCCCGTAGCGGTGCCAAGTCCGAAGCGTGCTGCGATCTTGAACGCCTTCCTTTGGAACCACGGCTGGAGTGCGGTGGGAGCCGCAAGAGCGGCGTGAAGCCCGAACCATGGTGCGAACGGCAGATGGTGACCCACGGCGGCGCTGACGGCAGCGCCGACGACGAAGCCCGAACCCATGCAAGCGCACCCGAGGCAGAACGGACGGCCACGAACCCAGAGAAGATGGCCGTCATGCCGCGGGCAATGAGGATGGTGAGCCCCCGGAAGGAACGCGCCCGCGCCGATCATCTTGGG
>PLIR01000525.1 GCA_003139415.1 Myxococcales bacterium | reverse complement strand
GCGCCCACGGGGGGTGGCAAGTCGCTCACGTACCAGGTGCCTGGCGCCGTGCTCCCAGGGATGACGCTCGTCCTTTCGCCCCTCGTTGCCCTGATGGAAGACCAGGTGCGCTCCCTCGAGGCGCGCGGCGTTCCGGCAACGTTTCTCGCGGCCACACTCGAGCCCGAGGTCCGGCGCCAGCGCGAGAGCGCGATGCTCAGGGGGCGCTACAAGCTCGTCTACGCGGCGCCCGAACGGCTCGCGTCGCCTTCGTTCGTCGACGCGCTCGGGCGATGCAACTTGCAGCTCGTGGCCGTCGACGAGGCGCACTGCATCGCGCAGTGGGGTCACGACTTCCGCCCGGACTACCGTCGCATCGGCGACCTCCTCGAGCGGCTCCGGCCGCCGCGGGTGCTGGCGTGCACGGCCACGGCGACGCCCGAGGTGCGCCGCGAGATCCGAGAGCAACTCCGTCTGGGCGACTGCCGCGAGATTCTGCGCGGCTTCGCCAGGCCCAACCTCCACCTCGCCGCTCGCAACGTCGACGGGGTCAGCGAGGCCCGCGAGGCCGTGTTCACGGCGCTGTCGGCTGCGCTCGGCGATCCAGCGGCCCCGCGCGGCGCCGCCATCCTCTACGCGGCCACGAGGCGCCAGACGGAGCAGTGGGTGGAGACGCTCGCAAAGCACGGCTGGAAGGCGGGCGCCTACCACGCGGGCATGCCGGGCGACGAGCGCTCGCGCGTCGCCGCACGGTTCGCCGACCGATCGCTCGGGCTCGTCGTCGCGACCAACGCCTTCGGGATGGGGATCGACAGGCCCGACATCCGCGCTGTTCTCCACGTTCAGCCACCGTCGTCGATCGAGGCTTACTATCAGGAGGTCGGGCGCGCCGGACGGGATGGCGGCGAGGCCTGGGGCTTGCTGCTCTGTTCTGGAGCCGACATCGGACTGCGCCGGCGCCTGGTGACGACGGGCTCGGACGGCTCCGCGGCCCCGCCGGAGCTCGTGGCGCGCGCGTGGGCGCTCTTTCGCGAGCTGCTGCGCTACCTGGATGCGCGCACCTGCCGGCACGACTTCATCCTTCGCTACTTCGGCGACGAACAAGAGCTGCTCGGCGGCTGCGGGCACTGCGACGTCTGCGCGGCCCTCGACGACGCCTCCCCGCAGGCGGGGGCCGAGGACGCCGAGGCGACGAAGGTCGTCCGCATGGCCCTGTCGGCCGTCGCGCGCGCTCGGCAGCGGGCCGGATTGGTCGCTGTCGCCGAGATGCTTCGCGGCGTCGACGACGAACGTACGCGACGTTTCGGCTTCACGGAGCTCTCGACGTTCGGCCTCCTGCGCGATCGCGCCCTCCCGTGGGTCATGGACCTGATGCGAGGCCTGCTCGCCGCCGGGTGGATCGATCTGACCCCCACGGATCACCCGGTGCCGCTGCTCACCCGCACGGGAACCGACGTGATGCGCGCGACCGGCGCGGTCCGATTCAACCTCCCGGCGACGCGGCCAGCGCGGTCGGCTCGACGGCGGGCTTCGGGGCGCTCCGACACGGAAGCCGACTCCCCCGAAGGGTCGGAGGGAGCCGCGCGCAAGAGGGCGTCGCCGGGGGTCGAGTCGCTCCCGCCCGCCGCCCGCGACGTGTTCGAGAAGCTCCGCGCGCACAGGGCCTCGGTGGCGCGGGGCCGGGGGCTACCCGCCTATGTCGTGGCGCTCGACCGAACGCTCGTCGAGATGGCGACTCGACCCCCGCGATCGCGCGACGAACTGCTCACCGTGTTCGGGATGGGCCCCTCGCGGGTCGAAGCCTACGGCGACGGCTTCCTCGAGGTGCTGCGGTCCATGTGACCTCCGTCCCTCGCGGGGGCAGGGTCTTTCCAGCGCTACTTGGAGAGGAACCGGACGGCGCCGGTGGCGTCGATCTCCGCGGCACGGGCGGCGGGTTTGCCGGAGGCGCCCTTCGGCAGCTCGACTCGGACGACGCCTTCGCGAACAGCACGCGCCTCGAGCCGACCGGCGGACCGGGCCGACGGCGCAATGGCTGCACCGAGCGTCGCCGGGGCGGGCCAGAGCGGCTCTCCGTCGGCGTCGTAACGGAACACCATGACCCTGTCGCCCCCGACGGCCGCGACGCGCTGCACCAGCACGAACGTCGCGGGAGCGTCGAAGGCGATCGTCGCAGGGCCGGCGGATCCGCGGGCACCGACCGAGGCGCCCTCGCGAGGCCACGCGACGACGCCGTCCTCACGCATCCGTTGGGCCACGGTCCCCCCGGCGGAAGCGCAAGCGACGATCCACCCGACGCCGGGTCCGTATCCCGCCGACAGCCAGTCGCACGCCTCCGGCGCGAGGAGCTCGAAGTCCCCGAACGGGTTGCCGTCGTCGGCCCACATGCGCGCGGCCACGAGGTGCAGCTTCGCCACCCAAGCGAAGAGGGCGACTCCCCCGTCCGGCCGCGGCGCGATGGAAAGATGCTGCGCGGGCGGCAGGATGCCTGCGACGGGTCGCGGTTTGGACCAGGCCAACACATCGCGGTCGAGCACGAGCGCGATGGGGGCCGCGTCGTCCGGGGCTGAGACGAGAACGGCGGAGCGGCCGGCGGCGAGGGCGATCGATTGGATCTCGAAGGGGCCGGGGAGGGCGGCGAAGTGGTCGTGAAGAGTGGCGAGGTGGGGGCG
>PLIR01000100.1 GCA_003139415.1 Myxococcales bacterium | reverse complement strand
GCGGAAGGTCGCCGAGGAGCAGCGGAAGAAGGAAGACGAGCAGGCCACCATGCGAATACTCGCCGGCGAGGCGGAGGCCGCGGCCAAGGCACGCGAGGCGGACCTCGCGCGGTTCCGCGGGAAGAGCGCGGCGCAACTCAAGGCCGCTGCCCGTAGCGAATGCCGCGGCGGCGCGTGTAGCGCAGACGTGCTCGGCCAGATCGTCGAGGCGGCGCGGCCTGAGGATGCCGACGCAGTGCGCTGCGTCGCACGGTTCGAGGAGGACTCGTGGCTTTGCCGGAAAGGCATCAACCCCGGCGTGTGCAACCCCGCCCCGTGTCCGTAACCGAAGGACGGCCTTCGCGGGTCACCGCGAGCCGTTCGCCTCCTCGACGCACGCCTCTTCGCTCTGCGAGGAGGTGTAATCGTGCCGCCGATAGGCAACGTACTGCGGAGTGAGGGTCGCGATCTGCTGGCGGTAAAGCTGGGCGGCCTCGCCGGCGTCATGAAGGACCTGGAGGCCGACGACCCCGCTGGGGTTGGCCTTCTCGTGCGCGATACGCGCCATCGCATCATCCAGGCCCCAGTGCGCGCGGCAGAGCGGCTCGATCACCGAGCCTCGTTGCTCCTGCTCGGCGTCGAGCCGCTTGCCAGCGTCGTCCGCCCAGGCCTCGGCGCGTACCGTCAGGGCCTTCCAGGCGTCGACTTCCTTCGGCGAGAGGACGCGCGCCAGGAGCTCCGGCGCAGGAACGCTCGCGAGCGCGGTCCGCAGGTTCTGGACGTCGGCGCGATTGGTGTCGAGCGGTCGCGATTGCAGGCGCTCGGCAGTCAGTGCGCGCTTCTCAGCTTCGAGCAGCCGCTCGAGCGTCGCCTTCATGTCCGCGAGCTGGGCGCGGGGGCTCGGCGCGCCTGCGTCGTCAGCGCGAGCGGCCGAGGCCAGAAGCAGGACGCAAAGAGCCAGCGCACCCCGCATGGGCGCCAATGGTCGGACGGTTTGCGGGACGGCGCAAGGAGACGAGCCGCACGTTCGTGCTCCCGGTCGGCTCAACGTGACCCGCGCCGCGGCGCCCAAGGCGGTGCGCCGCTTTCCCCGAGGACCTTCTTTCCGAAGTCGCCCCGGTCGAACGGCCTGCCCCTGCCGGCTCCGGGCTTCGTCAGCGCTTTGGCCGGGCGGGTCATCGACTCGAACTGCCTCCGCGCAGCGCGCCACGACGCTTCGTTCGCCTTGCGGTCCGCGACGTCCACGAGCAGCGCAGAGAGCTGACCATCCACGGTGCCATGCTCGAGCAGCTCGGCGGCGAAGCGTTCGATCGCNNTCTGGGCCCGCGCGAAGTCCCCCCTGGCTCCGCGCTGATCTGCGCCCGGCGCAAGGCGCTGTTCGGCCGCGAAGCCTGCGTACAGGGAGACAAGGTGTTTCCCCGCGGACCCCGCGGACTCGTGGTCGTCCCAACCCTGATCGGTGCTCGTGGAGCCGAGGCATCCTCGCTTCCGATTCGGGACGATCGTTACGTGGGGGCTCGCCCCGAGCAGTCGGATGTCCGCCACGGCGTGGCCAGCTTCGTGGAAGGCCGTCTGCTGTCTCTTCGCCTCGGCGTCGCGCACGGCCCGCGGTCGCGTCGAGGTCCTCTTGNNGCTTCGCCATGTCCCTACGCCTCCCCAGAATCGACGGCGCGGAGCCAGCCGATCAAAGCGATGCCCCGCGTAAACAGCTCGCCGGCGCGGACGAAGGCACCCGAGCGGGCCCCCTCGAGCAGCCACCCCTGAATGCGTCCCGTCGCCGTCGCAGTGCTCGCGATCGCCGTCGACGCTCCCGTCTCCAGGCTGACGAGCGTGACGTGTCCCNNCGGTCGTCCTCGAGATGACATGAGTCATGATCGCCTCGACGACCTCCGAAAGCTTCGCGAACGCGCCATTGCGGAGCTCCGGCGTATTGTCCGCGTAACGCCTCGCGGTCATCTCGAACGCACACGCAACTGCGGCACACTGCACGAAGGGCATCTCGACGAAACCCATGGGTTGCGCCCGAAGGCCCACCCTCTCGATCTCCTTCCAGCGTTCGTCCTGCACGGTCATCTGACTCCTCAGTCGGTCTGCAGCATCGCTTCGACGAATGTGCTCGGAGGAAGTTCGGAACCGACCGAGTAGAACGAGTACGCCGCGAAGGAGGCCGCAAGATCCTGCGAGAGCTGCGACGCTCCCGGCGCATCGGAGATCGGCGTACAGCTCGACGGACTGCCTTCGTAAACGGTGCCCGTGAAGGCCCCGGACACGGGGTACACGTGGTCCTGATAGCCACAGGCAGCGGCTTGCGCCTGCGTCGCATACCGTGGCGCGGTCCCGCATGACGTCGTCGTGTACGCGATGGCTTGCGTGCAGCCTGAGTCCGAAAAGAACTCGGTACCGAGCGTTGCTCCCCCGCTTGGCAGACAACGCGTTGTGCCGTCCGAAGCTGCCGTGTAGTAGCAGGTCACNNTTGAGTTGGCTGTCGTAGATGCCCCCAGTCGACACCTTCGAGCCGTCTGAGCCGACGTAGTACTGGAGCTTGAGCCGCGACCCGCTCTGCGTCGTGTCCGCGCTCGCTGTGGTCACCGGGTCGGTCAACGCATCCAAGATGCCGCGCGCACCATCGGCCAGCGCCCCGCCTCCCGAGCCGTCGCTTGCCGCGCCTCCACTCGACGAGTTTCCCCCCACCTGACCGCCATCGTCACCTTGTGGGGGAACGATCGTCCCGCTCGACGCGCTGCACGCCGCCATGATCAC
>PLIR01000380.1 GCA_003139415.1 Myxococcales bacterium | reverse complement strand
GCTACGCGCGAACCGCGTCGATCGTGGTCGTCGCCGTGGTGATCGCGGTGGTCGTCGCCGTGCTGGCGATGCACGCTCGTTGAGTGCGGGAGGTTCAGTTTGACGGCTTTGATCTGGGCTCATGAGCGGTGACCCTCGACATGAAAGCCGGCGTCATTTCAGTGACCGCCAGAGAGGAGGTGTGGACGTTGAGAGCGCGGTTGTGGCCCGGTTCTTTTTCTTGAAACACGGTTCGGTCGTCGAAGACCCGGGGACCGCGGAAGACACCGCCCGCGGCGGTCGCCCACGTCCTCGAGGTCTCCGACGGCAAGATCGTCCGCTTCGATCAGTACGTCGACAGCGCCACCGTCAACCCGATCATCGGCGCGTAGTTCGACCTGTCGGTCAGCGCGCGAGCGAAACGGGTTGCCCTGCCTTCGGCGGGATGAGTCCTTCCTTGGCGAGCGTGGGTATCACGCTGCTCGTGAGTCTCGAGACGAAGTTCGACGTGGACATCGGGTTCTCCGTCTGCGCAATGGCCGACCAGACCATCTTGCCGCTGCTCGGGCTCCAGAGGCTCGTCTCGAATTTCACGAATTGATCGGTCTCGACGTATGCAGGAGTGGCGCCCCAATAGGCGCCATAGAAGCCCTCGGCCTAGCCCGCGCCCGGCTCAGGCCGCGAGAGCGACCACCACCACGGTGCCCGGCGCCTTCGCGCGAAAACTCCGCAACCGCGAAGCGAAAGCGACCGAGGTAGGTTCGGGGCCGCCGCTCGGCGTGCTTCGGGAGGGTGCCGCCTGTGAAGAAGACGCAAACGTTTGGAATCGCCGTGCTCGGCACCTGCCTCGCGTGCCAGCACCCGTCAGCCCTGCGGTCGGTTCCTGATGCACCGGCGGGCGACGCCGCCTCTGCCCCGCTAACGACGTCGTCGTTCTCCCAAGCGACACCGGCGGCGCCCGCGGTGAGCGCGCCGCAAGACGTCGACACAGGAGCCGCATCCCCGCTCGAGCTCGTGAGCGAGGGGTGGGAAGGCGGGCCCGAGATCGGCTCGCAGTTTCAAATTTGTCCGGTCGAGGGCGCGCTGTTCGCGTGCGGTGACAGGAAGCCGGCCATCCTGCGGCCCGAAGGCTTCGTCGAGGATGACGCGATCGCGACGGGCCTGCCCAACAAGATGGTGCTCGCGATGACGGGCCGGTGGCCAGAAGCGACCTGGCTTCTCGCCGCAGACCCCGACCTGGGCAACTGGAGCTTCGGGGTNNCGGGCTGCAAGCCACGATTGGGACCGTGCGCGGCGTGCCCTATGTTCGCATCGAAGATTCGTTCGACCCGTCGCGGCGCAAGCTGATGCGCCTCGACGGCCCCGGAAGCGTGCCCACGCTGCCGCGCGCGCCGGCGCCTCCGAAACGACCGGGGTGCGACTATCTCGTCAAAGCGAAGGAGATCTCCACGGGCAGCGCCGCCATGGGGTGGTGCGGGGCCGACGGCCAACCCAAGCCTTTCGTCCTGGTGCTGGAGGGCTCGACGTGGACCGAGGTCGATCCGCCGCCTGCGGACGGCTGCGCTCTCGACTACGAGATCGACGACGCGGGGGACTGGATGATCGTCGGCAGCTCCCCACGCACGCAGCAGCGCCCGGCGCAGCTCTTTCACCGGCTGCGGGGGGCCACATGGGCTGTCGTGCCGCTCCCGCCGCGGACGGCGAAGGCGCCGCGTCCCAAGCCCCCGATCACTCCATACATCTTCGAAGCGGGGCCGGATGGAGGGCAGGCTCCTTACGCGCCGCTGCCCGATCCAAGGCCCCTCGAGCCGGTTGGCGTGCAATCTGTCGGCGGCGACCTCTGGGTGTGGGGCTTCAAGGAGAGCGACGTTGACCCCGAGGGCAACATGGCAGTGGTGATGCGGGCGCGCCGCTAGAACGATGACGGCTGGACGGTCGTGACGGCTGACGCCCGCATGCCACGTCGGAGGCGTACTACGTCGCAGGCCCGACACGAGCACGGGCGTCTTGGAGCTGCGCCTAGTGCACCGCCGTCGAGATGAGGTGACTTACCATGCCACGCGTCCCATTCGGCGAAGTGTGCCCTTCAACTGCGGCGAAACGGCCGGTCCATTCCGCGCCATGCGCGGTCCATTCGATGCCACGCGTTTCATACGGCGAATGAAGGCGGCTTACGCTTCGCGGATTGGGGGCACTACGAGACCGGGGGCTCCTCGAGGCTGAGGCGTCCAAGCGCGCCGCCGCGGAAATCGTGAATCAGGACGTCCGCCGCCTTGTGCAGGTCGACCGTGCCGCCTGTCCGCAGGCCGCCGCGTCGACGTCCGATCTCGAGAAGCAGCCCCTCAGCGCCCGCGGGGAGGTGGTCGAGCTTGTACCGGTCTACGAGGGCCTGCGGGTAGCGCCCGAGCAGGTACTCTGCGCCGAACACCGCGACGCGCTCGTACTCGATCGCCCGGTCCGGCAGCGCGCCCCCGAGGGCGAGCCGGATCGTGGCCGCGTCTTCTTCGATCTTCGGCCAGAGCACGCCCGGGTGGTCGGAAAGCACGGTCCCGTCCGCGAGGATGACCTGCTGTCTGGCCTTGGTGACCGCCGGCTCGTCGCCGACCTTGGCCACCTTGCGGTTCGCGAGCGTGTTGACGAGCGTCGACTTCCCGACGTTCGGAATGCCCACGATCATCGCGCGGGCCGCGGTTCTCTGCCGGGTCGGCCGAGCGAGGCGAGCGGTTAGCTCCGCGATCCGCGTCCTCGCCTCCCCCGGCCGGTCCATGCTGAGCGCGATCGCCACGACTTCGCCGGGAGCCGGGCCTTTAGCGGTCTCGGGGCGCCGCTCCGCGAAGTGACGCAGCCACGACTTCGTGACCTCCGGATCGGCGAGGTCGCTCTTGGCGAGGACCTTGATGCACGGCTTCTGTTTGCGAAGCTCGGTGATGACCGGGTTCTCGCTGGACCGCGGCATGCGGGCATCGAGGACCTCGATGACCACGTCGGTCGCCGCGATCGATTCGGCGATCTTTCGCCGGGCCGTGGCCATATGGCCGGGGTACCACTGGGTCGGCATGAGGGGCGTCAAGGCGATCGTCACGCCTGTTCCGAGGCGCAGCCTACTCCAGCCACGCGAGGCGCGGTGCGAGCCCACACACTCCGTGATGCGAAACGGCTCTGCCGGTGGTAGGAAGGGCGCCCCATGAACAGCACCGCCGCCGTCGCCGACGTGGAAAGCAAGACCGTCACCTTCGCGGGGACCACCTACGCCATTCAGGATCTCGGGGAAGACACCTTCACGGTGCTGGTCAAGGGCGTCCCGGTGGGACGCATCGTCTACACGTTCGGCGCAGCCAATGGCGTGCCCGAGGGCGATGCGGCCAGCGAGGACACGCTCTACGCGATCGCCGAGGCCTGGTTCGGCGCGACGATCGAGTAAGGGGCCGTTCCCGCGCTCCCGGAATCGCG
>PLIR01000182.1 GCA_003139415.1 Myxococcales bacterium | reverse complement strand
GTTCGGGCGCCGGCGAGACCCCGACGACGGCCACGGCCAATGCAGGAGATCTGCCTGACCCAGACGACCAGAGCGACCCCGAGCCCGTGCAGTGTCGACGGGAACACCCCCCTCTAAACGCGCGAGTGCCATGTCTACCCTCCGCAGCGCCTTCGTCGTCGACGCCGTCCGCACCCCGATTGCCCGCTTCAAAGGGGGTCTCGCACCNNGACAACCGGAACGTGGCGCGCATGGCGGGCCTCGTCGCCGGACTGCCCTACGAGGTCCCCGGCGTCACGGTGAACCGCCTCTGCGGCTCGGGCCTCGAGGCGGTGTGCGATGCCGTCCGGCGCGTCGTCACGGGCGAAGCCGACGTCGTCGTCGCGGGCGGCGTCGAGAGCATGACGCGCGCGCCATTCGTCTTCGGCAAGACCGACGAAGCCTTCTCGCGCACGCCGCCGAAGATCTTCGACACCACCATCGGCTGGCGCTTCGAGAACCCCAGGATGGCCGAGCGGTTTCCGCTGCTGTCGATGGGCGAGACCGCCGAAGAGGTCGCGACCAAGTGGAAGATCGCGCGCGACGAGCAGGACGCGTTCGCCGTCTCGTCGCAGAAGAAGGCCGCCGCCGCGATCGCCGCAGGCAGCTTCGACAAAGAGATCGTCCCGGTGACGGTGCCCGCGAAGGGCAAGGGCGGCGATCCCGTCGTCTTCGCGAAGGACGAGTCGCCGCGCGGCGACACGACCCTCGAGGCCCTCGCGAAGCTCGCGCCCGCGTTTCGCAAGGGCGGCACGGTTACCGCCGGCAACAGCTCACCCATCAACGACGGCGCGTCGGCGGTGCTCGTCGTCAGCGAGGACGTCGTCCGCGCGCACGACCTCGAACCGCTCGCGCGCGTCGTGTCGCATGCCACCGCCGCAGTGCACCCGAACGTGATGGGCGAGGGACCCATCCCCGCGGGCGCCAAGGCCCTCGCCCGCGCCGGCTGGAATGCGAACGACCTGGACGTCGTCGAGCTGAACGAGGCCTTCGCGGCGCAGGCGATCGCTTGCCTTCGCGGCCTCGAGCTCGACCCGGCCAAGGTCAACGTCAACGGCGGGGCCATCGCGCTCGGGCACCCAATCGGCTCGAGCGGCGCCCGCATCCTCGGCACGCTCGTCTGGGCGATGAAGGCCCGGGGCGCCAAGCGCGGCATGGCGGCCCTGTGCATCGGCGTCGGACAAGGCATCGCCATGACGGTCGAGCGCTAACGCGGCCCCGGATCCCTTCCGGCGGCGAGCTCGTCGCCGTCGGGATACCCGTCGCCGTTCCGATCGATCCCAATGCGCCAGCCCGAGCCGGGCGGGACGGCCGTGAACGTCAGAGACGGTGACACGAGCCCCACCAGCCCAAGGAGTGTCGACGTCGGGAGCGCCGGAGCCTCGCTGAAGTCCTGGACGAATACGCCGTTCGAGAACACGAATCCGTGTTCGCGCCCGGCCAGCCAGCCGTGCACGACGAGGTCGCAATCGCCCGCCGTGGCCTGCGCCTCGAGCAGGGCGATGCGCGTTTCGGCTGCCGACACGTCCCACGGTGAGACCGTCACTTGCTGTCCGACGATCGGGAACATGTTGCTGTCGAAGGCGAGCACGAAGGACGCCAGCTCCTGGCGCAGTTCGACCCCGGCCGTCGAGATCCCGCTCGACGAGTCGAATGGATTCGCCGTGTCGTTGAAGACCGGAATTCCCTCGGGGTTTGGTCCCAGGTTGGCGGTCCCGAGGGAGAGGTTGCCGTCCCGGAGCAAGAAGACGATCGCGGTGAGAAACTGCTCGACGGTCCCGACGGTGCCATCGTGCAAGAAGCCGAAGCCACGCACGGCGGCGACCGGACCACCCGAGGCGGGTTGTCCGTTCAGCGGAGGGATCTGGGATCCCAGATCGCGCGACGGCGCAGGAGACGACGCGTACATCCCGAGCTTCTGGTAGGCATTGCGCAGGTGGGCCACCTTGAAGAGCTGGGGCTCGCCTTCGAACGACAGCCGCCCGTCCGTTCCGAAGAAGCCCGGGTGCGCCGTGGCGCCCGCGTTGCCCGCGCGATCCAGCACATGGCAAGTCGTGCAGTTGTGGACGGAGTCGCTCGGAGCCTCACCCCCGTCCGCGAGCTTGTTGAAGAAGAAGTCGTGGCCGGCCTGCTGGGGCGTCGTGTACGAGTTGTCCAGGTTGCGGATCGGATTCGGTGGATAGGTAACCTGCAACGTGAACGTCGCGAACGCCGTCATGTCGGCATCCGATAGCTCGGCCGCGTTGCCGACGAGGCCCGGGAAGGCCACGTTGAACGACTTGAACGCATTGACCTCGTCGAACATCCCGCCGTTCGGCTGCGCCGAGACGACGGGATTGCCGTTCCCATCGAGAAAGGGAACGCCCGTCTGCTGGATCGCGCCATTCCGGTCACCTCGCCAGTGCATCGCGCCGTGGTTGTCGAGCCCCCGGAGGCTCTGCGTCGTCATCGGCCCCTTCAGCGGCTCGTAGTACGCGAACTCGTACGCCGCTGCCTGCGGGCCGATCGCGGCTGCGGTAAACGCCTCGGTGATCGTCTGCAGGTCGCTCTCGTTCGCGTAATTGGTCGTGATCGGGAGCGGAATGTTCCCCGGATTGCCGAGGTCCCACGCGAGGCCGTCGAAGTCGCCGCCGATGTGGCAGCTCGCGCAGGCCTGGTCGCCGAGAGCGGACGTCGTCGTCGCGTCGTAGAGCTCCTGCCGGCCAGCGGTCACGCTCGCTGGCTCCGGGCTGAACATCGCGACGTGCTGGATCTCCCGGCGCGATCCGAGGTCGACGACCGAGATGGCGTCGTCGAACCGCGTCAGGACGAACGCGAGCCCTTGCGGACCGTCGAGCGCGAGCCCCGTCGGGCCGCCGCCCGAAAGCAGGACCTGGCTGGCGGCGGTGGGGAGCACCGGGCCGGCCTCGATCGCGCTCGTGTCGTAGACCGCAAGCTTGCTCGACCCCTGCGCGACGACGTAGAGGCGGCTGCCGTCGGCGCTTACCTCGATCCCCTCGGGGAAGGCGAGGCTCAGCGACGGATCGCCCGTGCCCGCGGCATGGTTCAGGTGACCGTTCAGGTTGTCGGCGGTGACGCTCAGCGTCGACGGATCGAGCACGCTGATGCGGCTGTCGACCGTGTTGCCGACCACGGACGTGAACCCCGGCGTGTGCCCCTCGAAGCGCACGTCGTTGTGCGCGTCGGTGTTGGTGACGTAGACCTTCCCGTTCCTGGGGTTGACGGCCATGTTGAAGAGCGTCGTGCCGACGTGCTGGAAGACGCTCGAGGTCACGGCGGCAGGCGGGTTCGCGGTGGCGTCGATCACGAACACGTCGTCGTCCGCCAGGGTGATGTTCACGTAGGCATCGAAGTTCGAACCATACGCGTCAAACCAGTGGTAGGTGCCGTCCGGACCGGCCTTGTACTTGACCACCTCACCGGTCGACGGCATGGGAAGGGTCGTCCCGGCAAAGGGGATGGTCGCCGGGCCGGGCATCGTCCCGCCGTACACCGCAAGAACCGCGTCGGACGAGACGCTCGTCGTCTGGTCGCCCGACAGAAACGAGGCCGCGTAGACGGTCTTGCCGTCCGGCGTGGCCGCGAGCGCGCGCGGCGTGTCGGCGAAGAGGGTGAGCTTCGTCAGCCGCTGGCCGCCGAGGGCCGTGCCGAGGTTGTTCGCGTCGAAGACCCAGACATCCGCCCGGCCGACTCCAGGGGTGAACAAGTCCGGGTCGTCCGGCGAATTCTGACCGCGGTGAGCGGTCGTGATGAAAGCGAGGTTGTGCTGCGGGCCCGCGAAGACGATGTCGCGCGGCTCGTCTCCGACCCAAAGCGTGTTCACGACCCGGGGGCTCAGCGGATCGCTCACGTCGACGATGCTGACCGAGTCCGACAGGTGGTTTACGACCCAGAGCTCCCCCGGCGCGCGCACCGCAATCGCAACTGGCTCGAGGCCGACCACGACGGAACCGATATCGACCGCGCGACGACCGGCGACGCTGAAGACCTCGAGTCGATTGTCCGGAGTGTTCGCGGCGTAGAGAAGGTTCCCGTCCGCGGAGACGGCAAGGGGCCTTACCTGCAACGTCTCGAAGAGCGTGTACGGATTGCTCGTGACAGGAACCGTGGGCCGACGCGCGCCCGCGGCGGTCTTGACGACCGAGTCCGCCGGGATGGCGGTTATGGGCCCAGAATTCCCACTGCTGCATGCGGCGAGAACGAGCACCGCCGCGGCGCCAGAGACGATTGAAACCCAACGCATGACAAACCTCCCCTTCCGTCAGCCCACGTTCGTGAGCGACGAGGACCCTTCGAGGGGCCCGATTCACAGTTGAGTCGACTCCCCGGCCTGCGAGTCCGGATACCTACAAGTCAGGTAAACGTCATCGCTGCGGGCACCCTATTGGATTCCCTCACGCGAGGGCCATACGTGAAAAGTTCCTGAGCCCGAAGGACACCAATGCGAGCGCGTCGGCCCTGTCCAGGCTCCTCGAGCAGATCCGCGTGCGTCGGTGAGCGCCGCTATTGCGGGATCGGCGACGTACAGAAGCCGCCGATGCACGACTCGGCGTGATCGCAGCACGGGACCGTCGAGGTGCACTTGTTGTTGTCGTTCGCGCACCCTGCGGGGACGCCGCAGACACCACTCGTGCAGGTGCCGCCGCAGCAGTTGATCCCACTCTCGCACGAGGCCCCGTTGCCCGAGCACGGCGCGAGCACGGGGAACGCGCGGATGTTGCCGCTGCCAATCTCTTGCCCAGGGAGGTAGAAGGCCGGGTGGCTCGGGTCGGTGTCAGCCGCCGGTGCGATGTCGATCGCCGCGACCCAGATCGCCTTGGTACCCGTGTCGGACTCGGTCCCGGCGGGATTGGTGGCCGAGGGGGTG
>PLIR01000087.1 GCA_003139415.1 Myxococcales bacterium | reverse complement strand
GCCACGGTGATCTGCACGTGGTCCACGTGGCTTCTGCCCCAGACCGGCTCGAAGAGCGAGTTGGCGAAGCGGAAGACGAGCAGGTTCTGCACCGTCTCCTTGCCGAGGTAGTGATCGATCCGGAAGACCTGGGACTCGTCGAAGGCGGACGCGATCGAGTCGTTGAGGGCACGCGCGCTCGCCAAGTCGTGGCCGAAGGGTTTCTCGAAGACGACGCGCCCGGCGCCCCCCTCCGTCCCGCCATGAGGCGCGGGCGTGACCAGGCGCGCGTTGCGCAGCCCCTCGACGATCGGCCCGAACTCGTTCGGCGGCATGGCCAGGTAAAAGAGGCGGTTCTGACCCTCCTCGGGACCGAGCGCAGCCTTCTCGAGCCGATCGCGAATCGCCGCGAACGTGGCGGACTCCGTCACCGAGCCGCGCACGTACGAGATGCCCTTTTCGAACTGGGCCCAGACGGCGGGGTCGAGCTTGCGACGCGAGAACTCCGAGACGGCTTCGCGCAGCTCCGCCCGAAAGGACTCGTCGGACTTGTCGCTGCGCGCGACCCCCACGACGGCGAAGCGCTCCGGGAGCAGGCGCCCGCACGCCAGGTTGTAGAGCGCCGGCATCAGCTTGCGCCGCGTGAGGTCTCCCGACGCGCCGAAGATGACGACCGCGGTGGGCTTCGATTCGACGTTCTGGGACGACGCTCCCATGAGAAATCCCTTCAGCGCGTTCCGTGGCCGTCAAGGACCCGCGCGAGCGTGTCGACTGCTTCGGCCAGGCGCTGGCGCTCTGCTCGCGGCAAACGATCGATAAGCAAGGCGCAGGCCGTGGTCCACTCGGAAGACACCGCCTCGGCCACCCGCTTGCCGCGCGCGGTGAGGCGCACGTCCGTCTGACGGGCGTCTTCCGTGCCCCGGCGCCGCACGATGTAGCCGGCGCGCTCGAGCCCCGCGAGGTTGCGGCTGGCCGTCGACGGGTCGATCCCCAGGAGCTGCGCGAACGCCGACGTCGAAAGTACGTTGTGCTCGGCGACGAGCTGCAGCGCCTCGGCCTGCTGGGGCGTGAAGTCCCCCGCCGCCCGAGCACGCTCACGCCCGAGGCGACCGAGGGCCCGCGCAACGACCTGGAGAGCTCGGCTTGTCTTGCCTTCGGCCATGGCCATGGGGGTCAGTCGCGCTTTCTCGAGACAAGAAGATCCGTACGCGGCGTTGATGGCGCATCCATGCGCATGCGAAGACCGGATCGGGTGGGTGCCAAGAGCGCCCATAGCAGAGAATGGCAGAGGCGAGGCATTGCGTGATACCGGTAGGCGCCCTAGGGTGACGACCACAAGTACCGGCTGGAACGATTCTGGTATGTGTCCTGGAGTGAGCCAGGAAGCGCACCGATGGCAGTACGACCAGGAACGCAACGACCAGGGACGAGCATGACGAATCAGCTGATCGGGTCAGGCCTACCGCCGCTGTCCAAGCGGGTCCGCGTCGTGCCGGCAGGCGCCACTTGCAGGATGTTCGAGAGCGATTTTCTCGAGCGATTCTCGCGCATTCACCCGGCAACTCCGTTCGTCGTCTGGATCCCAGTCGCGGTGCTCTTCCTCGTCCGAAGCGCGCTCCGGCACGACCTTGCGCCGATCAGCATTGCCGGAACGTTTCTGCTCGGCATGTTTGCGTGGTCGCTCGCCGAGTACTTCTTGCACAAGTACGTGTTTCACTGGACCAACGACAAACCGTGGGGCAAGCGGATTCACTTTCTGCTGCACGGCGTCCACCACGACTATCCGGACGACAAGGATCGGCTGGTCATGCCGCTCCTGACGAGCACGCCGCTCGCGGTGATCTTCTACTCGCTGTTCGCCTTCGCCCTGGGCCGCGCTGTCGGCGAGCCGTTCTTCGCGGGCTTCGTGGTCGGGTACCTGTTTTACGACGGGACGCACTACTTCGTGCATCACTTCGTCCCCACGAGCCGCTGGGGCAAGCTCCTTCGTCGTCACCACATGACGCATCACTTCGCCGACCACGACGGCGGGTTCGGTGTCTCGTCGCCCCTCTGGGATGTCGTCTTCCGGACGATGCCGGCCAAGCACCGCTGAACACCCGACCGCCCTTGGGCCCCGGGTATGGCCCCCCCCTCCTTGCCTAGAGCGGAGCGCCCGCCTGCCCTGGAACACGTTGGGTAGCTGCGAAGCGGCGATGGGGTGTAGCATTCCATGGTCGGCAAGCCGCCCTGGGCGCGAGGGGTCAGATGACCGAATCGAGATTCCGCAAGGACGTCTTCATCGCCTTGTCTGCCGTCGCCTGGGCCGACGGAAAGCTCGACCCGGACGAGTCCGACGCCATCGTCCGCGCAGCGGTCGAGGAGGGTCTCTCCATCGAGGAGATCACCGCCATCGAGGAGTCGACCAAGGCCCCCATCGATCTCGGCGTCATCGACAGGAGCGGCTTGAGCAAAGACGACCGCCTGTTCGTCTACGCGGTCGCCTGCTGGATCGCTCGGATGGACGGTCACGTCACCGACTCGGAGACCGACGCTCTCGCCAAGCTGGGCGAGCGCCTCGGTCTGCCCGAGCGCCCGCGGGTTCATGCCGAGGCCCTCGTACGCGAGGTGGCTGATCTTCCGGCAGGAGACCGGCCTGCCATGTATGACTTAGCCGAGCTCCGGCGGCTCCTCGGAGAGCGTCTACGGCAACCGCCCAGTCGCCCCCGCACGGACGAGGGCTAACGGCAGGCCCGGGTTGCCGCGCTACGCTTGCTTATTCCGCCCATGACGACCGCCGGGCAAAATCAGAGCACGGGTATCGCGGCAAGCGAGATCGGGACCGTCCTCGCCCAGCGCTACGAGGTCGTGCGCGAGCTGGGCCGTGGAGGGATGGGCGTCGTGTATCTCTGCCGCGACGTCGTCACGGGCGACCGCGTCGCGCTGAAGAGGCTGCGATCGCCGGAGCGGGGCGAGACGCGCGCCGAGGAGAGCTGGTGGTTTCACCAAGAGGCGCGCGCCGTCGCGCTCCTCAATCACCCCTCCATCGTGCGAGCGCGCGACTTCGGACAGCTTGCCGACGGTAGCCCCTTCTTCGTCATGGACGTGCTCCCGGGCCGCAGCGTGCACGAGTGGATGCACACCATGCACCTGCCGTGGAACGTCGTGTGGGCGATGGTCGACCACGTGCTTGCTGCGCTCGCCCATGCCCACGCGCGCGGGGTCATCCACGGGGACCTGAAACCCTCGAACGTGATGCTCGACCTCGCTTCGTCCTCCGGCGGGCCCAGGGCCTACGTGCTGGATCTGGGCCTGGCGTGGCTGCGCGAGTACCGGCACGACTCGCGGCTCGACGGCGCCACGGCGCCGGAGGTGGCCGTGCATTCCGGGGCGGGAACCGTGGGCTGGGTGGCCCCCGAGCAGATCCGCCGGCAGGCATCGCTCGTGGGACCGGCCACCGATCTGTCCGCGCTCGGGTGCCTCATGTACCGCGTGCTGACGGGGCACGAGGTGTTCGAGGGCAACGCGCAGGACGTCCTTCGCTCGCACAAGCGTTCGCCCGTGCCTCCGCTCGCGTTGCACGACGACGTGCCACCGCAGGCCGGGACGTTCGTCCTGCGGCTGCTCGAGAAGAAGCCCTGGAACCGGTACGAGTTCGCGGCCGACGCACGCAGGGCGTGGGAGCGCATCAAGCCGGCGCGCTCCGCGATGCTCGAAGAGATCGTCCACACTCTCCCGAGCTCGAACACGGCACCCGTGGGGCACGCGCGGTCGCTCGCGCCCGGCATCCTGAGCCTGAGGGCCCCGATGCTGCTCGCGCGTCAAGAAGAGCGGCGCGAGCTCTGGAGCGCGGTGGAGCTCGTCACGTGCGGCGCGCAGCGGCAAGACATGATCGCGCTCATCGGGGAGGCCGGCGTAGGCAAGAGCCGCATCGCCGAGTGGCTCTGCGCCGAGGCACACGAGCGCGGTGTGATGCTTCCGCTGCGCGCGCGGTACGGTCGTGCGCCGTCGCCTCTGGCCGGGATCACCGGCGCGATCAACGAGCACTTCGGCTTGACGGGCGCCGACCGGGCCACGGTCGAACAGACGCTCATGGCCCGGTGGGAGGTCTCGAAGGACGACAACGAGGCGCTCACTTGGGTGGCCGCGACGGCCGAGTGGCTGCGTCCGACGCCGCCGAACGTGGTCGCACCCGCGGGACCGACGGGCAAGCGCCTCGTGCTCGACAGCCCGGAGCTGCGCTTCAGCGTGATCCGGCGGGTGCTCGAGCGCGTCGGAGCGGATCGGCCCATCCTCTTGTGGCTCGACGACCTGCACTTCGCGACGCAAAATACGTTCGACGTCCTGACGCGTCTCAAGCGGGACGCGCCCGACCTTCCGCTCCTTCTCATCGTGACGGCGCGAAGCGAGATGCTCGCCACCGATCTCGACGCCGCGCTCCGGATGGAGGCCCTTCGCGCGCAATGGAGCGGGCGCGTCGTCGAGGTCAAGCCGCTCGGGACCGACGACACCGAGACGCTGCTGCGGTCCGCGCTGCCACTCGACGACGCCGCCGTGGTGCGCGCCGTGGAGCAGAGCCGCGGCAACCCGCTCTTCGCGCTGCAGCTCCTGTACGCGTGGGCGGGCGGCGGGTACCTCACCCTCGACGGCGACAAGTACTCCGTGCCCGAGCACGCCCTTCACGGCCGCCCCATCACGACCGCCGAGCTGTGGGACGAGCGCGTGCGCGCCATCTCGACCGAGCTGCGCCTGGCGGCATACGCGGCGTCAGCCCTGGGCGACGACGTCCGCGGCGACGTGCTCAAGACGCTTTGCGCGTCGCTCGGGCTCGACCCAAGAGACAGCCTGGTGGCCCTGACGCGCGCGCAGATCCTGCTCTCGGTGGGCAACGATCAGTTCCAGTGGGCGCACGCGCTCTTGCAGGAGCACCTGCTCGAGCGCCTCCAGGAGCGCAAGGACGCGCCGGCTGTTTACCGCCTCGCGGCCAACGCCATGGCCAAGCACCCGGGCGTCGGATCGCGCCGGATCATGCAGCACCGCGTCGCCAACCTCCTCAAGGCGGGCGACGACGACACGGCCGCTCGGTTGATGTTCGACTTCATCCGCGCTGCCTGGCGTCGCGGCCGCGACACTGCCGCCACGTTGCGCGATATCGACACGCTGCGGGGACGCCTGCACGGAGTCCACGCGGCCGAGGCGGCTCTCTGGCGCGCCGAGTCGCTTCGCTACCGGGGCCGCCTCGACGAGGCAGGGGCGGAGGCCGAAGCGGCGAAGCGCGCCTTCGACCAGGCGGGCGACGTGGCCAACGGAGCCGGCGCCATGCGCTTGCTCGGCCACATCGCGAGCGATCTCGGCCAACCCGCGCGCGGTCGAACCCTCGTCGTCGAGGCCCTCGATCGGTACATCCGGCTGGGCGACGTCGCGGGCCGGGCGCAGACGGAGGTCGTCCTCGGCGAGATCGACTACCTGCTCGGAGATCACGCGCGCGCCCGCGAGACGCTCAACGCCGCGGTGGTTCGGTGCGCGGAGGCGGGGGACGTGCTGGGCCGAGCGCAGTGCCTCATCCTGCTCGCGCTGATCGAGGAGGCGGTCGGCGCGTTCCACGGCGGAAGGGAGCTGCTCGCGCAGGCTCGCACCGAGTTCGATCGGATCGGGTATCGCCTCGGAATGGCCCAGTGCGACGTGGCCCTCGGCCACGCCGATCATCGCGCATTCGACTTCGCCGGGGCCAGGACGCGCGCCCTGGCGGCCCGGGCGAGCTTCCGCGAGGTGCAAAACCCGCGCGGTGAAGCCGCTTGCGAGCGGCTGCTCGCCATGATCGCGATTGACTCCGACGAGCACGACGCGGCCGAAGCGCATGCGCGGGTCGCGTTCAAGATCTTCGAGCGCCTGCAGGATCCCTGGGGCACGCTCGAGGCGCGCCTGCTGGTCGCTCAGGTGGCGCTCGCGCGGGACGACCCGCGCGCCGATTCGTTCGTCGCCGCATGCGATCGCGCCGTCCTCGACGAGGCCGAGCCGCGCCAGCACCGGCACCTCACTCGGGCCTGGCTCTGCCAGCGGCAGGGCAGGTGGACGGCCGCCGCCGACGAGATCGATGCTGCGCGGGCAGCCTTCGACTTTCCGGGGGATCGTGGTGCCATCGCCGCGGGCTACGGGGAAGCACGCGCGCGGACGGGCGACCACACGCCGCACCTGCTCCAGCGGTTCGCGCGCTCGGCCTGGGTGGGCCCAGCCTCCGGCAAGATCGACGCGTGGCTCAAGCAGCTCGAGCTCATGGCGGGGCGGCCGTTGCCGCCCGTGCGTGCTAAGGTGCGCGCCCCATGACGACCCCCCAGGATCCGCCGGTTCGCCGCAAGCAAAAGGCCCGTCGAGCGAAGCAGCTTGCCGCCTGGCGCGCGAAGAAGGCCCAAGCGCCCGCGGCAGCCGAGCCCGGAAAGAAGTAGCGTCGGCCGCACCGCGCGTCGGCGCGGGTCGAGCGGGTCCTTCGCCGGGAAGTTGCCCCCAGGGCGGCCCGCCTCGTTACGATTCTCCCACCGTAACCTACACGGGAGGATCCACATGCTGGACACGCTCATTCCCGCCCGCCAACGCCGGGTGATGCGCCGCGCGATCGGCGTCCAATGCCAGGTCGTTCGCGAGCACGACTTCCGTCTGATTGCCTGCAAGGGCGTCGACGTGTCGCCCAAGGGCATGCTCGTGATGGGGGAGGAGGTGGCCCTGACCGGTGAGCCGGTCATCGTCTCGTTCCGCCCCCCCTACAGCCCCCACTGGTTCGACGCGGAGGCGACCATCGCCCGCGTGGTCCATGGCCGCCGGCCGGGAGACCGCGGGCTTTGCTTCGGGCTGCACTTCGACCGCCTCGAGCCGAAGGCCGAATGGTTTCTCGGCCGCGCGCTGCAAGGCGTGCCGCCCCCCGTGCCTTCGCGCGAGCGCCGGATCGACTACGCGACCAGCGTGAGCCTCGCCGCCGCGCTGTCCTGAGAACCCCAAACCTTTTGCTCGGAGAAACCCATGGCCATGCTCGCGCGCTTCCCGTTCACGCCGGCGTCCTTCGGAACCCATTCGGCCCTCGCCCGGTCCCTTCGACAACTGACCCCGTCGGTGGCGCGTGCGGCGCACGCACGCCCGGCGCCCAATCGGCGGCGCGAGGTCCGTCGCGCGACGCGGCTCGGCTGCCGTGTGCGCCGGATCGACACCTGGGGACTCATCGGCGATCGCACGCTCGACCTGTCGCCGCAGGGAATGCTGCTTCTATCCGACGACCCGATCGACTTCGGGATGGAGCTCGTCGTGAGCTTCCAGGCGACCGAGCTTCCCATCTGGTTTGACACCATGGCCACGGTGACTCGCGTCGTCGAAGGGCGCCGCCCCGGCGACCGGGGTCGGGCCGTCGGCCTGCACTTCGAGACTCTCCCGGCCGTGTCGCGCCTGATCCTGCGCGGCCATCTCGGCAAGTACCCCGCGACGTTCGCGACGCGCGAACCCCCGCTGCAGCTCGCACTGCCGGGACGCAGCGAGTCCCGCGACTACGCGAAGATCGTCAAGGACATCTGGGAAGGCCGCTAGCGGGCGATCTCGAGCACCACTTCGGGCGCTCCGGGGGGCCCGTACGGGCCTTCGAACCGCACGAGGCGGTGCGGGGCCTGCCGCGCGTACCACATGCGGTACTTGGGTGCGAAAGGCTTGACCAGGCGCGTGAGCATCGCGCCCAAGTGAATCCAGTCGTTCAGGTCGGGGTACATGATGACTTCGATCGTGTCGTACGCCGTGCCGCCGATGGAGATCGTCGGGCGGCCCTCGATCTCGATGTAGACCTTGGCGATGAAGCGATCGTTGATCCAGGCGTAGACGCTGCGCCTCTCCCCGTCGTGCGGCATCCATCCGAGCAAGAAAGGGAGGGCCACCTCGGGGTACGCCGCCAGCGGCAGCCCGAGTTCGTCGTGACGGAAGTCCGGCACCTGCTCGTTGCGAACGGTCGTCCCGTTGCCATCGAACACCTCGCGCGACAGCGATCGCGCGATGAGACCCGAGCCGCCGGGGACGAGCCGCACGACCTCCTTGAGGCGACCGTTCGCGATGGGGTGGACCATGGTCACGACGACGTCCTCGTCCTGCCGCGCGTACGTGATCTCGCTCTTGGCTCCCTGGGCGAGGGCTTGCGCGAGCATCTTGTGGGCGTCGAGCACCGTGTGGAAGGCGCGGCGCTCGCGCGGGCGGATGGAGTAATGCTGGGTGCCCGCGAAGTCGTTCGGAGGCCGGGGAATGTTGGTCGTCTGGGTCATCGTTTCAGCGAAGCTCTCCGCTCGACTTGCCCAGGAGGCGTCGGGCCACGACGAGTAACTGGATCTGCTGGGTCCCTTCGAAGATGTCGAGGATCTTCGCGTCGCGCGCCCACTTCTCGAGCAAGTCCGTCTCCGCATAGGCCGCGGCGCCGCACAGCTCGACGCAGCGGAGGGTGACCTCCGTGCAGACGCGACCCGCCTTGGCCTTCGCCATGGAGGCCTCGACCGAGTTGGGGACGCGGTTGTCGGCCATCCAGGCCGACTTCAACGTGAGGAGCCGCGCGACGTCCACCTCGGCTTCGAGCCTGCAGAGCTCTGCTTCGGCGTGGCTGCCGAGCCAGGGCGAGCGGTTGTTGCCACGAACCGCCTGGGCTTGCTCGAGGATCTCGCGCGCCCTCTCGACGGCTGCGCGCGCGACGCCGCACGCCATCGCAGCGACGACGGGGCGCGTGTTGTCGAACGTCTTCATGGCGCCCGCGAAAGACTTGCTCGTATCGATCTCGGCGCTGCCCAGGATGTTCTCCTTCGGGACGCGGCAGTCCTCGAGCAGCAACGTGGCCGTGTCCGACGCCCGGATCCCGAGCTTGTGGTCGAGCCTCGCGACCTTCAGGCCGGGAGACCCCTTGGGCACGAGGAAGGACTTGATCGCCGATCGCCCGAGCGACGCGTCGAGCGTCGCCCAGACGACGACGGCGTCCGAACGCGCGCCGGCCGTGACGAAGATCTTCTCTCCATTGAGCACCCACTCGTCGCCCTCGAGGCGAGCGCTCGTCCGGATGGCGGCCGAGTCGGATCCGGCGTTGGGCTCCGTGATGGCCATCGAGATCCAGCGTTTCCCGTACTTGGCCTTCTGTTCGGGCGTGCCGACGGCCGCGACGGCGGCGTTGCCGAGCCCCTGCCGGGGGATCGTCAGGGCCAGCCCGACGTCGCCCCAGCAGAGCTCCATCATCGAAAGGACGGTCGCGAGGTTGCCGCCGTTCTTGGTGGCGCTGCCGGACGCCTCTTCGCTCGAGGACTTGTCGTCTTTCTGAAGCTGGCTGGCGGAGGCAGCGCCGCCCCCGTCGTTGACGCCGTCGATGATCGCGGCGAGCAGGTCGAGCTCCTTGGGATACTCGTGCTCCGCGAGGTCGTACTTGCGCGAGATCGGGCGAAAGACGTTGACGGCGATGCCGTGCGCCTGCTCGACCAGCCCCCGGAATCGCTTGGGTGTCTCCAGGTTGATCACGCGAACACTCCTCCCTCGAAAATGCCGACGGCGCGCAGGTTGCGATACCACCTCTCCACGGGATGCTCCTTGATGAAGCCGTGGCCACCGAGCAGCTGCACCCCGTCGGACCCAATCTTCATCGCTTTGCTCGCGCACTGCTGGCGAGCGAGCGACGCCGCGCGGGTCGCGGGCTTGCCTTGCTCGACGAGACTGGCCGCCCGATGCACGAGGAGCCGCATGCCTTCCACCTCGATGGCGATATCCGCCACCATGAACGCCACGCTCTGGCGGTTGGAGATGGGCTCCCCGAACGCGATCCGCGAGTTTACGTACGGGACGACGTAGTCGAGCACCGATTGTGAGGTGCCTACGGCCAGCGCCCCCCACGCGATCCGAGAACGGTCGACCAGCACGCCCACGTCGAAGGCGTTGTCAGCCCCCGGGCCGCCGAGCAGCGCGTCGTCGCTCACGCGCGCGCCTTCGAACCGCAGGTGCCCGAGGCCCGCCCCGCGCAGGCCCATCGAAGGCTCCGGCACGACGGAGAGGCCGGGCGTATCCCGCTCGACGACGAAGAGGCGGACACCGACGCCCTTGACCTCCGCGGCCACGAGGAACGTCTGCGCGCGCGAGGCGAGGGGGACGAGCGATTTCTCGCCCCACAGCGCCCAGCCGCCGCTCTTCGCGTCGCGCACGGCGCCCGTGCGAGGGGTCATCGGATCGAAGAGCGGTCGCGGCTCGAGGAGCGCGAGGGCCGCTCCCGTGAAGTGATCACCCAGGAACTGGGGAAGGAGCGCCTCTTGCTGGGCTCCCGTGCCCCACTCGACGATGGCGTGCACGACGGCCACCGGCGCGAGGATGGCGAGCGCGAGGCCCATGTCGCCGCGCGACAGCTCCTCGGCGATGATCGCCTGGGTGACCGACGAGCGCTCCGAACCGACCCCGCCGAGCGCCTCGGGTACCGCGAGGGCCGCCAGGCCGAGGCCGTGCGCCTGCTCGAGCACGTCGTCGGCAGGGGAGGCGGCGTCGTCGGCGGCACGCGCGGCCGTCTGCAGGACTTCGCCCGCGAAGCGGCGCATCGAGTCGCGCATCATGGTCTGATCGTCGGTCGGCGTCAGATCGAACTTGCCCGATCCCTTGGACGACGAGAGGCGCGTCGGATCGGAGGCCGCGCGCTTGTTGACGGCGCCGACGCCGGCCTTGATGGCCTGCGTTCCCACCCGTGCCCCGTGGTAGAGGATCTTGCGCGCCGGATCGCGCAGATGCAGGCGCTCGGCGAGATCGGACCCGCTGAGGCGGGTCAGGGCTCGGAGCGGCGCGCCGGCCAACTGCTCGAGCGAGAATCCACGTCGCTTCGTCATTTTCCTCCTCTTCGTTCCCTTGACGGCGTGCTCGACGCCTTGGACAGTGAGTGCATCATCGCCGCCGTCACGCGGGCGATGGCGTCGACGGACGTTGCACGGTCGGTCAACCGGCCGTCGAGCAAGCCCTCGAGCAAGCCGAGGACTGCAGCGACCATGAGCTCGACGTACGCCTCGGCCGTTTGACGCGGTACGGCGATGCCGTGACGCGAGACGCTGTCGACGATCTGCCCGCGCGCCTGATCGAGCTGGCGACGGAAGGCCCGACCGAGGACGGTGCCGTCGTCGGCGCGATGCCTCAGGAAGATGCGCGTGAGCTCCGGCTCCGCGAGGAACGCATCGACGATGGCCGCGTGCGCCGCTCGAATCGAGCGCCGTGCGTCTGCGGCGTCGATCCGAGAGAGCTCGCGCTGCAAGGTCTCGATCATGCGCTGACCGATTTCGACCGCGGCCGCGTGCAGGATCTCGTCGCGGTCGGCGAAGTGGACGTAGAAGCTTGGCTGCTTGAGCCCCGCGGCGCTCGCGATGCGGCCCGTGGTGGCGGCCGCGACGCCCTCGTGCCGCAGGATGTCGATGGCCCCGTCGATGAGCCGCCGGCGCGTGAGCTCGGTGCTCTCCCTGCGCGTCAGCCGTGACGTCTGCACCCGTTGACCAATAACATATTGTCGAGCCTTCGCAAGGCGTCGCCGACCTCGAAGATCGGAGATGCATCGAGCGTCGACCGGGTGCGTCAGGCGGGCGCTATTCGCACGAGGACGTGAAGTCCGTCGAGCACGACGCGGCCGTGCAGTCGACGATTGCGCAGGCCAAGCCGCAGCACGCGATACTGCACGAGCCGCTGTTGTTCGTCTCGCCCGCGCAGCGCACGACGCCGCAAGCTACCTCGCCTGGGCACGCGATGTTCGTCGTGTTGGCCGTCGTCGTAACCTTCCCGCAAGCGTCATCTCCGCAGGTGACGTCGCACGTCCCTGCGTCGCACGTGACGGTGCTGCAGGAGTCGGTGCCGCAGGTGACCGCGCACGTCGAGCCGCCGCACGACACGGCGGCGCAGGAGGCGGGCGCCCCGCAGTTGATCGTGCAGGAGCTCGCCGCGTTGCAGTTCACGGTCGCGCCACTGCCGGTACCCGGCGTGACCTCGCACGGGACCCCAGCCGGGCAGGTGCAGCTCGCCGTCGAGGCGCAGGTGAGCACGCACGTGCCGCCGTTGCACGTGCCCTCGGTGCACTTCTCCGCGCAGAGCGTGGAGGCGGCATCCGAAGCGGCATCGACGGCGCCGGCGTCGTGCCCGGTCGTCGCGTCTGGCTCGCCGTGGCCCGTGTCGGCTGCAGCGTCGATCGGGGCGCTTCCCGTCTCGGGGGCGGCGTCGACCGGTGGGGGAGTGGTTGCCGTCGCGTCGGCGTCCGCTGCGGCGTCGCTCGATGAGGAGGAGGCCTCTTGCGGCAGCGTGGAGTCGACGATCTCGGCGGCATCGGCGATCGAACCGTCGGCGTTTTCGCCGCTCGCGTCGCCGGCGGGTTCGGCGTCGTCCGCGCTCGAGTCGAGTTCGGCGCCGCCGTCGTCGAGCGTGCTGCCGTCGTCGCCGCCGCCCTCGGCAGAAGAATCGTCGCTCGGACCGTCGTCGGCCGCCGCTTCGCCCGCGTCATCCGCCACCGCGACGTTCGGAGCGTCCTGCATCCCGCCTTGCGAGCCGTGAGCATCCGCGCCAGGGCGGGTCGCTCCGTCCTGCATGCTCGTCGACTCGCCGTCGCCCGTCCCGGTGGTCGCGAGCCCCCCGGCGTTGAGCCCACAGGCCGCTACGGCACCGGCCCCGGCGAGGACCGCGACAACGATCGTGACGCGGCTCTCAGGCTTGCGGATGGACACGGGCCACATTCGCAAATCGTACTTCTTACAGGTAGCCGCGCGCAACGCCGTCTTACGACGGCTGGATGGGATCCCAACGCGGGTAAAGGTAGGAGTCGGTGCACGGCAAATGCTGCTCGAGCCGTAAATTCCTCACACATTCCTTGCGTTGAGCGCGGCGCGCGAAGTGCAATTGGTATCCTCGTCCGCGAACCGGTGCGCTACGGTCCATTGGATTCGCCCGCGGCCCCGAAGCGCGCGGCGCGCCGGAGGAGAATCGATGAGGACCACCAACGGGAGCATGGCGTGCCTCGCGTCCCTGCTAGCGGCCGCCCCGCTATTTCTAACCCAGTGCTCCGGGAGCGGCGCAGGCAAGGTCAGCGCCGCGGGCGACGCCGGCGAGCATTCCAGCAGCGGCGGAGGACAGAGCAGCGGCGGGGGACAGAGCAGCGGGGGAGGCGAAGGCTCCAGCGGCGGCGACGCAGAATCGGGCGGCGCAAGCAGCAGTGGGGGGTAGGATGCGTCAAGCTCCGGCGTCGCTCCTGGCGATGGCGGGGCGACGGGTGACGCGGGCGCGAGTTCGAGCGGGGGCGGTACGACCCCCATTCCCGTCCCCGATGGAGGTGCACCCAGCACGCCGATGGCGGTTACGTGCGGAAACGCGTCCTGCGACACTTCCATGTCGGAGTGCTGCCTCGGCGCCGACGGTGGGACGTGCACGCTGTTCACGGGCAGCTGTGCGAGCGGGATCACGCAGCCGTGCGACGAGGCCGCCGACTGCACGAACGCCGTGACGTGTCAGCCCTTGGAGTGCGGTCAGCACTCGCCCACGTGCAAGAGCACGTGCAACGCCACGACAGACTTTCAGCTTTGCCGCACCGACAGCGAGTGCGGGATGACGTCCGACGCCGGCGCCGCCAAAAAGTGCATCGTGCAGACGTGCGGCACCCAGATGTTCGGCGCCGCGTGTGGCGGCACGATGGTCAAGGTCGAGGCGTGCGCCTACCCAAACGTCACTGCGGGATTCGGGGAAACCTGGGGCCCCCTTCCCGAGTGCACGGCCGATTGAGGGGCCATCCCGAGGGCGTGCGTACGGGCGGGGTTCGTGGGGACCGCGCCCCGCTCAGTCGCCGCTCCCCGCGTCGCCGGCGCACGACGGGTCGCACGTTCCCGCGTTGCAGCACACGGAGAGGGTGATCGGCTGGCACGAGCAGGCGGCGCCGTCCATGCCGGCCGGGGAGCTTGCGACGTCCGCGGAGTACCGCGCGAGCGATGACTTGTTGATCGCGGCGTTCCCGGGGCAAAGGATGTCGCACGGCCTGCACGGGTCGCCGACGCCCACGGCCACGCAATCCGAGTCCGCCGTGCACGACCGGTCGTAGTTCGAGGCGCTTATCGCCTTGACGTCCGGATCCGCCTCGCACGGCACGCAGCAGGCGCCGCCCGCGGCGCCGCAGGATTCGTGGATGCTGAAGGCGCAGCCCGCATCGTCTACGCACTGACCGCCCGCAGCGACGCACGCGGAGACGTTGGGCTCGACCTCGCCGTCCTCGAAAGCGGCTAGTCCGTAGGCCGCCCCGAGGAGAACTTCCGCGTCGGGGCCCGCATCCTCCGGGAAGGGCGCCAGCCCATAAGGAGGGAACACCGTGACCTTGTTGGACGAGGACGAGGAAGAGGAGCTACACGCGGGCCCGAGCGACGCGGCCCCGCTGCTCAAGGCGAGGAGGGCTGCACGGGTCAGTCGCCCGGTGGGCGCCTGCAGGTTGGGCCGCGCTCGAAACGACGCGCCGAAGCGCGAGCCGCAAAAAGGGCACGAGTCTTCGCTCACGCGGGCGTGGCGGGCGCAGGACGGGCACGGACGAAGTCGGGCGTCATTCATGGAAGCTCCCGACGCCAGAGCATATGAGATGCCCGCGAAGAAGCCCCAGAAACACCGCCCTATGGGGCTGTTCGGCGTGCCAACGTGCGCCACGGCATGGCGCCGATGCCGGTGCCGCGGGCCCAGCGCGCGAACGACGCGGAGTCGCCGTCAGCTGGGCGAAGCTGCACCACCTGCCGCTGCGGGCTCCTNNCCTCTCGGAGACGATACCCGACGCCCGGTTCGGTCAGGAGATACTGCGGGCGCGACGGGTCGACCTCGATCTTGCGACGGAGCTGGCCCATGTAAACGCGCAGGTACCGCATCGGAGCCGTGTGCGCGGGTCCCCATACGGCCGTCACGATCTGCTCGTGCGAAAGGACCTTGCCCGCATTGCGCATCATGGTCTCGAAGAGCTTGTACTGGCGCGCAGTCAGCTGCACCTCTTGACCACGGGCCGAGGCCTGCCGCTTGCCGAAGTCGATGCGGAGGGCTCCGACGTCGAGGATGGTGTCGAGCGAGTGCCTGCTCGCGCGTTGCCGGTGCTTTAGCCAGACGCGGAGCCGCGCGAGAAACTCGCTCGTGCCGAAGGGCCTCGTGAGGTACTCGTTGGCCCCCGAGTCGAGCGCGGCGATCTGCTGGCCCGCGTCTTCTGGCGCCGACAGAATGAAGATCGGAGCCTCCGACCAGGAGCGAAGCTCTCGCGTCATCTGGATGCCGTTCAGATCGGGGAGGCCGAACTCCAGGACGACGATCTCCGGGTTGTGCTCCGTGGCCTGAGCGAGCGCCTCCGCCCCCGTCGCCGCTTCGACGACGCGCATTCGCTGATCGCTCAAGACGCCACGGATGTACGCGCGCAGCCGCGCATCGCTCGCCGCGAGCAGCACGACGGGCGTCATCGCGCGCTTCAGACGGGCCTTCGAGGGCCAGCTCGGCCAACGGACGGTAGCAGCCGCCTCGTCGAGGACGACTGCGACTGAGGTCTCCGTGAAGCTCTCCATGTTTATCTCCGCTTTGTGAGTGGACGGGTCTCGTATCGCCACACGGTTTACACCTTGTTTACTCTAGGTTCGCGGCTGGATGGCGCCACCCCTTCGGGCAATCACGTGCAAAATCACCGGCGAAATCGATCACTAGTTGGACCGATGTTTCGGGGGAGTTTCCCGAGGGAGACGGGTCAATGATCAATGGTTTTCCCTGGTTGTTATTATCGAGAAGCCTGGCTTTCACTACAATTTAATGCGTTTTTTATTCCCGACCGTCCTAAGAGATGGCTCGTCAGCTCTCACTGAAGCCACGGGTCCAAGGCCGTCGTCGCGAGGCGACCAAGCCACTCACCGCCGGGGCTCCGGCGCGCGATGTTCGCGCGGCGAAGGCGGTCCCTTGTCTTTGGCGAAAACGCGAGGAGTTCTATCTATGAAACGTCAATCGAGCTTCCGCAGCCTGCGCTTCGGTACCGTCTTGGGCGCGCTGTCAATCTCAGTGGAGAGCGTTGCGTTCGCGCAAGCACCGCCGACTCCACCTCCTACTGCGCCGCCTCCGCCCGCGGCTCCGCCGCCGGCGGCCGCAGCTGCACCGCCCCCTGCGGCGGTAGGTCCGGCGCCCGCCCCGATGCCGATGCCGGCTCCGGCGCCCGCGGTTGCCCCGGCTACTCCGGAGGCGCCCGCGCCCACCGAAGCCCCCGCGGCGCCGTTTGCGTTCGGCGACTTCACGTGGCTAAACGGCGGTGACCGTCGTCACAAGAACCTGCTCGATACCGATCTCGTATCGCCGATAATCCTAGCGGACAAAAACTACGCCTACTCGTTCAACCGGCCGATCGACGAC
>PLIR01000178.1 GCA_003139415.1 Myxococcales bacterium | reverse complement strand
GACCTGACATCCGAAGCTTCGGACCTCGATCTCCCTGCCGATGCAGGACACGGCCTAGTGCTGCCCTAGTGCAGCGCCGTCGTGATGACAGCAAACCTTGAGCTCATCTCGACGGCGGTGCACTAATGCACCTCGAGCGCCTTTTGAATCGTGTCGTGCATGACGGCCATGGCGACGTGGGCGTAGATGATGACCCCCATCGTGTCGACGAGGCTCGCGATGAAGGGCGTCGAGCTCGTGGCCGGGTCGATGCCGAGGCGCTTGAGGATGATCGGGAGCATCGACCCCACGGTGCACCCCGAGGCGATGATGCAGAGCACCGTGAGGCCGACCGTGAGTGCGAAGAGGAATGACTGGTCGGGGTACATCATCACCCGGCCCATCGCGATGACCGCGATGATGATCCCCAGCAAGACGCCCATGATCGACTCGCGGACCAGGATGCGCCACCAGTCGCGGAGCTTGATCTCGCCGAGCGCGAGCCCGCGGATGACGAGCGTGGAGGACTGCGAGCCCGAGTTGCCGCCTGCCGAGATGAGCAGCGGCACGTAGAGCAGGGCCCCCTGCACGGCCTCCATGACGCGGTCGTAGTGGCGCAGGGCGGTCTGCGTGAAAAACTCCTCGATGAAGAGCACGATGAGCCACCCGGCGCGCTTGCGGATGAACGTCACGAAGCTCGTCTGGAAATAGGGCAGGTCGAGCGGCTCGACGCCGCCGATCTTCTGCACGTCCTCCGTCTGTTCCTGGACGAGGACGTCGATGATGTCGTCGATCGTGATGACCCCGAGCACGTGGTTTACGTCGCTGACGACGGGGATGACGTTGAGGTCGTACTTCGCCATGCGGCGGGCGACCTCCTCCTGGTCCATCGTGGGCGGGACGCAGATGACGTTCGTCCGCATGACTTCGGCGATGCCCTGGGCCGGCTCCGCGACGAGAAGGTCCCGCAAGCTGGCGACGCCCTCGAGCCGGTCGCCGTCGGATATCGCGTAGACGACGTACACGAACTCGTCGCGCTCGCGCGCCCGCGCCTTCACGACGTCGAGCGCCTCGGACACCTTCATGCGCGGCGAGACGCGCACGAAATCCGGCGTCATCAAGTGGCCGGCGCTCGTCTCGGGCCACTTCTCGATGTCGCGGACTTCTTGCGCGGCGACCGGGTCGACCTTCTCGAGCGCCTCGAAGAGCTGCTCGCCCATCGCCTCGGGGAGCACGCTGAAGAGGTCCGCGCGGTTGTCGGCGGACATCTCGCTCGCGATGACCGCGACCGACTCGGGCGGCATCTGCTCGATGAGGTTCTCCTGCTCGTGGCCGTCGAGGCGCTCGAAGATCGGCGCCGCCTCCTCGGCGGGGAGGCGCGACAGGAGCTGCCCCGCCTCGTCCGGATCGAGCTCGCTGATGATGTCGGCGAGGTCCTCCGCGTGGATCTCGTCGAGAAGCTCCTGCAAGGCTTCGGGG
Source organism: Myxococcales bacterium (assembly GCA_003139415.1). Classification (GTDB taxonomy): domain Bacteria; phylum Myxococcota_A; class Polyangia; order Polyangiales; family Polyangiaceae; genus Palsa-1150. Next base: position 2,134 of record PLIR01000178.1, on the reverse strand, counting down.
TCCTCCTTGAGGACGTTCTTGATGTCGGGCCCGAGCAACGACGCAAGGCGCATCTGAATTGCGCGAGAGCCTACCCAGGGCGACGGTCCGCGGCCACCCTGCTCGACATGTTTTCGCGGCGGCGGGTCTATGGCCTTTTGACGCCCGGAGCCGCGTAGCCCCACTGCTCGAGCACGCGTTGTGTTTCGCGGTCGGCTTCGGGCGAGCGGGCCGGCTCGGGGCCGAGCGTCTGGCCGCCCGGCCGGTCTCTCACGACGAACAGACCGAGGTCGCGCGAAGGATCGATGAAGGGGAGCGCGCCCGACGCAGCTTCGTCGCGCGCCTCGTCGCTCGTAAACCCCGCCTTGCACGCTACGGCGGGGAGACCAAACGGTCCCGCGAAAACAGCGCCCGCCGGCAGGGGAGCATCGTCGAGAAAGATCTGCCAGGTGATGGTCGTGCCCGCGGGATCCACCCGCAAGTCGAACCCGACCGGGCCGTCCGGCGAAGTCGTCAGGGTGAAGTCGACCACGGTGCCCCGCGAGCCCCCATCGTCCGCAGCGGGGTTCTGGACGCGCAGGGCATCGGCGGCGATGCCGGCGGGCTCGACGACGACCCGGGCCTCGTGCGACCGGTCCCCCACGGCGATGGCCCCCGACATGCGGCGCGCCCTCCCTCCGCCCGAGAACCGCAGGTGAATCGACGGGAGCGCCCCCGGATCGGACGGCGGGGCGGGCGCGTCCGCCGCCGGCACGTTCGCGATCGCGGCGGCGATGCGAGCTTTCATGGCCTCCACGACGTCCGGGTGCAGGCGGGCGACGTTTCGGCGCTCGCCGGGGTCGTCCTTCAAGTCGAAGAGCTGGTCGCCGGCCGGAGGCCCCGCGTCGGGGTCGTCCGCGCGGTTCTGCGGACCTTCGTCGCCCGTCCGGGGTGCCCTCCGTGCGACCGGCTGGTGGACGATGAGGCGCCAGTCCTGCCAGATCAGCGCCCTCGACGCGCGTCCCTCGCTCAGCACGACGCGCTCGTCGCCCGCGGGACCGCCATGCCCGCGCACGAGCGGCATCATCGACCGCCCGCTCATCCGAGCGTCCGGTTCTAGCCCCTCGACCTCGAGCACCGTCGGCGCGAGGTCGGTGTTGCGGACCCGGTCTTTTATCGTCCGGCCACCGTCGAGCACGCCGGGAAGCGCCATCACGATGGGGATCCGCGTCGTCTCTTCGAAGTTGCCGACGGCATGATGGAAGCGCACCGGCATGTGCCCCAGGCCGAACCCTCCGTGCGCCGAGGAGAGCGTCTCGCCGTGATCGGACGTGACGACGACGAGGGTCGACTGCGCCAGCCCGATCGCGTCGAGCCGCTGAAGCAGATCCCAGATGGCCGCGTCGTCCTTGGCCGCCTCCGCCATGTACGCGCGAATCTGGGGATCGCGAGGCCCCTCGGGCGCCGCCGGGATGCGGGCGAGCATCGACCTTTCGGGGTCGAAGGGCTCGTGCGGCGAATTGAAGTTCACGAAGAGGAAGAAGCGATCGCTCGCGTGAGTCTCGAGCCAGGCGAGGGCGTCGCGCTCGATCTCCGACGTGTCGCGCGTCCGGTAGCGGTGGTCGGTCAGTCGTTCGAACCCCATGTCGAGGCCGACGGCCGCGTGCCCGGACATGAAGAAGTTGTTCACGAAGGCGGCGGTGACCGCGCCGCTGCGGCGCAGCACGAGGGGGAGCAGCGGCGGATCGGAGGCATAGAAGCGGGTCGCTTCGCCCGGAGGGACGACCCACGCCGTCGTGTCGACGCCGAGCTCGCTCGAGCGCTCGCCCGAGAGCATCGCGAGGGTGCCCGGACGGGTCCAGGCGGCCGACGACCACGCGTGCTGGAAGTGGACCCCGCGCGCCGCGAGCGCGTCGACCCCCGGCATGAGGCCAGGCACGGCGGGGAGCAATGCCTCCAAGGGTGCGCGCGCTGCCTCGCGCCTTGACGTGTCCTCGTCCGCATCGTGCAGCGCCGCGGCGACGTCCGGGCGAAGGGCGTCCACGACGATCCAGAGCACGTCGTAGGGGAGGCGCGTCGCCTCCTTGGCAACGATGACCGGGTCGCCCCAGAGCGCCAGCGAGGCCCGGGAGATCGCGCCGAGGCCTTCCTCGGCTCCGGCGTCGGCGCCCGCGAC
>PLIR01000125.1 GCA_003139415.1 Myxococcales bacterium | reverse complement strand
CGTGCGGTGGATCGACAGGTGGCCGCCTCGCTGGCCATGAGACGTCGGAGTGTCCTGACTCGGTCGCAAGCTCCCGGAGCCGGCGCGGCCCGCGCATTCCGGGAGGCAGGCCGCGGAAGTGTTGCGCGGTCATTCGTCGCCCCCGATCCCATTGCGCCCGAGGTACTCCCCAAACTCGCCCTGCGGGGGATGCGGGGCATTGAGGGGGATCTTCTGACTGGAGCCTCCTAAGTTGTCGCCACTTCGCCCGCGTAGGGTCAAAACATGCCCCTCATCCCCCTCATCCCCCGCACCCTTCGCCGTCTCCTTGGCTGACCCGAGGACCTGCCATCGTGCGATCCCGTTGCGGTCCACGATGCAGTCGAGCATTCGGCCTCCCACCACACGACGCCGGAAGCGGCGCAGCGCGTAGCCGAGTTTGTTCGTGCTGGGCGGCTTGCCTGCGATGGGCGTCGTCAGGGCCTCGATCGCCTCTCGTAGATCGTCGAAGCCGTCAGGTGGTGCTCCCCTCTCACGATGCGCGTAGAGCGCGTCCACGATGGTCTTCGCACTGAGGCCTGCTCCCCGTGCATCGAGCCTTGCCAAGCCATCCACGATGGCCACGAGGGCCCGCTTGTCGGCGTCTTCCTCCCCCGTCGACGCGGGTCGCGTGCGCATCGGGTCCGAGCCCCCGGCGAACACGATGGCGGGCGGGATGATGCTCGACCACGACTCGAACGAGCCCCACGACTTGCAGCCCCCATGCGGGGACCCGGCCACGTACCAGGCCCGGAGCATCGTGAGCGCGGCAGCGACAAGCCGGGCCCGGTTCTCCCGGAGCCACTCGAGCAGGTTGGGGTGCGTGAAGGTCTGTCGCTCCTCCGGGTTCTCGAGAGGAGACTCGAGGCGCGACATGATCGTCCGCCGCGACGTGTCGCCCGACAACGCGACGTTGTTGCCCGTGGCCATGACGACGGCGCGCCAGCGCAGCGACGGGACCTCGCTCTTACCGAGCACCCGGAGCTCGACCATGTCGCCGGCGGTGAGGCATCGATCGAGCGGGCCACCGCCGAAGGTGCGGACCACATTGTCGAACGAGATGACCGTCGCACCGCGGATGGCGTAGGCGGCGAGGATCTTCTCGAGCTCGACGTCGTCGTCCGGGTAGTTCATCTTCGCCGTCGGCCGCCCCGTCGCGATCGTGCTGACCGCGTCAGCCTTCAGCGTCTTGCCGCTACCGCGCACGTTCGCGTCGTGGACGATGGCCGGNNCCCGAGGATGGCGGGCCGCGCGATGATGGTGAGCAGCGCGGCGATCGTGCTCGCGCGGTGTTCGGGCCCCGCGAACGGAAAGTCGGCGAACGGCTCCTCGAGCTCGGTCAGCGCCACCGCCGCGTCCTCCTGGGTCGGCAGCTCGGGCACCTTCGGAAAGTCGCCGGAGGGGATGTAGAGATACCCGGTGACGCGGTCGTAGCCTGGCACCTGGATGATCGATCCGTCCGGTCGAATCGAAGGTGACTCAATGACGCCGATGAGCGGTCGAATCCCCACGTACTCGCCGCGAGCCAGCAAGGCATGCACCACGGGTTCCGACGGCAGCGCGTCCACCCACTTCTCAGACCTCTTGTCGAAGCGCTGGAAGCGCGCGACCCGGGTGAGGCGCTCTCGCAGCGTGGCCGCGCTCACCATTCGGATCTGGGGTGTCCCCACGACGAAGGCAGAAGAGGCCTCGGTGTCACCGACGCGCAGGACGTGGACGAGGTAGCCGTCGCGCTGGAACACGTCTTGGTCGTCGGCCAGGGCCGCGATCGTCATGTCGACGACGTCGGCCAGTTCTGTGCTCATTCGAATAAGCGGACGGCCTCGCTGTCCGTCGGGCTTCACCGCTTGCATCAAGCGGCCCTCCCATCTCTCGGCCGATCCGCGAGCTCGCCGTACGGCATGCGGCCGGCCCGTGCAGCCTCTTTGACCTTGCGCGCCAGGTCCGCAGTGCTCCACGGTGGCTGGCAGGTCCTGTTCCACGGCACCAGCAACGAGAACGCGGTCGCCTCGTCGAGGCCGAAGCCGCGCACCAGCTTCTGCGCGATCGAGAAGGTGTGCGTGTGGCCCCCGCTTCCGCTGATTGCGGGTGGGCACGCGGCGACGTACGCGCGGGCGCGGTCGATCAAGTCGGACGTCCTCGCGACAGGCTGCGGCGGAGGCACGCAGGGCGTGTCCTGGACGCGGCCCATCTCGACGAGCCACGCGGGCGCGGGCGCGATGCGCGTGCCCGGCGGCGATATCCACTCGTATCTCTTGCCGCTCGCGTGGATGCTCGGCGCGACGAGGACGTACCGGCCGTGCCCGAGCAGGTCGATCCCCGGCGCGAGCTTGCCTCGGAGGCGCACGCCGTCAGGGCGCCGGTAGATCCGATGCGAGCCACCGCCGCCGGTGCGAGCGGCGACGGTCGCGGGGAGCGGGCCGTGTTCGCCCTCGAGTCGCGCGAGCTCCGCGTCGCCGCCATTGCGCGGGTCGACATCAACGACGATCCACGCGGGCGGGACCGCGATCGCGATATTCGCAGCGGGCCAACGGGTCCACCATGCCCGCACTGTCGGCTCGTCGCTCGAGACCTCGAGCACGCCATGCGCGGTCAGCGGCGTCTTGTCGCCAAGCCGGATCGGCAAGACGCGGAGCCCGCGGCGGGCGTAGTTGAGCGCGTGATCGATCACGCGGCCTGCCCTCCTTCTTCGGCGACGCGCTCCTCCCATCGCCGGAGCAGCCCGGCGATCAACCTTCCGGCGCCGGCCGGGTTCCCGGCGAACAAGACGGGGATCTCCCAGCGCGCGAATAGCGACGCGACCGAGCCGATGATCGCGTGCGGGTGCATGGCGCTGACGCGGTAGGCCTCCGTGATGTCGCCTCCGACGACAACGCACTTCCATCGGTACGGTTGCAGCCGCTGCACCTCGCGGTCGAAGCGCTCGCGCCCCCACGAGAGCGTCGAGACGAAGTCGCAGATCGATTTTCGCTCGATGCGAGCCAGCGTGTCGACGAGCACCGGCGAGCTGTAATCGCCTTCCTTCATCATCCGGCGCTCGATCACGACGCCGTCTGGGAACGGCGGGACCACCTGTTCGCGCGTGTCGCAGAGCACGATGAGAGGCGATGCGGCGGCGGTCACATGGCCTCCGACGCGGTCCGCACCGCTCGAGCATCGTCCAGCGCGCGGAGCACGATGCGGCGCACGTCATCGAGGGCGCGCCGCCCCGCGTCCAGGTCGCGCCTGGTCGCGGCGGCGTCTGCCTCCTCGATGAGGCCGAGGAGCCGCAGGAGGGCGGCANNCGATCCCCGCCTCGCGCAGCTGTCGCTCGATGCGCTGCGTCTCGCTCTCGCGGATCTTTCGCGGACGCCCCGGGAGGAGACGCGGGGCCAGAAGGGCAGCGACGTCCGCCGGTGACACCAGGTACTCGCGGCCGACCCTCGTTGCGGGCAGCTTCGCTGACTTGATCAGCTCGCGCCCGACTCGGACGCTAACCCCCTGGTACCGTTTGAGAGCTTCTGCGAGCGGGACGAGCGCGGGGGTCTCGCCGGCGTCGCTTGCGTGCTGATTGCTACCCATGCCTTAGATTAGGCATGGGAAACAGGGGACACTTCTATCGACTACGCGGCCGGCCCTCGGTCCGCAGCGGCAGGCGCACAAGGCGCCCGTCGTCGTCTTCGTCGAATGCCATCGAGCGCAGCCCCCACCGCTGCAGGAGCTTTTTGATCGTCTCGCGCTCAGCATTCAGCACATCGATCGGCGTAGCGTCGGCACGCGCAATTGCCGATGGCCAGTTGCCTGCCAAGAGGCTGGCCCACACCAGCAGGATGGTCGGCGTGATCGTCGAGCCGGTCTTCGGCTCCGGCGGAAGAGGCAGGGGCCAAACGGGGTGTTGTTGTTCCCAGACGATGGCGAACGCGCGCGGACCCATTCCCCGCCCCTTCGGAGCCGTCAGCATGCCATCACGGCGCGCTGCCACGAGTCGTGCGTGCTTCGCTACCCATGGCGCGCGGATCCACGTCTCGATCCACTTGTCATCCCAGTCGAACCCGAACTGTCTGCGCCAGCTGGCTGAGATCGCGGTCCGGAGCTCCGCCTTGCGTTTCGACGTGGGCATCGCTCGCCACCGGTCCCGCAGCTCGGGCTCGTCTCTCGAGGTCTCTTGAATGGGGCTGGAGGCCGCCGTTCGCGCTCCCAGCGACTCGCCCCATTCCCCATTGCCCTTTCTGACGGGCGCATCGAGTGATCTCACGCGGGTCGATGAGCCGCGGACCGGCGAGCCCCGTTGCTCGGGTGGCTCGGGCGGCATGCCCTCCGCCTCGAGCCGCGCCTCCCAATTCGCCACCTCGATCGCCGATAGGGTCACGGCGCTCTTCATGGGCGAGCGGCCGCCAAGGCCCCGTGGAAGATAGCGTTGCCCTCGATCGCGGTGTCTTCGAAGGTCTTCGCCGCTCCGTCGATCTCGTCGTCGGTCCACTCCACGCCGCCACCGCCCAGGCGCGGAGCTCCACCGGCGGCCGTGAAGGGATGAGCGTGGAGGAGTTTGTTTCGCACGCGAAGCGCCAGGTGAAAGCTTTGGTGGAAGCGGAGGAGGTCCCGCCGCAGGTCGCTTGCCAGCGGCGGGGACGTCCCATGAATCGCGTCGTGCAGCCGATTCGCAAGCTGCTTGGCGGTAGCTTTCGGAGGGACGCCCGCAAAGCCGTTCGCGCTGAGCTTAACTATCGTCCAGATGACGACCCACTCTAGGTACGTGAAATTGTAGAGCGCCTGCCCGAGACGTTGCAGGTATGCCGGATCCGCCCCGATTCGCGAGACGTAGGCCATGAGCGTCATCGTAGCAGCCGAGTCCGTACATCGAGCTCGAGGAGGAAACGTCCAACGAGATCGGCACGCACGCTCGCGGCCTTCTCGTCGAGGCCGACCCCGGTGAGGAGCGCGCCCTTGCGGGCGCCGTGGCCGATCGAGAACTGCGCGAAGAAGCCGGTCGCGGTGTGGCGGAGGGTGCCGGAGCCCATCAGCGGCTCCTAGCGTCTCGACTTGGGGGGCTTCGACCCGAGGCTAGGCGCCTTCGACTCCAGGGCTCGCTCTTCCTCGAACGCGTCGAGCCCTCGCGACATGACCGCCCTGATGGCGTCCGTA
>PLIR01000176.1 GCA_003139415.1 Myxococcales bacterium | reverse complement strand
GCTCGGCGCAGCCCCCGCAGATACTCGGGGCCGCGGAGCGCGTTGTAGACGGTCTTGCCGGCGTCGTTGACGTCGAAACGATAGAAGGGCGCAAGCGTCGGCAGCGTCCGCCACGTCGTATCGATGATGCGTTCCATCCAGCCCCGGTCGGCGAGGCCGCACCCCGCGATCCAGTGCTTCTCGATCGCCTGGGCGCGCGCGGTGCCTTCCGGGGAGACCCACCAGTGTCCGGGCCCTCCCGTGGCGGTGACCCCGCTCGTTCCGACGTATCCCTTGTCGACCAGCACCACGCGGGCCCCGGCCCTCGCCGCGGAGATGGCTGCCCAGCACGCGGCCATGCCGCCTCCGACGACCAGTACGTCGGCTTCGAGTTGCTCGGACGCACCCGCTCGAATCGCTTCGGTCATCGCCCTGCGTCTCTCCGTAGCAGACGCGAATGGCTCGAACAACGCGACTCGCGACCCGCGTCATCAAAATATAGGTCTTCTATTATTCGAAATATCAATCTGAGTAATCAACGCTTCTCATAGCAAGACCCCCTTCGGAGGCCATGGTCTCCGGGATCGGCGGTGTGGACGCCGCGGGCGAGTAGTCCAGTGCGAGCGCCGCGAGCGCGCACGCGGCGATGCCCCCCGTCATCGGCCGCGGCGTGCCGTCGAGGAAGGCGCCGACGACGGCGATGACGGCGATTCCGGCGAGGCTCTGGAGCGTGGCGATGAGCGCGGACGCCGTCCCCGCAAGCTCCCCGTGGTGCTCGAGCGCAAGCGCCGTCGTCGCTGGGACGACGAGGCCGAGGAACCCGTAGGCGACGAAGAGGAGGCCCGTCAGTACGGAGAGCCGGTCCACCCCGCCGAGCGTCAGCAGGAAGAGGATCGTCGTGGCGGCCGTGAAGCCGCCGATCCCGACCCGCAGCACGCTCGGCAGACCGAAGCGCGCGCCGAGCCTGCCCGTCAGCTGCGAGGCCCCGATGAACGAAGCCGCGTTGATCGAGAAGGCGACGCTGTACTCGCGCGGGGTGAGCCGGAAGTGTTCGATGAGCAGGTACGCCGAATTGGCGAGGTACGCGAAGAAGCTCGCGATGCCGAACGCCACGATGAGCGCGAGGCGCATGAAGTGCCGGTCGCCGAGCAAGGTGCGGTAGCCGAGGAGGGCGGTCGTCGCGCCACCGCGTCGTCGCGCCTGCCCGAGCCTCGTCTCCGGCAAGAACGTGGCGGCGAGGGCGAGCCCCAGGGCCGCCGCGACGGTCACCACCGCGAAGATTCCCCGCCAGCTCCAGGCTTCCACCACGACGGTTCCGGCGAGCGGCGACAGAATTGGAGAGACGCTGAAGACGAGCATGAGCCGCGACAGGAGGCGGGCGGCGTCGGTCCCCGTGTAGAGGTCGCGCACGATCGCCATTGGAATCACCATGCCCGCGCACGCGCCCAGCCCCTGTAGGAAGCGAAAAGCGACGAGCGAGCCGATGCTCGGCGCGAGGCCGCAGCCCACGCTGGCGAAGACGAACAGCACGAGACCCGCGTAGAGCGGGCGCTTGCGGCCGATCACGTCCGAGAGCGGCCCGCACACGAGCTGACCGAAGCCCATCGGCATGAGGAACGCCACCAGGGTCATTTGCACGGCACCCGTGCGGGCGCCGAGGCTGCGCCCGATGGCCGGAAGTGCCGGCAGGTACATGTCGATCGCGAAGGGGCCGACGGCGGTGAGAAGGCCGAGAACGAGCGCGTACCGCGCGAGCTTGGACGTCATGATGGCGCGCGCGCGGCGGTCACGAGGCGAAGGCGAGTTTGCCGGCGCCCACGAGGATGGTGTCACTCTGCGGGGAGTGGATCCGGCTGCAGAGGACATCGCGATAGTGGCGCTCGAGCGGGTTCTTGCGGCTGAGGCCCGGGTTGCCCGTGAGCTCGAGGCCGATCTCGACGGCCCGGATCGAGTTGGCCGTCGTGATGTGCTTCACGAGGTTCCNNGAGAGGAGCGCCTCGATCTCTCCGAATTTTTCCTGGACGCGAGGTAGCGTCGCGAGAGGCGCGCCCAGGTTGGTGGGGGCCCGCTGCTTGAGATAGGCCGCGAGCCAATCGCGAGCCGCCCGGGCGACGCCGTCGTAGATCGTGGCGATGGCCAGATTGAAGAGCGACGCGCCGCCGTCGGTACCGGGCTGCGGAGCCCACGCGGCGGGCGGCCGCAGGTCAACGGCGTAGTCCAGCGGGACGGGCGTATTGTCGAAAATCACCTCGTGACTGACGGTGGCCCGCATTCCGAGGTGATCCCAGGCCGGCTCGATGCGGATGCCAGGGCTGTCGGAGCGAACGTGCAGAAAGCCGACCCGCGGCTCGGGCTCGGCGGTCTTCGCCCAGACGGCGTACCAGCGCAGGCCGGTCGAGCCTGTGGAGTAGATCTTGTTGCCGGTGAGCCTCCAGCCGTCGCCTTCGCGCCTCGCCTCGGTCTTGGGCAGCCCGCCACGGACCGGGGTGCCGAGCTCCGGCTCGACGCGCAGGCCGCCGATGAGCGAGATCTCGGTTGCCGCCTCGCGCGCGATCTTCTCGTAGACGTGCGCGGGCCAGGCCTCGGTCCGCATGGGCGCCGCGTGAAAGGCGTACGTCATGAAGAGGATGAGCGCCGTCGACGGCTCGCCCTTGGCCACTGCGCCGAGGACGCGGAGCGCCTCTCCGAGCCCGGCGCCATGGCCGCCGAACTCCGGGGCCACCGTGAGCCCGATGAGCCCCGCCTTTTGCAATATCTCGAAGTTCTCTCGCGGAAACTCCGCGCGGCGATCGCGGTCCTCCGCCGTCTCGGCGAA
>PLIR01000055.1:19194-19632 GCA_003139415.1 Myxococcales bacterium | reverse complement strand
CGCCACCACCACCACCGAATCCGCCTCCGCCGCCGCCGCGCTGAGGCCGCTCTTCCGCCTCGTTGACGCGGAGGGGACGGCCGTCGAGGTTCGCCCCGTTCATGGACTCGATGGCCTTCGTCGCCTCAGCCGGCGAGCCCATCGTGACGAACCCAAAGCCCCGAGACTGGCCTGAGGTGCGATCGGTCACGATATGAACGTCCGTGACCTCTCCAATCCGAGCAAACGCCTCGCGCACCGTCTCGCTGGTGGACGAAAACGACAGGTTGCCGACATACAGACGCGTTCCCATGACTCTTTCTCTTCTCTAACTGACGACCTGCCGAAGCAGTGCACCCGTCATCCGATCGGCCGCAGAATCAGAAGCCAGGCCGCGGCGGCGAAATCCGCAGCGTCCACACGTTGGTTGCCGTCGATAGCGTGCGCCGATCCCGAGAG
>PLIR01000055.1:0-19170 GCA_003139415.1 Myxococcales bacterium | reverse complement strand
GTGGGCGAGGGGAGCGACCTCCGTTCCCCTCGCTCTTCCCACCGGATTGATTTTCGGCTGCTAGGGCACGGCCTTGGTGAACTTCGCCGGCTCGGGCGCGGGCTCCAGAACCTCGAGCTTCTGGTAGGCAATGACGCCGCCAGCAGGTTCGCTTACCATCTCCGACACGACGTTCTTTCCGACATTGTACGCGCCCGTGATCTTTACCTTGGCGCCGACGGATGGCAGCGGGAAAGGCACCGTGACATTGAGCATGTCATCCGTGACCGCCTGCTTCTCCGTGGGCTGATCGCCGGGCTTGATCTTCTTGTAGGCGACCATCGCGTCGTACACGACGGCGAAGTTTCGGGCCCATCCGACGACGCGAACCTTCGGCCCCTTGGTGTTGCCTTTTTCGTCTGCGATCCAAAAGCTCGGGATTTCGGGACTGCAGCCTTCGGGATCCTGCTTGCCCGTCTTGTGAACGGCGCAGTCGGGGGCGCGAGGGATGTTGGAGTCGACGACGTAACCCACGATCGAAATCGCCGGGGGCGCCGTGACGTCCTTGGCGTGGGTGAGGCTGCGGAGCTGATGCACGGCTCCGTACACAGTGTAGGCGTCGCCCTGCTTGATCGGCGTCGTCGGGAGCGCCGGAGGCGCAGGCAAGCTGGCCGCCTTTCCCGACCACGCGGGCTGGGGTTTGTAGGGGTTGTCCGGTTCTCCGCCGCAGCCCACCACGGCCCCCACGAGCCCTACGGCCCCGAGCGCACGCAACGACTTGGCCAACATGTGCATGGTGACGTCGTCTCCCTCCGCTCGCCTGGTTCGAAAGTCGATGGCGACTGCTCGAAAACGCGCGGCGTCGCACGAGTAACACGCTCGAAAGGAGCGAGACAAGGGCAGCGTGGTTCCGGCTTGGCTCACCGGCACGCCTTTCTTCAGCCGGGGGGCCGAGTGGGAGCGCACCCGCGGCGGAAGTTTCTTTTGCGACGGCGTCTCTTCCCGTCCCTTCCTTAGAGGCGCGTGCTCGTGCCGAAGCCGGAGTCGAGGTCGGCAGCGCGGACGACGTCGCGGCCGCGATCCTCGGCGCAGCGGGAGACCAGCCGCTCGACGATCGCCGCGAGCTCCGCGTCCTCGCCGGGGAACTCGTGCTCCACCAGACGAGCATAGGCGGCGTTGTCGATCCCCACCGGGCGGCCCAGCACGCGCATCCCCTGCCGCGCGAGCGAGTCGGTCAGGATCGCGCGGACGTCTTCGGTTCGATCGCGCAGACGGGGCAGGGCGATCGGCGAGTGCCGTGCGTCGCCGAGACGCGCCGCCAGCGCGGGATCGAGGCGACCTTGCGCCTCCAGGTCGTCGGGCGCGGCGATGCCTGTCAGGGCCAGGAGCACGTCGAGCGATGCGTCGTCTTGCCAGGGAGCACGCTTGTCGCGGCAAGCCCGAGCGACGAGCTCTTGCACCGCGCCCGGGAGGGCAGCACCGTCGAGGAGCACCAGCATTCCCCCCTCGGCGAGGGCCAGGGGCGACGACGTGGCGTCGGCCCAGCGCGCGACGTCGTGCTCGCGCGCGCTCGTACCGTCGACCAGGACGAGGGGACCGCCCGCGCGCACCCCGGCGAGGTGGGCGCGGGCGAGGTACGGGACCGGATCGCCGCCGCTCGGCACCACCAGGGCCACAGGCAAGCTGGCGGCCGTGCGGCGCTCCAGCGCCTCGAGGACCAGCCGGGAGGCCGCGGAGTAGATGCCCACGGTCGCGGGCCGGGCAAGCCGCGCCGAGGCGAGGGCGTTTCGAGTGAGATCGAGCGCGCGCTCCCGCAGCAGCGCCTCGGCTCGTGCTTCGGCCGCCCCTGCGCGTTCGACGGCCTCGTTGGCACGCGCGAGCATCCGGGCCTGGGCTCCGCCCGACCGGCAGGCGATGGCCAGGCGATCCGCCACGCGCCGCAGCGCCTGGATCTCCTCGAGCGTGACCGGCGCCGATCGGCCGGCCCGCGGCATGACGAGCACGCCCTCCGTCTCCCCAGCAGAGCTCACGATGGTGGCGAACGCGGCTTCGCGAGCGTTCATCCAGTTGAACAATGGGCGCGCTTCAGGTCGCCGGACTTCGAGCGCGGCCAGGACATCGACGCGCAATGTCCCCTCGGTCTCGCCGGAAGCCACGGTCACGAGCGCATCGGGGACGTCAGCCGATCGTTCGTGCGCGTACCCTGCGGCATCGACCGTCATCACCGACGTCGGCGAAAACGTCCAGAGCTCGGGCGAGCGCGAGCTAGGCCCGCCCGGCTCGCGTAGGGCCAGGAGGGTCTCGCGGATGGCGTCGTGCGCTTCCGTCGAACCAGCCTTTTCGTGCGCGCGATCGAAGGCGTCGAGCCATCTCCCGCGCTCGGGCCGCATGGGGGCCTCGAGCTCGGCCGCGGCCGTCCCGATGACCACGGCCACAGCCGCCGTCACCATCGTGGCGATCCATGCGTCGCCCTGCAGTCCGCCGAGCGCCGTCGAGGCCCCGATCAGCCCGACGCCGCCGCCCGCCATCGTCAGCACGACGACGCGGCGCGCGATCCGCACGACCCGAACCGGATCGCGAGCCTGAGCGCACGCCACGAGCGCAACGCCGCCGACGGCGACCACCAGCGCCGCGACCCGGCGCGGCCGAGCGTGTCCCAGGATGGCGAGGACGAACCCGGCGATGCAGGCCGTCACCAGCAAGGCGCGCATGGCGGTCGCCCGCTCGACGACGGCCAGCTCGAAGCGGCGCGCCCGAAGTGTCCACTCGAGCGCGGCTAGCAGCGTGGCGAGGGTCCCTGCGACCGCCATCCAGAACAGGGCCGTACGCGCCAGCGAAGCCGTCGCCTCGCCGGAGGCGTACGACGCGCCCACCGCCGCTTCGACGATGGAGAACAGAACGATCGCGAGGATGGCGGGAGCCGCCGGCGGTGGCTTCGCGCGCCAAAGGCCCGCGTCCGGCGCAATCCGCGAGAGCGCAAGGCAGGCCGGAAGGGCGGTCGCGACCTGCCCTGCGATACGCGCCATCTCGAGCGCGCGGCTCTCGGCCCCCGCGCCGAGCGAAGCAAGCACGAGGGAGAATCCCCATCCGGTCGTCCGCGCGAGCGGCGACGCTCGTCCCGACGCCCATACCGCGAGCGCCACGCCGGCGAGCCCGAGGAGCCAGGCGCCCGGGCTATGCCCACCGTCGACCCGAACGGACGCGATCGCGACGCAGACGACGCCAGCAATCGCGGGCGCCCGGCGGCGCCACGGCGGGGGGGCAAGGGGGGCGAGGGAGCTCGGCTTCGACAGGTCGGACACTCGCCCGCGCAGTCTGCCACGTCCTCTGGCGCCTGGCTGTCCCGTGTGGTCTCGTTGCGGCATGGACGCGTTGCCTCCGCGACAGACGCGGCGAAGCGCCTTGCCCCTCGGCGTGTGGCTCGCCACCCGTGGAGCGGGGACGCGCGCGAGCCTCGTGCTGGTGGGGCTCGTGTCGGCCGGCGCCGTGGTGGCGGCTCTTCTCGGGCGCGGCCATCCCTGGGTCGACGCCGTGCCGGCGATCGGCTCGGCCGCCATCGCGTGGAGCGCGGGGGTGATGCTCGCGTATGTCGTGTCCCTCCGGGCCCTGCATCGCGACCGGGAAGACGGCATCCTGATGCTGCTGCGCGCGCGCGGCATCGGGCCGTTCGGCTACGTCCTCGCCCGGACGGGCGGGCTCGTCGTGGTCCTCGCGGGTGCGATGGGGACCGGCGTCGCGTGCGTCGGGGTTGCGGCGACGACGGTGTCCATGGCTCCGCTGTCCGCAGCAAGGGCCAGCCTCGGCGCGATCGCGTACACGCTCGCGTTCGCGGCCACGCTGGGGCCCCTGGCCATGGCGACGGTCGGCGGCCGCTCGCGCGCCCTCGGATATCTCACGCTCCTCGCGGTGTTGGCGCTGCCGGAAGCGCTGGCGCCTTGGACGCGCAATCTCTTGCCGGTGGGGTGGCGCGAGCTCACGTCGATCCCGGCCGCGTTGGATGCCGTGCGCCACGCGGTGGCGAGGGCCGGCGCAGCGGCGCCGGCGGTGCGAGCCCTCTTGGCGTTGAGCGTCGCGGTCGTCGTTTCGCTGATGGTCGTGCGTGCCCGCATGACGCAGGTCTCCGTGGAGCAAGGCGTCGAAGGGGTGGGGCGTTGATCGACGGAACGAACGGAGCGTCGATCGCGATCGATTCGCTGGTCGCGCGCGCCGGGCGCACCGTGCTGACGCGGGTGTCTCTGTCGTGGGGCTCCGGCACTCACGCGATTCTCGGAGCGCGGGAGGACGGGGGCCCTCTCCTCATGGCGACCCTCGCAGGGCGCGTCGTCCCACGGTCGGGGGCGGTGCGCGTTCTCGGCGAAGCGGCCCGCAGCCCGGGCGCTCGACGGCAGGTCGCCCATATCCCGATCGAGGCCTCGCTGCCGGACGCCCTTCGCGTGGACGAGGTGCTCGCCCTGGCCACGACCCTGCGGGGAGAGCCCACGCAGGACCATGCCGCGCGCCTTGCGATGCTCGGGCTCGAGGCGCTCGTCGATCGGCCAGTGCGATCCCTTCTTCCTGGCGAGGTGCGCGCCGTGGCCTTGGCCGAAGCCCTGACCTCCGCTCGGGTCCGCGTGGTGCTTCTCGAAGAGCCGTTCGTCACGATGGATGCCCGGGCCATCGGACGGCTGCCGCAGCTCCTGCGCGACCGCGCCGAGCAAGGTGCCGTCGTCATCGTCGCAACAGCCTCCGTCGGCGACGCGAGCGATCTAGCCCAGGACCATGTGCTGCTCCGTCGAGGGACGCTCGTACGCCGTGGCGGCGCGCAAGACCTGCTCGCGGGATTCTGGCAGGACGGCAACAACGCGCGCCTGAGGGTGGTGCTGAGAGACGAAGACGACGGCCGGGCGCTTGCGGCCGCACTGGCGCGGCAGCCTGCCGTGGTCGCGATCGAGCGCCTCGCGGGTGCCCTGTGCGCGCGGGGTCGCGACGCCGAGGCCCTCGCACGAGCCGCCGGCCACGCCGCCGTCGAAGCGGGAGTCGATGTGGCCGAGCTGCGCTTCGATCCACCCTCGCTCGACGAAGCCCGCGCACGGACGCCGCTCCTCCAGACCGAAACGAGGCCTTCGTGACGGCCGCGCTGGCGCGTTTGCCGTTCGCCCGGCTTACGAGAGGGGTCGCCGCGTGGGTCACCACGGGCGCCTGGACGATGCTCGCCTTTGCCGTCGCGATCATCGCTCGAGCCCGCGGAGCCGTCCATGGCGCGGATCTCGTCCTGGTCGGTACCGTCGGCGCGCTGGTGCTACCGCTCCTTGCCTACGGGCTCGTTGGCGCGGCGATCGGCGGGCGCTCGCTTTCGACCTCCGGCGCCTCCCTCGTCGCGTTCGGGGCAGCCCCCGCGAGCGCCGCCGCCGTCACGATCGCCATCGCCGCCGTAGGATGCGCGGCCGCCGGAGCGTTCGTCGCCGCCGGCGTCGCGCTCGTCGCGCACGGCCTAGCCGACCCGGCCCCCGCGGGCGACGCGCTCGCCAGCGCTTACGTGGGAGCCCTTGGCGGCGGGGCCTACGCCTGCTGGTTCTCTCTCGGGGCGACATTCGGACGGCGCGGAGGCGGTCGTGCCCTGTTTCTGGTGGCGGACTGGGTCCTCGGCACAACGGCGGGCGCGATCCTCACGCCGCGTGCGCATCTTCTGACCCTCCTGGGGGGCCCCTCCGCGACTCACCTGTCGGGCCGATCGAGCAGCGTGGCGCTCGTCTTTCTTGCCGGTGCCTGCGCCTTGATGGCGGCGAAGCGGTGCCGTACCTGATAGAGACGTCCTTCCCCGCAAACGCCCGACAACCTTGGCGAAGGTAACCTCCAGGAAACCTCCGCCGCTCATACTCCGCCCCACGTGTCGATCCGAGTCGCCCTCCACCACCTGACGCGGTACCGCTACGACCGCCCGGTCTCGCTGCTTCCGCACGTCGTACGACTGCGCCCGGCACCCCATTGCAGGACGTTGATCGAGGCCTACTCGCTCCGCATCCGGCCGGAGCCGCACTTTCTCAACTGGCAGCAAGACCCGTTCGGCAATTACCAGGCGCGCCTCGTTTTCCCGCAGAAGAGCACGGAGCTCAGCGTCGAAGTCGACCTCGTCGCCGAGATGACGGTGCAAAATCCGTTCGACTTCTTCGTCGAGACGGCCGCCGAGACGTTTCCCTTCGCCTACGGGCCCGCCTTGCGGCGCGACCTGGCGCCGTACCTGGATATCGGCGCGGTGTCGCCTCGCCTCTCCGACTTCGTGGAGCGAGCACGGTCCGCCGATGTCCGGAGCGGCAGGCGCACCATCGACGTGCTCGTCGACCTCAACCGGCGCGTCCACGACAACCTTCGATACGACATCCGGATGGAGCCCGGCGTCTTCTCCCCGGAGGAGACGCTCGAACGGGGTCACGGTTCGTGCCGCGACTACGCGTGGCTGCTCGTTCAGGTCCTGCGGCGCCTCGGCCTCGCGGCGCGCTTCGTCTCGGGGTACTCGATCCAGCTCAAGGCCGACGAGAAGCCCCTCACCGGGCCGGCCGGCGTCGAGCGCGACTCCACGGATCTCCACGCGTGGGCGGAGGTCTTCCTCCCGGGGGCCGGATGGGTCGGCCTCGACGCCACGAGCGGACTGCTCGCCGGCGAGGGGTACATCCCGCTGGCGTGCACTCCCGACCCGGAGACCGCAGCGGCGATCAGCGGGAACTTCGAGTTTCAGGGGGCCGATCCGAGCGAGAAGCTGAAGGAAGAGTTCACCTTCTCGATGTCGGTCACCCGCGTCGCCGAGTCGCCGCGTGTAACGCTGCCGTACACGGAAGAAGCATGGCGCGCGATCGATTCGCTCGGACGGGACGTCGATCATGTGCTCGCCGAAGGCGACGTCCGCCTCACGATGGGCGGCGAACCAACCTTCGTCGCCGTCGACGACCCGGACGGAGCCGAGTGGAACACGGCGGCCGATGGACCGACGAAGCGGCGGTACGCCACGCGGCTCATGAGCCGCCTCTACGAGCGCTTCACGCCCGGTGGCCTCATGCACGAGGGCCAAGGCAAGTGGTACCCGGGTGAGCCTTTGCCGCGCTGGGCGCTGTCGAGCTACTTCCGCAAGGACGGCGTCCCGATCTGGAATGACGCGAACCTCTTCGCCAAGGACGAGATCGGGACCGACACGGCCGACGACGCCCGCGTCTTCATCCGCGCGCTGGCGACGTTGCTGGGCGCCGACCCGAAGTTTTCGACGGCCGCGTACGAGGACGCCTGGTACTACCTGTGGCGCGAACGCCGGCTCCCGATCAACGTCGATCCGCACGAGTCGAAGATCGAAGACGAGGTCGAGCGGGCGCGCCTCGCGCGCGTCTTCGAGCAGACGCTCACCGCCGTGGTGGGCTACGCCTTGCCGATCGCGAGGAGCGGGGCCGTCGCGGGCCCCCGTTGGAAGAGCGGCCCATGGTTCTTGCGTCCCGAGCGCCTCTACTTGACGCCTGGCGATTCCCCCATGGGGTTGCGCCTCCCGCTCGACGGGCTGCCGTGGGTTGCGCCCGGCGATGCGGTCGTCCATCACGAACGCGATCCCTTCGCGCCGCGCGAGCCGCTGCCGGGCCGCACCGAGTTCGCCCGCCGCGTCGCCGAGCCGCGGTTCCGATATCGCGGGGAGCCGTCGGACTCCAAAGACGCATCCAAGGAAAAGCCGCCGGAGCGCCTTCAGTCGGACCCGACAACCGTGCGTACGGCTCTGTGCGTCGAGCCGCGCAGCGGCGTGCTGCACGTCTTCATGCCGCCGCTCCCGTTCGTCGAGGACTACCTCGAGCTATGCGCCGCCGTGGAAGCGACCGCTGCCTCGCAGGGCAAGCGCGTCCGGATCGAGGGCTACCATCCCCCCACCGACCCGCGCCTTTCCAGGCTCCAGGTGACGCCCGACCCCGGCGTCATCGAGGTCAACATCCACCCGGCCAACGACTGGCGCGAGCTCGCCTCCACCACCGAGATCCTCTACGAAGAGGCGCGCAACGTCGGCCTTCGAGCCGAGAAGTTCATGCTCGACGGGCGCCACACCGGGACGGGAGGCGGCAACCACGTCGTGCTCGGCGGGGCAACGCCCGCCGACAGCCCGGCGCTCCGGCGGCCCGACTTGCTCCGCAGTCTCGTCAACTACTGGCAGAACCACCCCTCGCTTTCGTTCCTGTTCTCGGGCCTCTTCGTCGGCCCGACGAGCCAGGCGCCCAGGGTCGACGAGGCCCGCAACGATAGCCTCTACGAGCTCGAAATCGCCTTCCGCAAGCTCGAAGAGTCGTCGTCTCGCCCGCCCCCGCCGTGGCTCGTCGATCGATCCCTGCGAAACCTGTTGATTGACGTGACGGGCAACACGCACCGCACGGAGTTCTGCATCGACAAGCTGTACAGCCCGGATAGCTCCACGGGTCGCCAGGGACTCGTCGAGCTGCGCTCGTTCGAGATGCCCCCTCACGCGCGGATGAGCCTCGCTCAGCAGCTCCTCGTGCGCGCCCTCGTGGCAAAGTTCTGGAAGGACCCGTACCGGCAGTCGCTCGTCCGCTGGGGCACGGCGATCCACGATCGCTTCGCTCTGCCCCACTTCATTCGCGACGACTTCGGCGATGTCCTCGAAGACCTGGGGCACGCGGGCTTCGCGTTCGACGCGGGCTGGTTCGCGCCCCACTACGACTTCCGGTTCCCGGTGCTCGGGACGCTCGAGGCGCGCAGCGGACTGGTGCTCGAGCTGCGTCAGGCCATCGAGCCGTGGCACGTGCTCGGCGAAGAGACGGCGACGGGCGGCACCGCGCGGTACGTCGACTCGTCGGTCGAGCGGCTCGAGGTCGTCGTCAAAGGGATGACCGACGAGCGGCACGTCGTCACCTGCAACGGGCGGCGCGTCCCGCTGCAGCCGACGGGCACGAACGGGAAGCTCGTCGCCGGCGTACGCTACCGCGCCTGGCAGCCGCCCTCGGCGCTGCACCCGATGATCCCGGTCCACACGCCGCTGGTCTTCGACGTCATCGACCGATGGAACGAGCGGGCCATCGGCGGGTGCACTTATCACGTAAGCCATCCCGGCGGGCGAGCGAGCGAGCTGTTCCCGCGCAACGGCTTCGAAGCCGAGGCGCGCCGCGCCGCACGATTCTTCCGATTCGGGCATACGCCGGGCTCCCACGCGGTGCCCGAGCTCGAGCCAAACCCGCAGTTCCCGTACACCCTCGATCTGCGGCGGTAGTCGCCTTGAGCGTCGGAGAGGGATTTCCTAGTCTCTCTAGCGTGACGTCGCGGCCGCCGGAGGAGCACCTCGACTCGAGGGAGTCGGGAGAGCTCCCGAGAGACCCCGCCGACATGTGGCGCTATGCGCCGCCGCTCGACGGCTACGACGAGCTGTTCGATCCGTCTGGAGCGCCGCGTCCAGCCTGGGAGAAGCCCGCGGAGATGCTCGCGAGGCTCGGACACGTCGAGCTTCGACGCCGCTGGGAGCAAGCGCGGCAACTGCTGCACGAACACGGCGTGAGCTACGACGCGTACGGTGATCCGAACGGCGTCAGCCGGCCGTGGAATCTCTCGCCCATCCCGGTCATCTTGGGGAGCGCCGAGTGGGCATCGGTCTCGAAGGGGCTCGCCCAGCGCGCGCGCCTGCTCGCGGCGATCCTCGCCGACCTGTACGGGCCTCAGCGGTTGCTGTCGGACGGCGACTTGCCGCCCGAGATCGTGTTCGCGCACTCGGCCTTCTTGCGCCCGTGCGTCGGCGTCCGCCCGCCGGGCGACAACTACCTGCCGCTCTACGCGGCCGACCTCGGACGCCAGCCCGACGGGAGCATGGTGGTGCTCGCCGATCGAACGCGCGCACCGTCCGGCGCCGGGTACGCCCTCGAGAACCGAATCGTGCTCTCGCGATCGCTCCCGGACGTCTTTCGGGAGTCCGGCGTCGAGCGCCTGGCGCTCTACTTTCGTGCGATGCGCGACGCCCTGCGTGACCTCGCGCCGCACAACCGGGACAACCCGCGCATCGCGCTGCTGACGCCGGGTCCGTACAACGCGACGTACTTCGAGCAGGCCTTCTTGGCGCAGTACCTCGGGATCTCGCTCGTGCAAGGCGCCGATCTCACCGTGCGCGATCGGTCGGTGTACCTGAAGACTCTCGGGGGCCTGCAGGTCGTCGACGTCATCCTGCGGCGCGTACGCGACGACTTCTGCGATCCTCTCGAGCTGGGACCGGAGTCGACGCTCGGCGTGCCGGGCCTCGTCGACGCGGTGCGCGCGGGCAACGTCGCGCTGGCCAATCCGCTCGGCAGCGGGCTCCTGCAGACGCCCGCGGTCATGCCCTACTTGCCCGCCCTGTGCCGCAAGCTGCTCGGGGAGGATCTGCGATTGCCGTCCGTACCCACGTTCTGGTGCGGGGACCGAGCGTCGCTCGCCTATGTCGAGGATCACCTCGCGGAGCTCGTGGTCCGGTCCGCGTTCCCGGTGGGCTCGGGGGAGCGCATCGTGGCGGGGAAGCTGCCCGCGCGCGCCCTCGAGGAGCTGCGCGACCGCATCCACGCGGACCCTCGGATGTTCGTCGCCCAGCGCCCCTTCGCGCTTTCGACGGCGCCCACGCTCGGCGGCGGCGGCGCCGATCTCGCTCCGGCTCCGCTCTGGATGCGCGCGTACCTGGTCACCCGCGGCGATTCGTACGAGGTGATGCCCGGCGCGCTGTCGCGGGTGGGGGCCGCAGACGAACGCCTCGCCCTGTCGCTGCGGATGGGGGGCGAGAGCAAAGACACGTGGGTCCTCGCTGGCGGACCGGTGAGCACGTTCAGCCTCCTCAAGCCCGCGACCGCCCCCGTCGCCCTGTCCCGAGGCGGAGCCGACATTCCGAGCCGCGTCGCCGACAACCTTTTCTGGCTCGGCCGGTACGCCGAGCGAGCCGAGGGGACGGGACGGCTCGCGCGCGCCATCGGGACGCGCCTCTCCGAGCAACGCTTGTCGAGCGAGACGGATGGCGGGCTCGATGCGCTCTTCCGCGCGGTCAGGGCGGAGACGGGCGTGCCGACCATCCCCCCTGGCAACGGCGCCAAGGCGGCCGACCGGAACCGTACGAGCCTCGTCGGAGCCGGCGAGCGGGCCCTCGCCTCCATCATCTTCGACGTCGAGCCCCCGGACACCCTGCGCGGTGTAGTTGCGTCGGCCTACCGCGTCGCGCGCACCTTGCGCGACCGGATCTCCGGCGACATGTGGCGGGCCCTGGTCCAGCTCAACCAGGACGTCCACGAGCGGCCGGCCGCCCCCGGTCCGCGCGCGCTCGGCGAGATCCTCAGCCTCGTCAACCAGATCCTGCTCGCGCTCGCCGCCTTCAGTGGACTCGGAATCGACAGCATGTCGCGCGGGCTCGGCTGGCGTTTCCTCGACGCCGGACGCCGCCTCGAGCGGGCCATGCACATCGTGACGCTCTTGCGACTGACCCTCGCATCGGCCGGCGCATCCGAGGCGCCGATCCTCGAGGCGATCCTGGAGGTCGCCGACAGCTCGATGACATACCGGCGGCGGTACCTCGCGTCGCTGCAGGCCGCGCCGGTGGTCGACCTTCTCCTCGCCGACGAGACGAACCCGCGCTCCGTGCTCTACCAGATTCGCGCCCTGGGCGAGCACCTCGACGCTCTGCCGCGCGAAGCGGGGTCCCCTCGATCGCCGCAGCACCTGCTCTTGTTCGAGGCGACGGCGTCGATCCAGCTCGCCGACGTGAACACCATCTGTACCGCGGACGACAACGGCGAGCGCCCGCGTCTGCAGGCGCTGCTCGCTCGCCTCAGCGTCCTCTTCCCGGAGATCTCGAACTCGCTGTCGGGCGCGTACCTGAACCATGCTTCGAACCTGCCGCTGCGCGAGGAGGACGTGTGAGGCTGCGCATCGTCCACGCGACGACGTACGAGTACGCCGATCCCGTGACCACCTCGCATCACGACGTCCACCTGACGCCGCGCACCGTCGTGGGCCAGGCCTGCCTCGCCCACGAGGTGCAGGTCACGCCTACCCCACGCAACATCTACGAGCGGACCGACTACTTCGGCAACCGCGCGCGCTCGTTCAGCCTGCACGAGCCGCATCGTTCGCTGCGGATCGTCGCGACGAGCGAAGTGCGGCGGGACGATCGCCGTCAGCTCTCGCTCTCGCCGCGCTCGCCCCCGTGGGAGGACGTGCGCGATCGGCTGGCGCGCGATCGCCGCCCCGACGCCATCGCGGCGTACGGGTTCACCTTCCGATCGCGGTACATCCGACCGGATGCCGAGGTGCAGGACTACGCTCTCCCGTCGTTTCCTCCCGGGCGCCCACTGCTCGAGGCGACGCGGGATCTCACGAAGCGAATTCACGCGGAGTTCAAGTACGACCCCGGGGCGACCGACATCTCGACACCTCTCGCCGAGGTCCTTCGCCAGCGCCGGGGCGTCTGCCAGGACTTCGCGCACCTCGAGATCGCGTGCCTGCGGTCGCTCGGGCTGCCGGGCCGGTACGTGAGCGGCTATCTGATGACGACGCCGCCGCCTGGCAAGGCGCGCGTGTTCGGGGCCGACGCCTCGCACGCCTGGGCGTCGACGTTTTCGCCGGACGTGGGTTGGGTCGACTTCGATCCAGCCAACGACGTCGTTCCTTCCGACCGCCACGTCACGGTCGCCTACGGGTGCGACTTCGGCGACGTGAGCCCCGTTCGAGGCGTCATCCTTGGCGGCGCCCGCCACTCCCTCCGCGTCGAGGTCGACGTCGCCGAGGTCGCCGACGGCTAGAACGCATGCCATAGCCGCGCGGTTAGGGCAGGCGTTCTATGAGCCTCTCGAGCCGGGCGCGGACCTCGCGGGTCGCGTCGAGGAGGCGACCTTCGATGACGAAGTCGCCCTCGGCCTGACGCTTCGACGAGTGGACTTTGACCCGTACGCGCGCGGGCGGATGGCCTTCGAGCATTCCCTCGAGGCGCGACCCGGGCGGCGACGACGCCGTCGACCGCAGCACGACCACCTCACCGGCGACGGAGACGAAGCGCCCCTCGCCCTCGCGCGCCCAGCGCACGTGCGTCATCTCCGCGCCGCCTGCCGCACGGCGACGCGCGCGTCCCGGTCCGCGTCCTTCTTCGCGATGTCCGCCCGCTTGTCGTAATGCTTCTTGCCGCGGCCCACGCCGATCTCCACCTTGACCCGCCCGCCCTTGAAATAGATCTGCATCGGCACCGCGGTCGCTCCCCCGCGGGCGAGCGCCCGGTGAATCTCCTCGATCTCGCGGCCGTTGAGGAGCAGCTTGCGCGGGCGCCGCGTCTCGTGGGGGAAGGCGCTCGCTTGTTCGAAGGGCGCGACGTAGAGCTGCTTCAGCCAGGCCTCGCCGCGATCGACCTGGACATAGGCGTCCGTCACGTCGACTTTACCGGCGCGCATCGACTTCACCTCGCTGCCGACGAGGACGAGGCCCGCTTCGAAGCGTTCGTCGATCTCGTAGTCGAAGAGGGCGCGGCGGTTCTTGACGACGATCTTCTGATCCTTCGCCTCCGGCCGGGCCATCAGCCGCCGTCCGCGCGGGGCATCTCGTCGCCTTCGAAGGGCAGGCGGAACGGCGGCTCGTCGAGCTCGACGCCGATGCGCTTCTCGAGCGCCGCGACACGCTCGCGGAGCGCCTCGTTCTGCTGAGCGAGAGCGCGGATCATGTCGATCACAGGGTCGGGCAGGTGCGCGTGATCGAGGGCGGCGTCGAAACGCTCGTGCTTGGGTACGATGATGCGCGCGGGCACGCCGACGACCGTGGCCGCTGAGGGCACGTCGTTCACCACGACGCTCCCCGAGCCGATGCGCGCATCGTCCCCGATGCGGATCGCGCCCAGGATGCACGCGTTGGACCCGAGGACGACGTTGTTTCCGACCTGCGGGTGGCGAAGCCTGCGATCGAGCGACGTGCCCCCGAGGACGACCCCCTTGTAGAGGATGCACCCGTCGCCCACCGTCGCCGTCTCCCCGATGACGATGCCCATCCCGTGGTCGATGACGACCCGACGTCCGATCCGCGCGGCAGGGTGGATCTCGATCCCCGTGGCGAAGCGGTTGGCGTGGGCGAGGATGCGGGCGCCAAGTTTGACCTCGTGCGACCAGAGAGCGTGCGCCGCCCTGTGCAGCCAGAGCGCGTGGAAGCCTGGGTACACGAGGACGACCTCGAGCGAAGTGCGTGCGGCCGGGTCGCTGCGCCGGACGGCCTGGATGTCTTCCAGGGCGAGCCTGAGCCCCTGCGTGGCCTTGTGGGCCAAGCTCGCAAAAATCGCCATGACGGTGGCAGCTTAGCACCTGGGCCATCTGCGCTACCCTTGCCCTCGCGATGACGAAAGAGGCGCTCGTGGTCCCGCCTCCGCACTTGGCCAAGTGGCGGCGCGTCGGCTCGACGCGGGTGGCGCAGTTTCGCGTGATGGACGTCGTACGCCTCGAGCTCGAGGACGGCCGGGGGAGCAAGCGCGGCGAGGTGTTCGTCCTCGAGTGCCGCGACTGGTGCAACGTGATCGCCGTCACCGCCAAGGGCGAGATCGTCCTCGTCTGGCAGTACCGGTTCGGGACGGACTCGTTCTCGCTGGAGATCCCCGGCGGGGTCATCGATGAGGGCGAGACGCCGGAGCAGGCTGCGCTCCGCGAGCTGCGCGAGGAGAGCGGGTATGAAGCGGAGGCCCTCGAGCCGCTGCTCGTCATGGAGGCGAACCCGGCCATCCAGAACAACCGCTGCCACACGTTCGTCGCCCGCGGCGCGCGCGCGACGGGAGACATCAAGTTCGATGCGCAGGAAGAGCTCGAGACGGTGTTGCTGCCCGTGTCGCGGCTCGGCGCGCTGCTCGACAGCGGCCAGGTGACCCACGGCCTCATTCATGGCGCCCTCGCGGCGTTCTGGCGGAGCGAACACCGGTGAACGCTTGGGCCGAAGTCGAACGGCTCGCCGTCGAGCTCGAAGAGCTTCAACGGCGCAAAGTCCTCGACCTCGCGCGCCGCCTGCTGCCGGGGCTGACGCTGGAGGACGTGCGCAACCCCCACGACTTTCCCCAGCTGAGTGATCCCGATTGGCAATACGAGGACGGCGTCCTCACCGGCATTCAGAGCGTGCTCGCGGCCGTGCGCGCGCGCCTGAAAGAGCACCCCGACAACGCCGAAGACGACGCGACGCGAGGCCCGTCCGGCAGAATCCGAGCCAGGGAGGGGCGGTGAAGCGCAAGAAGGAGGCGCCCCCCGGGCCGTTCGACGCGCTTCGTGCGATGAAGCAGAAGCTCGAAGAAGAGGAGACGCGCAAGGCGAGCGCGCGTCCATCGTCGGCCGATCGGCCCCGCGCCGACGCGAAGCGGGCCGTAGAGCGTCCGCCCGAGTCCCCGACGCCCAGAGGTCCGGAAGACGAAGACGAGGCGCTGCTCATGGCGCGGATGTTCGCCGGGGTGACGCCCCTCGATCGATCGGTCGTCGCGCGGCATCGTCCTCCGGACGAATCGCTGCCGGACGCCAACCGGGTCCGTCGCGCGGCAGACGAGGCGCAGACCGAGGCGGACGATGTTCGCGAACGTCTGCGGGCGCTCGTCGAAGACAAGCCGCGGTTCGAAGTCGCAGACGACGGGGTGCACGTCGAAGGGCGACGGCTCGACGTGCCCGTCGATGTCTTGCGGCGGTTGCGAAGAGGCTCCTACCCCATCGACGGCCGCCTCGATCTGCACGGCATGAGCGCCGCACAGGCGCGCGGCGAACTGGACGCCTTTCTCCGGACGATGCGAGCGCGAGGGGAACGAAGCATCCTCGTCATCCACGGCAAGGGCGACCATTCACCGCAAGGCCTGGGCGTGCTGCGGGGCGAGATTTCGGCCTGGCTGTCCCAGGGATCGGCGAGCGACCACGTGAGCGCGTTCGCGACCGCCCAGGCCGGAGACGGCGGCGGCGGGGCCGTGTACGTGCTTCTGCGGCGCTAAGGGGCGACGGCTCACTTATCTGTCGACGAAACATCGCGTCGACCAACACGTCACAGTGGCGGATCACTGGATTTCGTAGGTTCGCTATCGTGAAATCTTCGCCTCCATCTTACCGGCCTACAGCGGTACCGGCGTCTCACCGTCCCGCGTCCACCCCTCCGCCGCGCCGACCGTCGTCGCCGCCGCCCTCGTTCCGGCCCCCTCCCCTCGTATCCCCTGCCCACGAGGACCTGAGCGGCGGCAACGGAAAGGCCGTTCGTTTTCGTCCCGAGCGGCTGGACGCAGCCAGCATCCCCACCGACCTCGCGTGCCGGTTCCGGTGCGACGCCGCCTTCGTGGGCCCGTTACAAGTGCTGGACCTGAGCGCGGCGGGCTTTGCCGCTGCCTCGCCCGAGCAGGTCTCGTTGCCTCCCGGGAGCGTACTCGAGTCCTTCGAGCTCCTGCTCGGCGAGCGCACCATCTGGTCCGGCGACGCCGTGGTCGTCCACCTGAGCGGAGAGCGCATCGGCGGACGCTTCACCTCCGGCGTGCTCGATCTGCAGCACCTTCGCGTCGGCGCGACGCTCGAGGGGCGCATGTCGTTGCTCCGCGAGCAGAGCGGGCAGCTTCCCGCCGAGTGGCGCGCCACGGTCGGCGATCTGCGGCAGCTCCTCGAGGACGCGCGAAACGAGGTCGAGGAGTTCGAGCGGGCCGAGATGGGCGATCCGCTGCAGCGCCTCGACGACGAGGGCCGGCTCTTCGAAGGCTTGCTCTCGAACTGGGGCAAAGACTATTACGCCGCCATCGCGCGGCTTCACGCGATGAGCAGTGGCCTCGACAAGCGCGCGGTCGTCCTCGGACGCGCGTACGCGTCCTCGATGCTGATGCCGGTCTTGATGGCGTGCCCGATGCACCGACGCGCCTACGAGAAGCCGCTCGGCTACGCGGGCGACTACCGCACCATCGAGCTCTATTTCACTCGTGAGCTCGTCGGCGACGGCCTCTTTGGTCGGTTTCTACACGCGGTTGGCCAGAACTACGGCCTCTCGCACACGGTGATCGCCCGCGAGGGCGTGGCGCGCGCCGCCGTGCGCGCGGCCGCCGAGGCCGATGGGACGGGCCCCGTGCGGGTCCTTGCGCTCGCGGCGGGCCCCGCCATCGAGCTTCGCCGGTGGCTCGACGAGATGGAGCCCCTTCGCCGGCCGCTGGAGCTGATCCTGCTCGACCAGGATCGCGCGGCCCACGAGACGGTGCACCGTCACCTCACCCGAATCCTGCTCGAGCGCCACCGCGGAGCTTCGCCGGTCACCGTCCAGTACCTGCACTCGTCGGTGCGGCAGATGCTGAAGCCCGTGTCGCCCGACGACCATCGCATGGTGGCCGAGACACTGGCCGACCTCGATCTCGTGTATTCGATGGGCCTTTACGACTATCTGCCGGACCCCGTGGCCGCGAGCCTGACGAGACTTCTTTACTCGCGCCTGCGCGCGGGCGGCCGCTTGCTCGTCGGCAACCTGGTGGAGACGCCGGACACCACGTGGCTCATGGAGTACGTCCTCGGGTGGTCCCTGGTCTACCGCACCGAGGAGACGCTGCTGCACCTGGCGGACCGCCTGACCCCAGCGCCATCCCAGCGAGGGATCACGCGTGACGCGACGGGGCGATGCTTGTTCCTCGACATCACCTCAATGGGAGGCGCGTTGCATCCCGTCTGAGACGCGGCCCTTCTCGTTCAGCAGCGTCCGCATTCGATTCAACGCGCCTTGCATCCCGTAGGAGACGCGGTCCTGGTGTCTCTGGTGTCCTGGTTGGTGGTCCCTCTCCCCCCCGGCCGCGCAACGAGCCCCCGCCAAGCCCACCACACGATCAAACCTCTGCGTGGCGGGACTAGACTAGCACTACTCGGTCAGTTTCTTCTTTCCATTCGCCCGGAAATGGTCTTTGTAGAGGGGCGTGACGACCGATCAGGGTTGGGAGAGTCGATTCGACCGGTTCCTCGAGCCGTTTCTTGAAGCGTGGCGTTTCAAGACGCGCAGGAAGTGGGCGCCGCTGTACCTGCGAGGGCTGCTCTTGCCCGGCGAGCGCAAGAGCATTGAGCCGCTGGCAGGGCGCGTAGCGCCGGGGCACGAGCAGGAGCTGCGACACTTCGTCAGCGAGTCGGACTGGGACGACGCCGCCGTCGAGGCGGTGCTTTGGGAGAAGGTCGACGCGATGGTGGGCGGCGACGAGTCGTTCCTCATCATCGATGACACGGCGCTGCCGAAAAAGGGGGAGGACTCCGTAGGGGTCGCGCATCAGTACTGCGGAGCGCTGGGCAAACAGGCCAACTGCCAGTCGTTGGTCTCCTTCACGCTGGCGAAGGACGACGTACCGATGCCGCTTTCACTCCCTCTGTACCTGCCGGAGGCGTGGGCTGCGGACGCGGAGCGTCGAAGCAAGGTGGGTGTGCCCGGGCACGTGGTGTTTCGGGAGAAGTGGCGCATCGCTCTCGACGAAGTGAAGCGACTGATGAAGGCCGGCGTCCGGTTTCGCACAGTCCTCGCGGACGCCGGCTACGGCATCTGCGGCGAGTTGCGTAACGAGCTCTCGTCGCTCGGTCTTCTGTGGGCCGTGGGCGTGCTGCCCAATCAGCGAGCCTACCCGTCGCACGCCACGACACGCATGCCCCGACCTCGACGCGGCGGCAAACCGCGCAAGCACGCGGTGGCGACCCACGTGGACCGCAAGGCCTGCGACATCATCGAAGCGCTCGGAGCTTCCGCCTTCCGCACCGTGAAGTGGCGCGATGGGACCAAAGGTCCTCTACGCGCACGCTTCGCCGCCTGCCGGGCGCGCCTAACCGATGGAGAGAAGGCAGCGCATGGCAAAGGCCTGCCGGGCGACGAAGTCTGGCTCGTCTGTGAACAGCGATCCGATGAGCGACGGTACTACGTCACCAACCATCCAGCCGACGCCTCGCTCCGCGACCTGGCCTTTGCGATCAAGGCACGGTGGTCCTGCGAGCAGGTCCACCAGCAGCTCAAAGAAGAGCTCGGGCTCGACCACTTCGAAGGCCGCTCCTGGCGCGGCCTCCATCATCACGCCCTGCTCACCATGGTGGCCTTTGCCTTCTTGCAGAAGGAACGCTTGAACGAAAATAAAGCTGCGGCGTAGCAAGAGCGGTCACCCGCGAGCGACGCTCCCCTCGGTGCGTCGGCGTCTACTCTTCCATCTTGCTACGCCGTGCTTGCGATGCGGCGCCTCGGTGAGGCCGCTCGCTCCGCCATAAACTGACCGAGTAGTGCTAG
>PLIR01000183.1:10431-10764 GCA_003139415.1 Myxococcales bacterium | reverse complement strand
CCCGCGCCCGCGCCCGCGCCCGCGCTCACAGCGGCCCCTCCGTTAACCCATGCACGAACTGCCTTACCCGTGGCTCCGTCGCCCCCCGCGCCTCCTCCGTCGTCCCATCGAAAATGAGCTCCCCGCGGTAAAGCATCCCCACTCGGTCGGTCACCGTCAGGAGGCGATCCAGATCGCTCGAGACCATGACGACGGTGGATCCCATCCCTCGCTGCTCGGCGCGCAGTAGGTCGAAGATCTTCTGCGACGTCACCGGATCGAGACCTGCCGCCGGCTCGTCGTAGAGCACGATGGGCGCGCGCGTGACGGTGGCGCGCGCGACGCCGACGCGTT
>PLIR01000183.1:0-10414 GCA_003139415.1 Myxococcales bacterium | reverse complement strand
TGGAAGAGCATCCCGATGCGCTTGCGGATGTCGTGAAGCTCGAGCTCGGACGCACCCGTCACGCGATCGCTGCCGATCTGGATGACGCCCTCGTCGGGGCGCATCAAGCCGGCGATCATCTTGAGCAGCACGCTCTTGCCGCTCGCGCCGGGGCCCATGAGGCCATAGAGCGTGCCCTCGGGCACCGTCAGGCTCACGTCACGGAGGATCGCCGAGGTGAGCCGCGCGTGCGCGGTCGCGCTCTGGCCCGGGCGCGGCGCTGCCCACTTGGTGAGGCCTTCGACGTGGATCACGGCGTGGACGGCGGAAGGCGTTGGATCGTCGGCGCTTCAGCCTTCCGGCGAGCCGTCCCGGAGAAGGTCGCCGCGCGCGACCTTGAGCCGCGAGAGGCGCGTGTAGAGCACGAGCGTGAGGCACGCCAGGACGGCCACGAGCGCGATCAGGCCGACGAGGGCGGCCCGCAGCTCCCTCGACGAGCCGCGCGATGGGCGCAGCACGTCAGAGGGGCCAAGCCGCGCGGGAGCGTCGCCGGCGAAGGCCAGGTCGCGCGTCTGTGCCACCATGACGACCACGACGTCCGTCGTCAGCAGCCCCGGCACGGCCCCGGCGACGAGGCGCTGCACGGCGTCGGCACTGAGGGGCGGCGTGGCGCCTCGGTGCTCCAGAAGGACGCTCGCGGATCCGCGCGGCGGCGCCAGATCGGAGCCGAAGCCCCCCGCGAACGAGGTCGGCCTGAGGGGCGAAGGCGCGGGTACGTTGAGGTGCACACGCGCTCGGAGCACCCCCTCGATGCCCTCGAGGGATCGCTCGAGCTCCCCGGCCATGCCGGCGACAAGCTGCGCATGCTCCGCGAGCTCGCTCGGTACGAGCGCGCCTTTGCCCATCGAGTCGAGCACGGTGGGCGGACTGCTCCGAGGCAGGTCCTCCGCGCGAAGGACCGCCAGCGCCCGCGGCAGGTCGTCGCGGAGGACGCTGACACGCCACCGCCCGTCGGCGGCTGGGTCGGGCTCCTTGGTCGCATCCACGCTCGAGCGGTCGAGCGCGACGAAGACGCGATTCGCCTCGCTGTCGTCGAGCCCCCCGGCCACGGGCACGCCGCACGCCGCCGCGCACGGCAGGACAGCGAGCAAGAAGAGCACGTGGCGTCGCAAGGCGGGACCTTCGTATCGCTGAAACGAGGCCGCCTCAAGGTCGGGCAGGATGGTCGCCTCTTGCGAAAAGGAGCGGTGGATGCTACGGAGCATAGCGATAGCTCTCGTGCAGACGTTTCGCCTGGGGGCGTCACGTCCAGCCCCGAGCTTCCGGTCGCGGGCGGGTCGACGTTTCGGTCGCGGACCCATCCCGACGGCGGGCCAGGTTCGGCTCCGCCTCTTGCTCCGAAGGACCACCGTGGACACGCGACCACGCCACGACCACGCACAACCAAGCAGCCAAAGGGCGCGCCCCGCGCGCAGGTTCATTCTTGGCATCTCCTTTCACAGAAGCACTTTCAACCCTCAATGATCGAGCACTGCGGCGTTTGCTCGGTGCCCGTGCCTATCTCCGCGGCTATGACTACGTGCGTCGTCACGCCGTCGACGGCGTCGTCATCGAGGACGCTGGCGCCCGCGGCCACGTTCGGGGGACCGAAGCCGAGCCGTACAACGTCACGCTCCAGCTCACCCCGTCGGGGTTCACGTCGACCTGTACTTGTCCCGCCTTCGCGTCGAGCAACGGCGGGCACTGCAAGCACGTCGCCGCGCTGCTCATCGCGCTACGCGATCAGGCTCGTGGGGGGCAGCGGCGCGTCGCGCCGGCGTCTCAACCGCAGACGAACGGTGTGCACTACACCGTTCACGGCGGGACGGTCCACGTTGCAGGCGTCGATGGCGAAGGACGACGCAGCAAGCGGGCCCGCGCGCGCGCCATGAAGGCCGCCCACCACGCCGCCGCGCTGCCCCCGCGTGCCATACCCTCCAACGGGCTCTCCAGCGAATCGGGAGTCGACGCCTGGCTCCGCGAGCCGATGCCCCCGGCGCCCAAGCAGATCGAGTATCGCCTGCAGGTCAAGCAAGTCGGTCAGAGCGGTGCGGGCGCCGGCGGCAGCCTCACCATCACGCTGCTAAATCCCGAGACGCGCGTCCCTTTGTTGCCGAGCGCGCTGCTCGTGGCCCAGGACCAGCACCCGACGGCCGACCGCGACGCTATCCGTCTGCTCGCGCGTTTCGAGAACACGGGCCCGCGGCGCGTCGGGATCGACGTCCGGGGAGAAGACGCGAGCGATCTCCTGCCGCTGCTCAAGGGCCGCCGCGTCATCGTCGAGCCGCAGATGATGGAGCTGCGCTTCGGCGACGAGCCGCTGCGTCCGCGCTTCGATCTCGAGCTGTCGCCCGATGGGTCGCAGATCGTGGTCAAGACGTCGTTCCAGCGTCAGGGCGATCCCCGTCGCTTCACCACGACGAGCGGCGCCTGGTTCGAAGGCAGCCCCGGGTGGTACGTGGACGCGCAGGAAGGCTGGGCGCGGCCCATCGATCGGCGCGTGTCGCCGGCCGCGGTGCGCAGGCTGCTGCGGCTGCCGGTGATCACCGAGCGCGTCGATCGGCTCCCGGAGCTCGTCATGCACGGGCTGCCGAAGGTCGCGCTCGAAGTGGGGGCCGAGCTGCCAGAGCTGTCGCAAGTGGCGGACGTGGTGGACCTCGAGCCGACGTTTCGTCTGGCGGCGGGCGGTACGCTCGTCGAGGCTCAAGTGGGTCTTCGCGCGGCATACGAAGACGTCGAGGTCGACGTGCGCGCCGACGGGATGACGCTTCCGGTCATCGTCAAGCCGCCGTTGGCGGCCGGCGCGGCCGGGTCTTCGGGCCGGGGCGATGGCTCCGCGGTCGTGAGCCGCCGGGCGCGCTGTATCCGCTGCGACATCGCCGCGCAGCAAGACGCGGCGGCCAAGCTTCGGAGTCTGGGCCTCGTGCCCGCCGAAGACGGCAACAAGTTCGTCGCGCGCGGAGACGATGCGATCCGCTTCTGGACCGAGGGCATCGGGTCCCTGCCGGACGGGTGGGATATCTTCGTGCCGGACGATCTCGTCGACGTGCAGGTCCGCGACGAAGCCCTCGGGGCCAACGCGCGCGTCGCCAGCGGCGTCGACTGGCTCTCCTTGCGGCTGAACTTCGAGAGCGAAGGGGTGGCCGTCACGCAAGAAGAGCTCGCGCGGTGCCTCGCCGAGGGCCGGCGCTACGTCAAGCTCTCGGACGGCACGTTCGCGCGGATCGACCCGGCCAAGGTGCGCGAGGTCTTGCAGCGCCAGGCCGACATCCTCGCGACGGGGGGAGGCAACGGGGCGCGGCTCCCGCTCTCGCAGGCGGGCCGGATCGAAGAGCTGCTCGCGCAGGTCGGCCGCTCGAACGTGTCGGGCGACACGAAAGAGCTCTTCAAGAAGCTCAAGGACATCGACGAGATCAAGGGCACGCGCAAGCCGCGCAACCTCAAGGCGCAGCTCAGGCCCTACCAGGAGCAAGGCTTTCAGTGGCTCTGGTTTCTCCACGAGATCGGCAGCGGCGGCGTTCTGGCCGACGACATGGGCCTCGGCAAGACCGTGCAGACGCTCGCGCTCTTGCTCGCCGTGAAGAACGAGGACGCCAAGGGCGAGGGCAAGCGCAAGCCGTTCAAGGCCCTCATCGTCGCTCCGACGAGCGTCGTGACGAACTGGCTCCGCGAGATGGACCGGTTCGCTCCCTCGCTGCGGCACGCGCTGTGGCACGGCGCCGAGCGCAAAGAGCGCCAGGACGAGCTCGAGGACGCCGACGTGGTCGTCACGAGCTACGCGCTCCTGCGCCGCGACGAGGAGATGCTCAAAGAGATCGACTGGCGCTACGTCATCGTCGACGAGGCCCAGCAGATCAAGAACCCGATGAGCGCCACGGCGCGGGCCGCCAAGCGCCTCAAGGCCGACCGGCGCCTCGCGCTCAGCGGCACGCCGGTGGAGAACCGCCTCAGCGAGATCTGGTCGATCTTCGACTTCGTGTCGCCCGGTCTGCTCGGCCCCCTCGACAAGTTCGAGGAGCGCTACTCGCGGCCGATCGACGCGGGCGACCGGAGCGCGGCCGAGCGCCTGCGCGCCACGATCCACCCGTTTATCCTTCGCCGCACCAAGGCCGAGGTCGCGCGCGACCTGCCCGAGAAGATCGAGACGGAGCAGTTCTGCGAGATGGTCGGCGAGCAGGCGGCGCTTTACGGCGCGGTCCTCAAAGAAGTGCGGGCGCAGGTCATGGGCGAGGTCGAGCGCCAAGGCGTGGGGCGCAGCCACATCCAGATCCTGGCCGGCCTGACGCGACTGCGGCAAGCCGCGTGCGATCCTCGCTTGCTCGGCCTGCCGCGCCAGTTCGGCGACGACGACTCGGGCAAGCTCGTGGCGCTGCGGGAGCTCGTACAGACGAGCATCGCCGGCGGACACCGCGTCCTCGTGTTCAGTCAGTTCGTCAGCATGCTGCAGATCATCAAGCGCGCGATGGACGAAGACGGCGTCGCGTACGAGTACCTCGACGGCTCGACGAAAGACCGCCAGGCATGCGTCGAGAACTTCCAGCGCGAGGACGGGCCGCCCGTGTTTCTCATCTCGCTCAAGGCGGGCGGCAGCGGGTTGAACCTGACCGCCGCCGATACGGTCATCCACTTCGACCCGTGGTGGAACCCGGCCGTCGAGGATCAGGCGACCGACCGCGCGCACCGGATCGGCCAGACGAAGGTCGTGACGACCTACCGCCTCGTCGCCAAGGGCACCATCGAGGAGAAGATCCTGGAGCTCGGCGACAAGAAGCGCGAGCTCGTCAGCGCGGTGCTCACCGAAGACATCGGCGGCGCCAAGAAGCTGACGAAGACCGACCTGGAGGATCTGTTCAAGTACGACGGTTGAGCGGTACGCTCCCGAGGACCATGATCTGGCTGTCGAACTCCACGGTGGCTCGGCTACGTGACAAGCTCCGCCTCCGGGGGCAGCGGCAGAGCATCGCGGCGGTCGGCGGCGACCTCGAGGCGCTGGAGGCCGCGGCGGTCTCCTCCCAGTACGGGCCCATCTGCGAGGCGATGTACCTGATGATGTCGGCCGACGGCACCGTGTCGCCCGAGGAGCGTGAAGTGCTGCGGGGAGCGCTGCGCAACCTGTCGGAGGACTCGATCCGCACGGGGCAGATCGACGCGATGCTCGACGCCGCGGCCAAGGGGGTCGCGGAGCAGGGCCGCGACGCGCGCCTTCAGGAGGTCATCGACCAGCTCGAGGGCGACCCGGCGCGGGCCGAGGTCGCGTTCGTGCTGGCGGCGGCGATCGCCTTCGCGGACAGCGCAATCGCCGACGAAGAGAACGAGACGCTCGATCGATTCGCCGAGGGTCTCGGCATCGACGAGGCGCGCGCGAACCAGCTCCTCGACAGCGTCGAGGCAGACCTCGCCCAGCGATCGCCGTAGGTCGCCCGTCTCCCCTAGAAGCCGTCGTCGTACTTGCCCTTGCCTGAGGCGGTGGGCGCGGGCGGAGGAGGCGACGGCGCCGGTTCGGGGACGACGGCGGGCGGCGGAGGGGAGGGCGGCGGCACGGGGGCTGCCGCCTGGGCCGGCGGGGCCTCTGGCGACGTCGTCGAAGGCTCCGTCTCGGTCGAGTCATCGGACGAGGTGGGCCTGCTCGGCCTCGGACCGGGCGCCCACGTCGGTGCCCGGCGGCTCTGTTGGGGCGGCGGCGGGGCTGGGGTGGAGGCCTTCGGCAGGGAGCTCGCCGCCACCGTGGCGAGAAGGGGCCACGACGTGCTGTCGGCCGGCGGGGGCGAGGCGGCGAACGCGTTCTGCGAGGGGTTGGAGGTCTTCGCCGCCGTGGGCGTGGGCATCACCATCATGGAGGGCGACGCGGCCGAGGGCTTGTTCTCGGGCCGAAAGACATTCGAGGCGACCCCGGCTCCAATCGCCGCCATGACGACCACCGCGCCCACCACGGCGACGACACCCCAGCGCGGACGAGCCGCTTGGGTGGACGTCTCCAGGGCCGCGGAACCCAGCGTCGCATACGACGATGCCTGCGGAGGCGGAGGCTCGGAGACACGCGGCGTCAGCCTGGCGAGCATCTCGAGCGAGGGCGGCTTTGCGGCGGGCGCCTCGGCCACGGTGCGGTTCACGAGCGGGATTGGGCTGGGCAGCGCTCCCGAGCTGGGGGGCGGCCATGGAGGACTCGCGATGACGGGCCCCGGCAGCACGCTCGACGACCGTCGGTCCATGGGCGGCCGAAGGGCCTCTTCGGCCTGCTGGCGCTCCGAGGCGGCCGCGAGCGCGATCTCGATGGTGTGACGCCGCCGCTCGACGCGGTCGGACACGTGCTCGGCCGCGAACGCCGCCACGTCGGCGGCCGTCGCCATGTTCTGCGACGAGATCATCGCCCGCTCCAGGCCATCGCGCAGATCCGCCGCCGTCGCGTGCCGCTGTTCGGGGGCGAACGACAGAGCCCGGCGGACGATGGCCGCGATCGACGGGTGCACCGTCGAGGGGAGGGGCATCGGCGGGCGCCCCGAGCCGAGCAAGTTGAGCGTCGCGAGCGGGTTGTCGGCGTCGTACGGCGGCCGCCCGGAAAGCAGCGCGTAGAGCACGGCGCCGATCGCCCAGACGTCGGCGCGACGATCGAGCGGACGGCCGAGCGCCTGCTCGGGCGCCATGTACTGGATCTTGCCCTTGAGGACCCCGGAGCTCGTTTCGGCTTGCGCGCGCGACTGCGCCGTCGCGATGCCGAAGTCGATGAGTTTGGCGACGCCCTTCGTGCTGACGAGGATGTTGTGGGGGCTGACGTCGCGATGCACGATTTCGAGCCTGCGGCCCGACGAGTCTTTCATCTCGTGGGCTTCGTGCAGGCCCGCGCAGGTGTCCGCCAAGACCCGCAGCAGGATGCCCGTCGGGATGCGCATGCCCTTTTTGGCGCAGGCCCGGTTGATCTTCGAGAGCGCGTCGCCTTCGACGTACTCCATGGCGAGGTAGAGGATGTCGTGCTCCTCGCCGAGATCGAAAATCTGCGCGACGTTGACGTGCTCGATGCGCGAGGCGATGCGGGCCTCGTCGAGGAACATCTCCTGGAAGCGCGCGTCGGCCGCGAACTTGGGGAGGATCGTCTTGATCGCGACGACCTTCTCGAACCCGTGTTTTCCGCGCTGTCGCGCGACCCACACGCTCGCCATCCCCCCTTCCGCGATGGGACAGAGGAGCTCATAGCGGTCGAGCTTGTAGCCCGGCGCCAGAGGAGAGGCGTTGATGGCGTCGCCCGTCACAGATGTCTTGCGGAATAGTAGCGCGGTTTTCGACCCGGCGGTCCAGAAGCGCGCTGCCCAAACCCCGTCAACACACCTGCGCAGGCGAGCCGGGTTCCTGGTCAGTGGGGGGAGGTGGTGTGCGCACTCGAGGCTGCCGCGTCACGTCAAAACGGTGTCACGGGGAAATCTTCGCCTGGGCCGTGACGCGCTGAAGCACCTCGTCGAACATCGCGGGTGTCAGCTTGCCGGTCTGTGTGTTCTGTTGACTCACGTGATAGCTGCCGAACAGAGGCGGCGCCGAAGCGGGAGCGGCGAAGTCGGCGCGGGCGCCATGGGCGAATGCGGGGCGAGCCGGGTGCGGTGGGGCGCCCCTTCGGCGGACGTGATCGACGTAGGCGCGCCAGGCGATCGCCCCCAGCGCGAGCACGGCGCGAAGGCCCGGAAGCGCGAGCACTTCGGCATCGATGAAATGGGCGCAGCGGGCGATTTCATCCCCGGCGGGCGCGTTGTCCGGCGGCACGCAGCGGACCGCGAGCGAGACGTAGACCCCGCGCATCACGAGGCCGTCGTCGAGGGCCGTGCTGGATGGTTGGCTCGCGAGCCCCGCCCGATGGAGGGCGGCGAAGAGGAAGTCGCCGGAGCGGTCGCCGGTGAAGACGCGGCCCGTCCGGTTGGCGCCGTGCGCGCCGGGCGCGAGGCCGAGCACGAGGATCGCGGCCCGGGGATCGCCGTATCCCGGCACGGGGCGGCCCCAGTACGCGCACGCGCGGTGACGGGCGACCTTGCGCCGGGCGACCTCCTCGCGCCATGCGACCAGGCGGGGGCACGCGCGGCACCGCACGATCTCGTCGTTCACGCGCTGCAGGGCTATAGCCACGGCGGCCAAGAGACCATGCCCGCCGACGATCGCAACCCGGCCGTGCGGCGCGCCGTCCGTGTCCTCTTCATCAACGACACCGCGCGCAACGGGGGGCCTGGGCGAAGCCTGCACGCGATCCTCAAGTTCGTCGATCCGAAGGCCGTGCATCGGGCCGTCGTGCTTCCCCGGCCGGGGGCCATTTCCGAGCTTTTGATCCGCGACGCCGTCGCCGACGAGATCCACTACGAGCCCAACCTCGTCGAGAACCCGATCGAGCCCTGGGACCGCGCGATGGGGCGGGTCGACTTCGACGCCCCCATGCTGCTCAAGGCTCTTCGGCTCGGGGGCAACGTGGTCAAGGCATCGCGTGCGCTGGTGCGGCTCTCGGGCCTGGTGCGGGGCGGGGGCTTCGACCTCGTTTACTGCAACGGCACGAACGCTGATTTCGCCGGCGCGGCGCTTGCGCGTTTCACCGGCGTCCCCGCGCTGTGGCACGTCCGGTACACGTCCGTTCCGCGCGCGGTGGCGGGACTGCACCGCCGACTGAGCGCCGCGGCCGGCGTGCGGAGGATCGTGTGCGTATCGCGCGCCGCGGCGGCCCAGTTCCCTCACTGCGCCGAGAAGGTCCACGTGGTCCACAACGCGCTCGACATCGCGGCCTTCGACCCGGCCGAGGTCCGCGGCACCCTGCGCGCGGCGCTCGGGCTTCCCGAGGGCGCGATCGTGTTCGGGAGCCACGGGCGCGTCTTGCGACGCAAGGGCTACGTCGAGATGGTCCACGCGGCGCGGGCGATGCTCGACCGCATGACGCCGGCGGAGCGGTCGCGTGTCGCGTTCGTCGTCGTCGGCGATACACCCGAGGACTTCCGCGTGGACCACGTCGCCGAGTGCCGGGAGCTCGCGTGTCGCCTGGGCATCGAGGCCAAGTTTCACATGCTCGGTTTCCGGGCCGACGTGCGCCCGCTCGTCGCCGACTTCGACGTGGCGGTGGTCCCGAGCGTCTATGCCGACCCGCTCCCCCGTGCCGTCATCGAGTCGATGGCCCTCGGCAAGCCGGTCGTCGCCTTCGCCGTCGGCGGGGTCGTCGAGATCCTCGACCACGGGGTGACAGGAGAGCTCGTCCCCTTCGAGCACGATCCCTCCGGCCAAGGTGCGTCGCCCGTGGCCGTGGAGCGACTGGCGCAGGCCCTGATGCGCTACGCGCGCGACGGGGCGATGCGGGCGGCGCAAGGTCGAGCCGCGCGGGCGCAGGCGATGGCTCGCTTCGACGCGCGGGCGCACGGCGCGCGCATCCAGCGGGAGATCGTGCTCGCGGCGCGGCCCGGCCTGCACGGGGCGGTGTAAGTGGCGGTGACGTCGCCCGCTCCATCGACGGCCGGCACGTCCGCGTCCTCCAAGGGCGACCCGCGGCGCTCGGCTCGAGCGGTGGGCAGGCTCGTGGACTTCAGCGGTCGGCACCCGGTGGCGGTGCTCCTGCTCGCGGCGGTCGCCCTCTCGGTGAGCTGGTGGTTCGCGCTCAAGGTTCTCCTGCACCCACACACCGATCTGCGTGAGCTCTTGCCGCGGGACAGCCCCGGGCTCCAGGCATTCGAGCACCAGCTCGGCCGGGTCGGCGGAGGAGCGACGCTGCTCGTCGTGGCCGAGTCGCCGTCGCGGGAGCAAAACGAGCGCTTCGTCGACGACCTCGCGCGCCGGGTGCGCGCCCTCGAACACCCGCAAGACGAACACCGTGCCTTCCCGCCCCTCGTTTCGTACGTCGAGAGCGACGCCAAGGACGTGCACGCGTTCTTCGAGGCGAACAAGTGGCTCTACGCCGACGCCGGCGATCTGGCGCGCGCGGACGACACCCTCGACTTCCAGATCGCGGTGCGCAGCGGGTTGGTCGCCGACCTGGGCGAGGAAGAAGCGCCCGGGCGCGATCGGAAGCAACCAGCGCTTGGCCTCGACGCCTACCGCGATCGATGGGAGGCCAAGGCCCGCGAACACGACGACTTCCCGAGGGGGTACTTCGAGTCTCCAGATGGAACGCGCATCGGCCTTCGCATCGTGTCCGTCACCACGGGCATGGGGGACGCGGGCGGCGACCAGCTCCTGCAGATCGTCCACGGCCTCGTCGACGAGCTGCGCCCGCCTTCCTACGAGCCCTCGATGCGCGTGGGCTTCGCGGGGGACATCCCGAACGCCGAGGCCGAGAAGGACTCGATTGTCAGCCAGGCGGCGTGGGCCACGGCCATTGCCTTCGCGCTCATCGTCGCCGGCGTCGTGTGGTTCTTCCGGTCGCCCTGGGCGCTGGCCGTCATCGCCTTGCCCG
>PLIR01000366.1 GCA_003139415.1 Myxococcales bacterium | reverse complement strand
GCATCGTGAAGAAGAACGCCATCTTGCTCATCGACTTCGCGATCGAAGCCGAGCGCAACGAGGGAGCCAGTCCTGAGGACGCCATCACGCGCGCGTGCTTGCTCCGGTTCCGGCCCATCCTGATGACGACGTGCGCTGCGCTGTTCGGGGCGCTCCCGCTGGCGTTCGGCCGTGGCCTCGGGTCCGAGCTACGGCGTCCGCTGGGGATCGCGATCGTGGGGGGCCTGCTCGCCTCTCAGCTCCTGACGCTGTACACGACGCCCGTCGTCTATCTTGCGCTCGACCGGTTTACGGCCAAGAAGCGGCGCGCGCCGCAAACGAAGAAGGTGGCGACGGCAGGGGGAGCGGTCGCGCAGCCTGGGTGAGGGCGCGCGGGCGCACCCGACGCGGCCCGCCTCTACGGCTCTCCTGGCAACGGCGCGCCAGTCGCCTTCTGCAGGGCCGCGCGCGCGGCAAGAGCGTCGTAGAGCGCCGTCTCGACCTGACCGCGAGCCTGGGTGAGCAACGCCTCCGCATCCACCATGTCGAACGACGTGGCCGCGTTGGCCTCGAACTTCTTGGTGACGATCCGGTAGTTCTCCTCGGCCTGCGTGACGGCCGCGCGCGCGACCACGAGGGCATCGCGCGCCGTGGCCGCGTTCACGAACGCCTGCCGCGCCTCGCTCTGGATGGTGTCCGCGAGCTTCTTGCGCGCAGCCACGGCCTGGTCGACCTGGGCGGAGGCCTTGGCGATGCCGCTCGTCGTCGTGCCCCAGTCCCACACGTCCCAGGACGCATTGACCCCGCCGTAGAACACGTTCACGGCCGGCTGGATCAACGTGCCCCCGAGCAGCATGTAGCTTCCGACGGCGTTGACCACGGGAAAGAGCTTGGCCTGCGCCACCTTCTTGCCCCTCTGCGCTTGCGCGATCTTCTGGTCGAGCTCGCGCACTTCGATCCGTCGATTCAGCGCCTCCCGCTCGGCCACCTCGATCGTTGGCTCGTCGATCGGGGGAGGATCGCCCGCGACCGGTGCCGGCTCGAAGGGCTCGTCCAGCGGTCTGCCCATTTCGGTCGCGAGCAGGCCTCGCTGGATCTGCACCTGACCTCGCGTCTGGATGGATCGCTGGCGCGCGCCGGCGAGGGCGAGGCTGGCGCGGAGCATGTCGTTCTTGCCGATGACGCCGTTGGTGAACTGACTCTTGGCCTGCCGCTCCTGAGCCTCGAGCTGGGTGACGGAGTCGTCGGCGACGGCGGACAGGCGGAGGGCCTCGAGCACGCCGTAGTAGGCCTGGATGGTGCGAAGAGCGATGTCGCGACGCGCCGCGGCGCGCTCGATCGAGGCCACGTCGACGCCAAGCTCCTGGATCTTGTACTGGTCGTAGATCACGACGAGCGGAGAGAGAGGCTCCGTGAGGCTCGCGC
Organism: Myxococcales bacterium; assembly: GCA_003139415.1. GTDB lineage: Bacteria > Myxococcota_A > Polyangia > Polyangiales > Polyangiaceae > Palsa-1150. Next base: position 13,884 of record PLIR01000366.1, on the reverse strand, counting down.
CGACGGTCCCCGTCCACGCGGTGGGCACATGGAGCGAGGTGCCGCCGAACGCGAGGGTGAGGGGCGTGTTGCCGAGCACCGCGGCGCTGGCCGTCAGCTTGGGCCCGAACTCTCCGCGGACACCCGCCCGGTCTGCCTCGGCCGCGGCGACGTCGGCATCCTTGCTCTTCGCGTCGGGGTTGTCGCGCACCGCGGCCGCGACGCACTCCTCCAGCGTCATCGTGCGCGAGGGTGACCCCGACGCCTCCGGGTCCGCCGCCAGATCGCCCGCGAAGGCGCTGACCGCAACGGCCATCGACGCAGCAGTACAGATCGCGGCCCGTTGCCGCGAGACGTTCGTTCGCCTCATGGACACCCTCCGTCGAGCCTCTCGGTTAGCGGGTATCGACCGTGACGTCGGCCGAGAGGCCGGCGGCGAGCTTGACGTCGGACGGGACGTTCACCCATGCGATCTTCACCGGCACCCTCTGCACGACCTTCACGAAGTTGCCCGACGCGTTGTCGGCTGGCAAAAGCGAGAACCTCGCGCCCGTCCCGGGGGACGTGCTCTCGATGCGGCCCTCGAGCGTACGCCCGGGGTACGCATCGACGGAGATCTCGGCGCGCTGGCCCGGCCGCATCGCGCCAACTTGCGTCTCCTTGTAGTTCGCGACGACGTACGTCGTGATCGGCACGATGGTCACGATCTGCTGACCGGCCTGGGCGAGCTGCCCGTCGTGCACGCCAAGGCGTGAGAGCTCGCCGTCGCTCGGAGCCTCGATGCGCGTGTACGAGAGCTGCAGTTTGGCCAGCGCCAGCGCGGCCGCAGCGGCGTCAGCCCGTGCGTGCGCGAGGGCCGCCTGGGCGCTCGCCTGTGCGAGCTTCGCGTCGACCGGCGCGCTTTGCTCGACGCGTCCCTGGGCCTCCGCAATCTGCGTCTGCGCCGTGCGCTTCATGTTCTCCGCTGCGGCGAGCTGCGCCTGGGCCTGCGCCACCGCCGCGCGCGCGGCGAGCGCGTTGGCCTGCGCCGTGTCGACCTGGGCCTGCGGGACAGCCTCGTCCTTGCGGAGCGACACCGCACGCGCCAAGTCGGTATCGGCGCGCGACGACTCGGCCTGCGAGCGCGCGAGTGCGGCGCGGGCGGCCTCGATCTGCGCCCCAGCGCTCGCGACCGAGTCCGCCGTTCCCGAGAGCTGGGCCTGGGCCGCAGAAAGCCCGCCTCTCGACGTGGCGGACACGATGCGTACCGAAGCATCCGCGGCCCCAGCCTCGGCCTGGGCCGCCGCGAGCTCCGCCTCGGCTTGGTGAAAGCGCGCGGTAAGATCCGACGGATCGATCTCGACGAGCAGGTCACCCTTCTTCACCTGCTGGTTGTCGGTCACGTGCACCTTGAGCACGGTTCCGCTGACGCGGGTGGAGACCACGACGACGTCGGCGTCCACCTGCGCGTCGTCGGTGCTCTCGCGTCCCCGCGATAGCCACGACACGATCGCAATAGCGCCCAACCCCAAGGCCACGACAATGGCCAGGATCACGTAAGGCCTTCTCTTGCTGCGCGGGGCTTCTGCCGCCCCTTGAGCGGCGGCCACGTTGTGCTCCGACGCCGTCCCACTGCTCGCCATCGACATCACTCACTCCGCGAATGCGCTCGCGAGTCGGAGCATGAACCCCGATTCACTTGGCGAGCGACGCTAGCACACGGGAGCTTGGATGCCGGAACCGAGCGTTACGTTGTCGGCCGTCGCATGCCGAGCTTCACGGCAGCCGGGACGGTGATACGGATGCGCAGTGCTGCGAAGAGCGCCTTCTTCATTGGATGACGAGCCCCTGAACAGAAGGTAGCCCGCATTGGGGCGGCGCGTCAATTCAATTACTGCAGGGCGTCACGAGCGCGCAGTGTGGTCCGATGCCTTCAAACGAAGGGGCTCCGGGGCGAGGTAGGTGTCAGGCCGATGCGGTGCGTTAGGCTTTGCCCGCGACGCGTCGCCTGCTCGTGCTCGGACCGTCCGCCCTAGCGTCCACAGCCGCCGAACGGCTGACACGTTGCCCACGACCGCGATGAGGGTAATTGCGATCAGTATAGGAAGCTCCGACGACCAGGCCGGCAAGGCGGCGCCGGAAGCGAACCAGGACCATGGCACCGTGAGCACTGTGGCGAGACAGAGACACACCGCGCGCTCCGCCCGCCTCATGATGCCGGGAGGCACAGGCACCCCGAACGCCTCGGCCTTTGCGCTGCCGTAGCTGACCATGAACGCCCCGGCGAGGGCGAGCAGGGTGGCCACGAGCGCAACCGGGGACGTTCGGAAGAAGACCGCGAGGCCGCCCAGAAAAAAGAACTCCTGATAGCGGTCGCCCGAGGCGTCGAGGAGGGCCCCGGCGACCGATACCGTCCCGCTGCGGCGCGCGACGAGCCCGTCGAGCGCGTCGCCCAGGGACGCGACGATCATCACGAGCCCGGCGAGGCCAAAGAAGCCCAGGCTGAGGAGCACCCCAGCCACGGCGCCGAGCACANNTGAAGTTGGCCGAGACGCCCAGACGGACGAGCACGCGTGATACCTCGTCGAGCCCGCCGATCACGAGGTTGCACAGTGCATCGGGGAGCACAGGTGATCCGCGCGAGGCGGACGCCTCTGCCGCGCGGGGAACGGGCGCCGTTCGCCGCACTGCCTGGAGATGCAACATCGTCATGTGTGTGCGCCCGCTGTATGGTGACGCGCAATCGGAGACGGCCCCGAGGCCTGCGGACCAACTGGCCCCATACACCGACGAACGGAAGAATACGTTCGACGAGTCGCCTGGCCAACTCTCGCGCGCCCGACGGGGAACCCCGTGCGCCGCCTCGGGAGTCCCCCCATCGAAGGCAAAGGAACTCTACCCCACGTTGCGGTCATGTTGTCGTGTCCATGTCGGATGCAGCGGCATCTCGCGCGGTCGCGTCGGCGAGTCGCGCTCGGACGATCGTCGCGCATTGTGGGCGGCATAACATTGGTCTTCGTTGCTTGCTAGCCACGTGCGAGCGGCGTGCCAGGTTGGGCCAACCGCGACAAGAGCGTCCGGCGGGCGATTGTGGTGATCCGGCTTTTCCGCATGGTTTCGTCTGGCCGTCGAGTTGCAATCGAGGTCTGCCGCGTACGAAACGCGCGGGGAGACACCATGAAAGCGTGGCATCGCGCGTCTGGGCTGCTGGCCGCAGCCCTGGCGGCGGGGAGCGGCTGTGGCTCGAGCAACGACGCCGGGTTCGCGTCGGGGTCCGAGAGCGCCGGCCCAGGCGCAGCGAACATCGGGGGTGGTGGCAGCGGAAGCGGCGCCGGTAACAGCGGCAGCGGCGAGGGCTTTGTGGCGACGAGCGCCGACGGCGGCCTCGCGGCCCTCCCGAGCGAGACGAAGACCGAAAGCAACTACCAGTCGCCCGTCGCTACCGGCAACGTCGTCTGGACCGCGAACCCCACGAACGACGAGGTCGCGTACATCGATGCTGTCTCGTTCACCGTGCAGACCATCCAGGCGGGCGAAGGGCCCACCTACCTCGCCGCCGTGCCCGACCCGAACGACGACGTGGCGATCGTGCAGAACGCCGCGTCCGACGACGCCACCCTCCTCCGCCGCGACTCGCAGGGAGACATCGTGTCGACGACGTTCGAGTCGACCGCAGACGCGAACTCCTGGGCCATCTCGGCAAGCGGGCGCTGGGCGATCGCCTGGACCAACGGGAGCCTCGTCGCAAATGCGGTAGCCGCCCAGAGCTTCGACGACATCGCCGTCATGGACCTGTCGACGGCGACCGCCAACGGCACGGGCAGTCGACCCCCATGGCCGTTGGATACCGGCCCTCGCAAGTGGCGTTCGCCGGCGAGGACTACGCGTACGTCGTGACCGAGGATGGCATCTCGCAGATCGATCTGAGCAGCCAGCCTCCGGTCACGTCCTCGCTGTTCCCCCTGACCGCCTCGACCACCCTCACGCAGAGCGAGGGCACCGACGCAGAGATTATTGACGCAACGTCGCCGGGCCCCGCGGACGGATCAACCGATGCCGGAGGCGCGCTGCAAGGGGACGGCGCGCCGTCCGACGCCGCGCACCCGGCCATGGGCGGCGACGCCGAGAGCGTCCTGGTCCTGCCTCCGGAGGACGAGGACGGCGGCTCGGCGACCACGCCCGATGTTTCGTTCACCCCGGATGGCAACTACGCCCTCATCCGCCAGGACGGCCTCGCGTTCATCACGGTCGTTTCCTTTGCGACGGGGGCCCTGACCGCCGTACCGCTGCCGAGCGCGCCCACGGACCTCGATCTGTCGCCGACCGGGGACTTCGCCGTTGCCGTCCTGCGGGACACGTCGACGGTGGCGGTGCTGCCGATCCCGGGCGTCGTGACGAACCCCTCCAGCGTCACGATGATCTCGATCGGCAACGAGGTCGTCGGGCGGGGGATCGTGACGCCCGACGGCAAGAGCGTGCTGCTCTTCACGACCGTCACGACGGTCCCGGACTCCCAAGACTTGACGGTGCTGACGCTATCGCCGCCGAGCATCCGGACGATCGCCTTGCACGAGTCCGTGCTCGCGGTGTTTCCGACGCCTGACTCGAAGAACGCCGTCGTCCTGCACGACGTGACCCCGACGGCGGGCGTCCTCGGCGCCTACAGCCTCGTGCCGATCGCGTCGAACCTCCCGGTGCAGCTCGTGTCGACGCCCGCGGAGCCGACGGCGGTCGCCATCTCTCCCGAGAGCGATCGCGTGGTGATCGCGCTGCGTGACGATCCGACGCAGACCTACGCCCTGGATCTTGGTCTCTTCCCCTCGCTCCAATACATCCGCCAGGCGCTTGCGAGCCCCCCCACCGCGGCGGGCATCGTCGCAGGCGCGGGGCAGGGTTATGCGGCGCAAAGCTACGACGAGGGGCGCATCACGTTCGTCGAGCTGTACCCCCCCGACGGCGGCACCCCCGGTCAAGCGCTGACGATCACCGGCTTCGACCTCGGCGCCCGGATCGTCGACGGGAGGGACGAATGAAGCCCGCGAGCGTCATCGCGGGCGCGCTCGCGCTCACGTCCGCCGCGGCAGGCTGCGGATCCCGAGCGCCGTCGTGGACGTTGCCGGTCGAGGCGACGTCGTACCCCCTCAACACGGGCGTCGCCATCGTCGACGAGGCCGCGCATCGCGTCCTCATCGTCAGCGCGAACGCCGATCTCAGCACGAGCGAACAGTCCGTGACCGTCGGGCACAACGTCGTCACGGTCGCGACGTCGCCGGACGGAAACCACCTCTTCGTCATGTCGAACGGCGACTGGCCGCCGCAGAGCCCGAGCGACCAGCCGCCGTCCTTGACCTACATCGACGCGACCACGACGCCGGTCACGGTGACGCCCTACCCGATGAAGCAGCCGCAGCCAAACCTCGTCCTCGATCCACTTGGACAATATGCAGCGGCTTACACCGGGCCCGGAACGCCGGCGCAGTTCATCGACGACCCCAACGAGATCGTCATCTTCAAGCTCAGCCCCCCAGCGACCGCGCCGACCTCGGCGACGTTGAGCATCCAGAGCTTCGGCGGAACGCCGCAGCAGCTCACGTTCACCCCGACACTGACCTTGCCGGACGGCACGACGACGACGGGCATGCAAACCAGGCTGCTCCTCGTCGAGAGCACGATCGATCTCACCATCCTCGACATGGGGCATGCGTTCGACCCCGTCCCGCCCCAACAGATCACCGTGCAGCTCACCGACGGCACGACGACGCAGCAGGAGACGCCCGCGGGCGTGGCGGTCGACGACGGCGATCCGAGCAACCCGAACGACGCTCGCATCGCGCTCTGGACGTCGACCGACTCGAACGTCTTCATCTTCCAGCTGGGCCCGTCGGAACCCGGCACGCCGAACCCGTTCACGCCGTCGATCAACTCTGCCTCGGTGGGCGCAATCCCGTCCACGGTGGCCTTCGTGCATACGAGCGCGCAGCCGGCGAACGACTACGGCCTGCAGGTCCTGGCGCTCGTCCCATCGCAGACGAAGGCGGTGTTCATCGACGAGGACGACGACACGACCGAAGTGACCATGCCGACCCCGTACACGAACCTGTCCGTCGTCACGAAAATCATCGACTCGCCCGCCTCCGGCAACGGTGCCTCCCCGGGCGGGCCCGACACCGCCTTGCTCTGGGCCCAGAGCGCCTCGACCGACGACGGCGTGACAGGACCGATCGGCATGGCGTTCTGGGACCTGGGTGAGGTCGACGGCCAGATAAGCGGCGTCGACGTCGTCAGCGTCTCGCAACCGATCCAGGCCGTTCTCGACGTCGGGGGGCCGGCCTCGGTGAACCCGGGGCTCAAGATCGTCCAGCTCGCGACGAGCGGTGTCTACGTGCTGGATCTCTCGAGCCGCATGGCCTCCCCGCTCGACACCAACGGGGCACCCTCTCTGGTGTCCTCCGCGGACGGCACCCGGCTGTGGGCGTTCGCGCCCAACGGGACGGACCTCGCGGAGATCAGCCTGCCTATCCCACCTGAAGGACTCAGCGCCCTGAGCGTCGTGCCCCTCATCACCCCGATGCCCATCGGCGGCGTGTACGACGTCACGATCGCCGGGATGCCGGACGGCGGCGTCGGGAAACCTCATGCCCTCATCGCGACGCACCCTCAGGGAACCTGGGGCGCCACGGTGTTCGACGCCGAAAACCCGACGACGGCGAACGCGCAGAACGTCACCGCCCTGCTCCTGGAGGCGTCGCCTTGAAGCCAAGCCCCTGGTCGCTCGCGGCCGCCTTCGCCGCCGCGGGTATCACGCTCTCGCCGACGCCCGCCTCGGCCCAAGCCGTCGCGCCCGACGTGGCCGACGTGCCGCCCACCTCCCCGATCGACCATCGCGAGGAGATGACGCGCCTCGAACTCGGCTACCGGGGCTCGTTCGTGCCCGATCCCGGCTTCGACCCGTTCTCGAACAACGACTTCCTGCCGGCCTTCTCGATGGCGGTCACGCGCACCGTGTTCGCGGCGGGCCGACTCTCGTTCGCCGCGGGGGTCGCCTGGGACAACGAGGGCAGCACGGCTACGATCCGAGGGATCGATGGCGGATCGTTGAGGATGAACCGGATCACGGTGCCGCTCGAGGGCCGTTTGCACTTTGGACCCTGGGGATACGCCTTCGCCCGTGCGGCGCCCGGGGTCGCGGCGCTCGAGACGCAGGTGAGCGACGCGTCGGCGCCCGCCACCTTGAGCAAGACGCAGTGGCTCTTCGCGACCGACCTCAGCGCCGGGGTTGCGTGGCTCGTGTGGCCTCGGTTCGAGCGGTACCGTATGACGGCGCGGTACTGGCTGCAGGCCGACGGCGGCTACGGCTTCGTCGCGCAGGGCCGCCTGAACTTGGGCCCGGACCTGCCGTCGGGCAGCACGCAGCGAGTCGACGGGGTCGACTTGGGGACCATCTCGATGAACGGCGGATTCTTCCGCCTCGCGGCCGCCATCAGCTTCTGACCGCGCGTCATCGCCAGCGGAATAGCCGGAGCGCGGCGGCGAAAGAGACCGCCGCCCACACCGCGAGCACCACCGCCGCGAAGGCGACCTGCGACGGGCCGGCGCCCGCGTTCGTCACCGCCCGGAGCCCGTCGTTGAGCGCCGTCAACGGCAGCACCCGCAAAAGCGGCTGCATCCCGTCCGGGAAGTTCGACGTCGAGAAGAAGACGCCCGAACCGATGAACATCGGCATCATGACGAGGTTCATCAGCCCGCCCACGGTCTGCGTGTTCCGAGCGCGCGAGGCGACGAGCAGGCCGAGGCCTGCGAAAGCCAGGGACCCGAGCATGGCCAGGCCCATGAGCAGCAGCGGCGACCCGACCACGCGCACCCCGAAGACCACCCACCCGAACGCGAAGAGGAGCGGCACCTCGACGAGGAGGAAAACCGCACGCATCAGGACGAACGACAGCAGGAAGTCGCCTCGGCGCATCGGGGTCGCGACGAGGCGCTTGACGAGCTTCTTCGTCCGCAAGTCCACGATCATGTACCCGATGCCCCACATGCTGCTGGACATGAGGTTCAGTCCCACGAGGCCCGGGAGCAGAAAGTCGATGTAGCGCGCCCCCGGCTCGGTCACGCGCTCGTCGCGCACCGGCGTCGGGTCAAGGCGGCCTTCGGCCGTCTGCAGGGCGTCGTCGACCAGGGCGCGGGCCATTCGAGCCTCGGGCCGGGTCTCGTCGTAGCGATATGTCCGGGCCGCGCCCTCTGCCGCCGGGATGATCAGCAGCACCACCTTGCCCGAACGCAGCTCCCGTCGCGCCGCCTCGCCGTCCTGCACGCGGGCCTTGATCAGCGGCGACGCGAGCTCGCGAAGAATCGCGTCGGCGCCTGGCCCGGCCTGGACCACGATCGAGACGGCCTCGGGGGGCCGATTTCGGAACGCGATCCCAAGCGCAATCGATAGCAGGATCGGGAAGCCGAAGGTCCAGAAGACGGCGCTCGGTTCCCGGAGGAACAACCGAAAACGCACCAGCGCCAGCTCCGTGAGGGCGGACCGTCGTTCAGTCACGAAGGCCCCGACCGGTCAGGGCGACGAAGACGTCCTCGAGCGTGGCGTGACGCGTCGCGAGGCGTTCGAGCTGCAGGCCGGCGCCGCGCAAGTGGTCGAGGAGGGCCGGCAGGGCGACGTGCAGCGGATCGGCGGTGAGCGCGAGCCCCTCGGCGACACGTCGGACGGCGCTGACGCCGCGAATGCCCGAGAGGGCCCCCACCCGATCTTCACCGATGGCGCCGCCGCCGAGGGTCACTTCGATGACCTCGCGCCCCCCGAGCGCCGCGATGAGCTCCCGCGGCGAACCGAGGGCGATGAGCTTTCCGCGGTCTATGATCCCGACGCGATCGCAGAGCCGCTCCGCTTCCTCCATGTAGTGGGTGGTCAAGACGACCGTCCGGCCCGCGCGCTTGAACTCCGTGACCACGTCCCAGAGCTGCAGGCGTGATTGTGGGTCGAGGCCCGTCGTCGGTTCATCGAGAAAGAGCAGATCCGGATCGCCGACGAGGGCGCATGCGACCGCGAGACGCTGCTTCTGGCCGCCGGAGAGCTTCTCATAGTACGACGCGCGCTTCTCCTCGAGGGAGACCGCGCGAAGGACGTCCTCGGGTTCGCGCCCCTTGGTGAAGAACGACCGGAACAGAATCAGCGCTTCGATCACCGTCAGCCGCTCCGGCAAGTGCGTCTCTTGCAGAGACACGCCGAGGCGCTCGCGCAGACGGCGCTCGTCGGTCGACCAGCGCATCCCGAGGATCTCCACGTCGCCCGCGGTCGGCTCCAGCAGGCCCTCCAGGATCTCGACCGTCGTCGTCTTGCCCGCGCCGTTCGGCCCAAGCAGGCCGAAGCACTCGCCTGCGTGCACGTCGAGGTCGAGGCCGTCGATGGCGGCGACCCCGCCCGGATACCGCATGACCAGCGCGCGACAGCGGGCGGCGACCGGCGGCTCCGTCACGGCCGACGAGCGTTACCACACCCCGCGCGAGACACGCGATACCCTGGGTGCGCCATGCTCCTCGAGTACACGCTCCGCCTTCACGCCATCCGTTTCCGCGCCAACCTCGGAGCGTCGCACTCGGAGCGCGCCATCCCCCAAGAGATCGTCGTCGACGTGGAGCTCACCCTGCCCGTCTCGTCGCTGCCGAGACGCGACCACAAACGCGAGGTCGTCGACTACAACACGATCGCGAACCTCGTCGTCGAAGCGGGCCTCGCCGAGCCGTACCGGCTGCTCGAGACGTACGCGCGCGTCCTCGTCGATCGCCTCCTCGCCGAGACGCCGGCGCTGCGCGTCCGGATCGCGGCAACCAAGCTGCGCGTGCCGACTTCGCACAGCGTCGATCGCGCGATCGTCGAGCTCGTCGCCTCACGCGACCCCTGAGTCGCCCCAAGCGTTCGAGACTGGCCGGCGCAACACGGAGCGGTCCTCGGGCATCGGAGCCTCGTGGCCGAGGAGGTCGGACGATGATCGCGTGGCTCGGAACGGGTCTCCTCGGGTCGAACTTCGTGCGCGCTTTCCGGCGCCGGGACGAACAGGTCCGCGTGTGGAACCGGTCCGCGGACAAAGCGCACGCCTTGGAGGCCGACGGTGCCAGCGCCCACGCCGACCCGGCCGAGGCGGTACGCGGCGCCGCGCGCGTTCACCTGGCGCTCTCCGACGACGCCGCCGTCGACGACGTGCTCGAGCGAGCGCGCCCAGGGCTGTCGAGCGAGGTGGTCTTGATCGATCACACGACGACGTCCCCGACCGGCACGGTCGCGCGCGCGGCGTTGTGGCGAGATCGCGGCGTCGCGTTCCAGCACGCCCCCGTCTTCATGGGGCCCGCCAACGCCCTTCAGGGCACGGGCGTGATGCTCACGTCCGGCGACCGATCGCGGTTCGAGACACTGGCACCCGAGCTGCGAAAGATGACGGGCAACCTCGTCTACCTGGGCCCCGAGGTCGATCGAGCTGCGTCGTTCAAGCTGCTCGGCAACTTGTTTCTCATGTTCCTGACGACGGGGCTCGCCGACATGTTCTCGCTGGCCAAGGCGCTCGGCATTTCACCCGAGCAGGCTCTCTCGCTGTTCGATGCGTTCAACCCCGCCCAGACGATCGGGAGCCGCGCCAAGCGGATGGTTGATCGCGACTTCGACAAGCCGTCATGGGAGCTCGCAATGGCCCGCAAAGACGCGCGGTTGATGCTCGACGAGGCGAGGCGGCACGGCGTCCCGCTGGCCATCGTCCCCGCCATCGCCGGGGAGATGGACCGCTGGATCGACCGCGGCCACTCCCACGACGACTGGACGGTGATGGCGAAGGACGCCACCGACGGAACGAAACCGCCAGCCTAGAGGCCTAGAGGCAGTTCGCCGTGGACAATGCGGTGCTGCAGCCGGTGCCGCCGGTGAAGGGGCAGCAGACGACGACGCACGCCGGGGTGCTTCCGACGACGACCGCGGTGGTGCTCGTCGAGCCGACGCCGCCATCACCCACGATGGTGCCGGCCGTACCGGAGTCCGTGCCGCCCGCGCCGGAGATGTAAACCCAGGGGTCCGGTCCCAGCTCGAACGTGCCGTTCTTGGGCTCGGCGACGAGGGTGATCGAACCTGGCGGAACGCAGACCGTCTGGAGGCCGTTGGGCGAGGTGGCCGCCCCGTTCACGCTCACCGAACACCATTCATCGAAGTTGTAGACGTTGAGCGTCGTGCACCCGGCGTCGCCGGCGTCCGCGGAGGGCCCGGCTTCCGTCGCGGCATCGGTCGACCCGCCGCTCGAGCTGCCGCTGCTCGAAGCTGCCCCGCTGGAGCTACCGCTGCTCGAAGCTGCCCCGCCGGAGCTGCTGCTTGCCGCGGGCTCGCCGTCCAGCTCGTTGCCGGCGTCCTCGGGGTTGTTGCCGTTCGTCTTGCTGCTGCTGCTGCAACCGTTCACCGTTGCCGCGAGAGCCAGCGACGCGACGCTGGTGATCCAAAGAATCCGTGCCTTCGTGACGTTTCGCATGAGAGCCTCCCGTTGGTAAGAGCGGCTGCACCGAACGCGAACCGCGCCGCACAGTACCGCGCTACCCCTCGAGGGACAACGCGCGACGTCCGACAATCGCCCGTCTTCGGCCTCTTTTGCGGAAACGACTCTTGCCCTCTCGGAAATTGCATTTGAGCGCTTTACTTACGCCGGCTGGGGCGCCGGCCGACTCGCCGTTGAAGCCGCCAAGGTTGTCCGGCTACCGTGTAACGTGATGGATCATCTTGATGTGCTCATCGTAGGCGCCGGTCTCTCCGGGATCGGCGCCGGCTATCACCTGCAGACGAACTGCCCCGGAAAGACGTACGCGATCCTCGAAGGGCGCGAGAGCCTCGGCGGCACCTGGGATCTCTTTCGCTACCCCGGCATCCGTTCCGACTCGGACATGTACACGCTCGGGTTCTCGTTCCGGCCGTGGACGGGTCCGAAGGCGATCGCCGACGGCGCGTCGATCCTCGCGTACCTGCGCGAGACGGCGGAGCTTTACGGGATCGATCGGCACATCCGCTACCAGCACAAGGTAGAGAGCGCGCGCTGGTCCACCCGCGACGCACGGTGGACGGTCGAAGCGCGAAACACCGCCACAGGCGAGACGGTGGCTCTCACTTGCACCTTTCTCTTCGTGTGCGCCGGCTACTACAACTACGAGAACGGCTACACGCCGGAGTTCCCCGGCCTAGACGCCTTTCGGGGGCGCATCGTGCACCCGCAGCATTGGCCGCAAGACTTCGACTGCAGCGGCAAGCGGGTCGTCGTCATCGGCAGCGGCGCCACGGCGATGACCCTCGTGCCCGCCCTCGCGAAGGAGGCCGGCCACGTGACGATGCTGCAGCGCTCGCCGACGTATGTGGTCTCGAGATCGGACAGCGACCCGCTCGCCGAGTTGCTTCGCGGCAAGGTCTCGGAGGAGACCGCTTACGCCATCACCCGGTGGAAGAACGTGCTCCTCGGGATGGCATTTTACCAATACTGCCGGCAGCGTCCGGAGGGTGCCAAGCGCATGCTCCTCGGCTGGGTCCGCCGTCAGGTGCGCGATGAGCAGGAGCTCGAGCACTTCACGCCGACGTACAATCCGTGGGACCAGCGCGTCTGTCTCGTTCCCAACGGCGACCTGTTCCGCGCGCTTCACAAGGGCAAGGCGTCGGTGGTGACCGACCATATCGACGCCTTCGTCGAGAACGGCGTTCGGCTCCGTTCGGGCCGCGTTCTCGAAGCCGACATCATCGTGACGGCGACGGGGTTGAAGCTGCAGTTCCTCGGCGGGCTCACCCTCGATGTGGACGGCCGCCGCGTCGAGCCATCCAAGACGATGGCGTACAAGGGATTGATGATCAGCGACGTGCCGAACATGGCGCTCGCGGTCGGCTACACGAATGCGTCGTGGACGCTCAAATGCGATCTCACGGGCCGGTACGTTTGCCGGCTGCTCAATCACATGGATAAGCACGGTTACGCGCAGTGCTGTCCGCGCCGCGATCCTTCGGTCAAAGAAGCCCCGTTCATCGACTTTACCGCCGGTTACATTCGCCGGTCGATCGACGACTTTCCCCGTCAGGGATCGGCGCTGCCGTGGCGCGTCTATCAGAACTACGCCCTGGACCGGATGATGCTGAAACACGGGGCCGTCGAAGATCGCGCGATGGAGTTCTCCGGATCGGTCCGCTGACTGGTTCGCTTCGCGCGCGGCTTCCCGTTGGCCACCGACTTGCACGGTCGCCTACGAACCGTCCCCAACCGGCCACGGGGTGTGCGCTGTATCCGACGGGTCGAAACCACATTTACTGAAGGCCGTCCGATGTGTTTCCGTCCCACTACCGAAGGAGGTCAGGAATGATTCGTACGCGATGGGTGTGGATGTTTGGTCCCGCCTTGCTGGGGGCCCTCGGCGCCTGCGGTGGCAGCACGCCCCCGCCAGCGACGGCTTCGACGACGGCGCCTGCGACGTCGGGCCAAGCCCCGACAACGCCCCCCGGGCCGGAGCCCGCGGCGAGCTCGGACGTCGCCGCCGCCGGAGCGCCCGCGGAACCGCAAGAAGAAGACGAGTCGATGGCCGACTTGAAGGAACACCACCGGCATCACCACCACGGCGGCTTCGCGATGTTCATTGCGATGAGCCTCGACTCCCTCGGGACGACTCCGGACCAGGAGGCCGCGATCACCAAGATCCGCGACGACCTGCACTCGAAGATGCAGCCCGCCCACGACGCCGAGAAGAACGTGCTGACGGTCCTCGCCGATGGCGTGGCCAAGGGCAAAGTCGATTCCGCCAAGGTCGACGCAGCGATCGCGCAACTCTCGACGGCATCCGCCAGCGTGCACGATGCCGTGGCGGACTCCTTGAATCAGCTCCATGCGACGCTGACGCCGCCGCAGCGGATCGCGCTCGTCGACAAGGTCGAGGCGC
>PLIR01000418.1 GCA_003139415.1 Myxococcales bacterium | reverse complement strand
ATCGAGGATCGCGACCCGCGTCACTTCACGCTCTCCCACTTCGTCGCCGCCCGCTGGAGCTTGGGGTGGCTGACGAGCAGGTGCCACACGACCGCGGCGAAGCCCTCCGTGTGCGGCGTCGTACGATCGGCCGAGACCGTCGGGATGAGGACGCACGCCGTGGCCGTCTGCTTGGTGAAGCCGCCGTCGCGCCCGACGATGCCGAAGATCTTGGCGCCCACCTCGCGCGCGAGCTCGAGCGAGCGGACGAGGTTCACGCTGACGTTCTTCTCGCGGTTGCCGCCGCCGACGCTGAACACGAGGACGCCGTCGCCGGCGCGCAGGCGCGAGCCACGCAGCCACTCGACGAAACAGGTGTCCCAGCCGTCGTCGTTCACCCTCGCCGTGAGCTCACTCACGTTGTCGGTGGGCGCATACGCCTCGAAAGCGCACAGCTTGCGGAAGTCGTTCACGGCGTGTCCGGCGTGCCCGGCGCTGCCGCCGACCCCGAGGATGAAGAGCCGGCCCCCGCCGTCTCGAACCGAGGCGAGGCCCTCGGCCACGGCCTCGATGCTGGAAGCGTCCAGCTTTCGAACGATCTCCAGGCTCTCTTCGAGGTACTTCTTCGTGAAGCTTTCCATAGGTTTCTTTCGGTCTCGCGCGGCGTGAATGCCGTCAGGATCGGTGGAAGTTTGCCATGATGCGGGCCCCGTCGAAATCGAAGCGAAAGCGCAGGGGACGGAGGCCGCGCGCGGCCAACGTTTCCTGGACCCGCCGCCGGTCGGACGCGCGCACGTAGAACATGAAGAAGCCGCCGCCGCCGGCGCCCATCAGCTTGCCGCCGATGGCGCCCGCCTTGCGCGCGGCGTCGTAGTGCTCGTCGATCGCCGAGTCGGACATGTTGGCCGCGAGCTTGCGCTTGTTCGTCCAGTGCTCGTGCAGCATCTCGCCGTAGGTGTCGGTCTGTCCCGAGAGCAGGATGCGTTTGGTCTCGTAACCGAGCTCCTTGATCCGGTGCATCCGCTGGACCGCGGCGTCCTTGTTCTCGACGATGGTCTTCGCCTGCTCTTTGAGGACGCTGGACGCTGCGCGCTCGACCCCCGAGTAGTAGATGACGAGGTTCGACTCCAGGTCGTCGATCACCTCTTCGCGCAGGGGCAAGCGCTCGACCTCGACCGACCCGTCGGTCCGGAACGTCAGCGCGCTGATGCCGCCATACGCGGCGATGTACTGGTCTTGCTTCCCGATCGGCTCCTTCAGCTCGTCGATTTCGAGCCGGCATGCCTCGCGCGCGAGGGCCTCCGCGGGCACGAACTCGCGCTTGAAGGCGTGCAAGCCGTTCAAGAGAGCGACGGTGAAGCTGCTGGACGACCCGAGGCCGGTGTTCGCAGGGACGTCCGCGAGGCTGTGCAGCTCGAGCCCGCTCGTGAGGTTCGTCATCTGCAGCGCAGTGCGAAAGATCCGGTGCCTCAGCTGATCGACCGACTTGACGGTCTCGCTCTCCGAATAGGCGAGACGGATGTCCTCCGAGAAGCGCTTGGCTACGCAGACGAAGACGAACTTGTCGACGGCGGCAGCCACGACGAAGCCGCCGTGCTCGCGGGAGTAGCTGGGCAGGTCCGTACCGCCACCGCCGAGCGAAAAGCGTACGGGCGCGCGTGAGACAATCATGGGATTTTAGCCGTGTTGAAGAAGGTGCCGGTCGAGCTCCGCGAGCCCCTCCGGCGAGCCAATTTCGAAAAACCTCTCACGTGCCACGCAGGCTCGCAAGCGCTTCTGCGCGGCGAGACGACCCTGCACCGCGTCGAAGCCGTGGGCCTCACCGGGGGAAAGCTGCGCGATCACCGGGCGCCTCAGCGCCGTCGCGCCGTAGTCGATGTGATCCAGGGTGCGGTCATCCTTCACGCCCTTCTCGTAGCGGATGACCCACGTGCCGTCCGTGGCGACGTTCGACGTGTCCCAGCGGCCCTCGTTGCGGAAGACGGCCATCACGCCGTCGCAGTCGTCGTGCGCGGCCAGGACGCGCAGCGGGTCGGCGTAGTCGAAGGGGAGGTAGCTATCGCCGTACGTGACGAGAAACTCCGGCGCGAGAAGGGGCAGCGCCGCTCGCAGCGCGCCCGCAGTCCCGAGCAGCTTGGGGCCTTCGTGCGACCACGCGACGCGCACGCCGAAGCGGCTTCCGTCGCCGACGTGGTCTCGAACGGCCTCGCCGAGGTGGGCGACGCACATCACGACGTCGCGCAACCCGCACGCGGCCAGCCGCTCGAGCTGCCAATCCACGAACGGACGTCCGGCCACCTCGAGGAGAGCTTTGGGCACCGTGAGCGTCATCGGCCGCATCCGCGTCGCGAGGCCCCCGGCGAGCACTACCGCTTGCACGGGGCCGTCCTTACCATGCACGCGCGCGCCCGCACGCCGTGTCGTGGTGGGGGGGGGGGGGGNNCTCAGCTGGTAGAGCAGCGGACTCTTAATCCGTTGGCTGATGGTTCGAGTCCATCATGGCCCACTGCGAGTGATTCCGGGGAGTTGGGGGGGACGTAGCTGCTGGAGCGGGCCAAACCGGCCCCCTTTGCAGATCCGTTTGCACCACGATTGACGAGGCCACGCTCGAGGGTGCGATCGCGCGCGTCACGCGCGGGCTGACGACAGCCGACGATGACGCGATGGCGGTGCTCGTCGACGAGCGGCGCGCGATGCGCGAGGAACTCCGTGCGCTGCGTGAGCGGGACGCCGGCGTCGTCGACCTGGACGACGAGAGGTGGCGGCCAGGTCTGCGCGGTGATCGCCGGCGGCGCCGTCGCGTGTTGGGGCGACGACTCCTACGGCCAGCTGGGAGGCGACGTCCCGAACGGTGAGTCTGCGACGCCGGTCCTGGTCCCTGGCATCCAGGGCGCCACGTCCGTCGCCGCAGGCGACCTGGCCACGTGCTGGGGCGCCAACGACGACGGGCAGCTCGGAACCGGCAACACGACGGACTCGTACACGCCGGCCATCGTGCAGTAGCTTCGCTTCGTCGGATGGTTCGAGTCCATCACGACCCACGAGTAACCCGTCACCTGCGCCGTTCGATGGCCCACTCCACGAACGTGGGCATGACCACGACGGCCGTCGACAGACACGCGATCTCCCCCAGGACGGCGAGTAGACCGAAGAGAAACAGCGCGCGGTTCTGCGCCAAGAGGAGCGACGAGTAGCCGATGATCGTCGTCGCCGAGCAGAGGACGACGGCGCCACCGGTCGTCCGCACGGCGTCCTCCATCGATCGGGCGCCGTCGAGCTCCCACCGGTTGGCCACGTTCACGGCGTAGTCGACGCCGATGCCGAACGTGATCGGGAACGCGATGAAGTTGGCAAAGTTGATCTTGATCCCCGTCCACATCATCAGGCCCGCCAGCCACAGAACCCCCAGCAGCAGCGAGCCGACGACGAGGAGCGTGGACCGCTTGCCGCGAAGCAGCGCCAGGACCATCACGAGCACGCCGAAGAACGCGGCGGCGCTCGAAATGACGCCGTCCCTACGGATCGAGTCGATGATGTCGGCCGACAGCGCCAGCGAGCCAGCGACCCGGCCCGGCCTCGCGGCGCCCGGCACCGTGGCCGCGGCGCGGAGCGCGCCCACGAAGGCGGCGAGCGGGGGCCCGAGCCAGAGGGCGGTGCTTGGCCGCGGGTAGACGAGGACCGTGCGGCCGATCGTCCCGTCCCGTTCGCCCAGGCCGATCGTGAACGTGTCGGGGAGGTCGGCCGGCGCGAGGGGGTGCATCGGCTCCTTGCCGATGAATCGGTCGACCCTCTTTCGCTGCTCGTCGGTGAGCGCGTCACGGATCCGCGGCGTCAGGTCGTCGCGAATGCGCTCGACGACGAGGATCTTCGCGTCCTGTTCCGACGGTACGACGTCGGCCAGCGTACGCACGCTCGCGACGAGCGCGTCGAGCGGCGGCCTCTTCGCCGCGTCCCGGACCCTCACGGCGATGGCTTGAGCTTGCTCGCTCGTGTCGGCGAGGATCACCGTGGGCGTGAGGTAGGTGCCGAGCAAGACGTCCATGCGCCGGCCCCAGTACCCTTCGCCCGACGTAAAGGTGTCCGCGCGGCGGAGCTTGGAGAAGTCCGTCTCGATCTCCGCAGACCCGAACGTTCGGACCTTGTACACCGCCGCCGCCGCGAGAATGGCCGCGACGACCAGGATGTGGACTCGCCATCTTCGCATCCCGCGTACGAAGACGGCCATCGCCTGCCGGCGCGAAGGCGGCGGCGGCGCGGCCAGCCAGTTCGCGAGCGGCGGCATCAGCAAGAACGCAAAGCCCCACGAGAACAGCATGCCGACGCCGCCGATGATCCCGAACTGCCGAAAGCCTCGGAAGTCCGTGAGCGCGAGCGAGAGATACGAGACGCCGGCCGCGAGCGACGCCGAGAGGGTGCCGCCGCGCGCGCCCCAGACGGCCCGGCGGAGGGCCTCCCGGGTCGCGGCCCCGCCGCGCCGCTCCTCGACGTACCGGGCGAGGAGGACGATTCCGAAATTGATCCCGTTACCGACGATGATCGAGCCGAGGAACGCCGTGTTCGAGTTGAGCTCCGTCACCCGGAACGGGGGCAGCGAGCAGACGGCGAACGTGAAGACGCACGCAAGGAGCAGGGGCGGCAGCAGGATGACGACGCTGGTCCACCACTCGTAGTAGAAGGCGATCGCCGCGACGACGAGCACGGCGACCACCACGCTCGACACCGAGAGATCGGTGACGAGAGCGCTCGTCTCCTCGATGCTGATCGCGACGTCGCCCGTGAAGCCGATGCGCATGCCCGGGGCGTACGAGTCGACGTTCAGCG
>PLIR01000197.1 GCA_003139415.1 Myxococcales bacterium | reverse complement strand
CGACCTGCGCAAGCGGACTCCGAAGCCGGCGCCTCAGCAGCCAGACCCGCGCGGGCTGCCGCTGTCACCCACGGACGGGTTCATCCTTTCGCGGATCGATGGCGCATTGAGCGACGGCGACCTCGCCATCTCGACGGGCCTTCCGGAGGATCAGGTCTTCGCGTCCCTGACGAAGCTCGAGGGGCTGGGGCTCATCACGTTCGACGGCGCAGCCGAGGGCGCGCGACCGGCGGCGCCTAGTTCACCGCAGGCGACCGAGCCGCCGCGGAAGGGCCCCACGCCCGCGCCGGCACCCGACGAAGGGCCGCCGCCGCCCCGCGCGCTCACGCCGTTTCCCAAGGGGGTGCCGCTGACGCCGGAGGAAGAAGCGGCGCTCGCCGAGGACATCGATCTCGAAATGGATCTGCGAAAGGCGATCCTCGGAAAGCATCGCAAGCTGCGGACGGCCGACCACTACGACATGCTCGGCGTCCCGCGCAACGCCGACCGCAAGGTCGTCAAGCGCGCGTACTTCGACCTCGCGGCGAAGTTTCACCCCGACCGGTATTTTCGCAAGCGCCTCGGTACGTTCAAGGTGCGCATGGAGGCGGTGTTCGCGCGAGTCACGTCCGCGAACGACGTCCTCGGAAACCGGGAGAAGCGGCAGGAGTACGACGAATACCTGGCCGAGCAGCGCCGGTCGCGCTCGATCGAGGACTTGCTCGAGGCGGCGGTCGCCGAAGCGCAGCAGGCCGCGGAGAGCGCCGAGGAGGAAGCAAGGGCGCAGGAGGCTCACCGGTCGTCGCAGAGCCAGCCGGCGATGCAAGCGGCCACCCCCACCACGACGTCGCCGTCGGGCGTTCGGCCAGCCCCGACGGAGGCCGAGGCCGCGGCGCGCAGGGAGGCGCTCGCGCGAAAGCTCCTCGGGGGCCGCCAGCCGCAGCGGCCAACCCCGATGCCCTCGGCGGGCGCTGTGCCTCCCGCCGCCCCCACGCCAACGGCCGACGCCATGAACGCCCTGAGGCGCCGCTACGAAGATCGCATCGCCCAGTCCAAAAAGGCGAAGGCGCGCACGTACGTCGACCAGGCCGACGCCGCGCTCGCGCGGGGCGATCTGCCGTCGGCCGCCACGTCGCTCCGGGTAGCCGCCAACCTCTCACCGGGCGACCCGGACCTCGAGCGCAGGGCCCTCGAAGTGCGCAGCAAGGCGGACGTGATCCTGGGGCAGACCTACACGAAGCAGGCCGCGTACGAAGAGAACAGCGAGCAATGGGGAGATGCTGCGCGCTCGTGGGGGCGGGTGTGCAGGGCGATGCCTTCGAGCGTCGACGCCCACTCGCGCGGGGCGACGGCCATCATCAAGGCGCGGGGCGATCTGCACGAGGCGGCACGGATGGCCAAGCGCGCCTGCGAGCTCGAGCCCGACCAGGCCAAGCACCGGGTCCTTCTCGGTAGCGTGTACCTCTCGGCTGGGCTGGGCTTGAACGCGCGTCGCGAGCTCGAGACGGCTGCCCAGATGGCGCCTCATGATGATACGGTTAAGGAGATGATTCGACGCTTGGGTGTTGCGCCCTGATGTTGGCCGGCGACCGCCAGGGGCGCGAAACTTTACGGATGACCCCGGGGGCCACGTTGAAGGGAGACGCGTTCGGATGGAGAGGGTGATCGGGATCGACCTCGGGACCACGAATTCCTGTGTCGCCATCCTGGAGAATGGCTCGCCCACGGTCATTCCGAACCGGGGCGGCTACAAGACAACGCCCTCGATGGTCGCCATCACGGAGGCGGGCAAGAGGCTCGTCGGGCACATCGCGAAGCGTCAGGCGATTACCAACGCCGAGAACACGGTCTACGCGGCCAAGCGCCTCATCGGACGAAAGTGGAACTCGCCCCAGGTGAAGAACGCCGTGGCGACGTCGAGCTACCGCATCGTGCAGGGCCCGCACACCGACGTCCGCATCGTGCTCCGCGACAAGGACTACAGCGTGTCCGAAGTGAGCGCGATGGTGCTCCAGGAGATGAAGGTCATCGCCGAGGACTACCTCGGCGAGACCGTCAGCAAAGCCGTCATCACCGTCCCCGCGTATTTCAACGACAACCAGCGGCAGGCCACCAAGGACGCGGGCGAGATCGCGGGCCTCGACGTCATCCGCATCATCAACGAGCCCACGGCGGCGGCGCTGTCGTACGGATTCGGCAAGAACTACGAGAAGACGATCGCGGTCTACGACTTCGGCGGCGGCACGTTCGACATCTCGATCCTCGAGATAGGCGCGAACGGGGTGTTCAAGGTCGTCGCCACGGCCGGCGACACGTTCCTCGGCGGCGAAGACGTCGACGCCCGGATCATCGACTGGCTCGTGCAGGGGTTCAAGGAGGAGCACGGCATCGATCTGCGCCAGGATCGCATGGCGCTGCAGCGCCTCAAGGACGCCGCCGAGAAGGCCAAGTGCGAGCTGTCGAGCGTGCGCGAGACGGAGGTGAACCTGCCGTTCATCATCTCCAGCGGCCGAAACGAGGCCCTGCACCTGCAGCGCACGATCGACCGCAAGACGATCGAAGACCTCTCCGCGGATCTCATCGAGCGCACGATCGACATCTGCCGGCAGACGCTCGCCGACGCCCGCCTCGAGAAGGAAGACATCGAAGAAGCCATCCTGGTCGGCGGCATGACGCGCATGCCGAAGATCCAGCAGGCGGTGGCCGACTTCTTCGAGCGCGAGCCGTGCAAGGGGGTGCACCCGGACGAGAGCGTCGCCCTCGGCGCCGGCATCCAGGGCTCGGCGCTCATCGACGACAAGCAGGACATGGTGCTGCTCGACGTCACCCCGCACGCGCTCGGCATCATGACGCAGGGCGGGTACTTCGAGGAGCTCATCCCCCAGAACACGACGGTCCCCACGCACAGGACGAAGATCTTCACGACGAGCCGAGAGAACCAGACGGCGGTGAAGATCGTCGTGATGCAGGGCGAGAGCGAGCGGGCCGAGGACAACGAGCTGCTCGGCGAGTTCATCCTGACGGGCCTGCGGCGCGCGCAGAAGGGCGCCATCGAAATCGAAGTGACGTTCGAGATCAACGCCGACGGCATCGTGAGCGTCCATGCCAAGGACCTGGAGACGGCCAAAGAGCAGTCGATCGAGGTCACCGCGTCGAGCGGCCTGACGCGCGACGAGATCAAGGACATGATCGACGGCGCCAAGGACTACATGGTCGAGCGCCGCTCGACCGAGGAGCTCGAGGCGACCAAGCAGGAGGCCGAGCGCCTCATCGGCGAGATCGAGCGCCTGTTCCCCCAGGTCGAGCAGATCGTCGCCGCGAGCGACTTTGGTCGCGACGCCATCGAGAAGGCCCGCGCCATCCTCGGCAAGGCCCGTCAGGCCATCGCGAAGCGCGAGGTCGTCGCCATCAAAGCGGAGGTCGAAGGCCTCTCGCGCACGCACCGGATGTTCAAGGGCGTCGTCGCCAAAACGCACTGAGACGCCGTCGCTGAAGGTCTGTATCGGACATGCCCGAACCCCCGAATCGCAAAGCGCGCGCCAAGTCGGCTCCTCCGACGCAGGAGAACCGCGACAGCGATCGGCCCACCCTCAGCCCGCCGTTCGACGTCGAGGCGTTTGCGCGGGCGACGGCGGCCGCCGGGGCGGCTCCCGCCGGCGAGGGTCCGCCGACGGTTCGCGCGGAGGTGCGCGCGGAGCAGGTGACGCTCACCAACGAGGTCGAGCTCGAGATCGCGCGAGCCAAGTCGAAGCGGCGAACGACCCCACCGCGCCGCGCCAACACGCCGACGGCCCTGTCGATGGCCAACTCGCGGGTGCCGAGCGCCACCAACGTGCCAGGAGCGCGCCCAGCCCCCGCCGTTGGCGCGGTTCGCTCGCCCGCTGCACCCCCGCCGCCGGCGGCGACACCGCCCGCGGCCGACGCGGAGCCGCGATCGATGTCGCCCTCGAGCATCGAGGCGGCGGTGCTCGGCGCCATCGGATCGCCTGCACCGGAGATCACGGAGCGGACGATCGAGGACCCGATCGCAGAGATGCGCACGAGGTTCTCGCTCGGCGACTACTCCGGCGCACTCGAGGTGGCCGAGCTGCTTCTCGCGGAGGACCCAGCCGACGCCGAGGTGATCGACTGCGCCGACAAGTGCCGCACGGTCCTCGAGGGAATGTACGCGGCTCGCCTCGGCTCGCTCGAGCAGGTGCCCGCGGTCATCGTGCAGCGCACGCAGCTCCGGTGGTTGTCGATCGATCATCGGGCCGGCTTCGTGCTGTCCCTCATCGACGGATCGTCGAGCCTCGAGATGATCCTCGACGTCTCCGGGATGCCGCGCCTCGACGCCATGCGCATCCTCGTTGAGCTCATCGCCCAGCGAATCGTCGCCCTGCGCTAGGCGCGGCGAACGAGGGCCTCCCACCGAACCGATGGGGAGCTCGAGGGGAGCGGATCGAACCGCCTTAACCCAGATTCGGCGAAGCGCAAGAAAAGAATCTCGCGGCTCGAGGTTGGCGCCGACCCTGCATTTTGCGCGTGATTGCGCGTTGCGCGAGCACCATGCGGCAGCTACACCGTCCAGAGAAGCGGACTCGGAGAGGATGGACGCGACTCGCCAACAAGCACAGGAGCTCCGGCGTCAGATCGAGTGGACTCTGGCGCGGGCGATCAACCCTGGAGATGTCCTGCCGATGCTCCACAAGCTCGCGCGCGTCTCCGAAGACGGGTCCGAGGAGAGCCTGTTCGCGCATCTACACCTGGCCGAGCTCCTCGTCGAACGGCACCCTTGGCGGGCCGCCCTGTCGGCGCGGCGGGTGATCGCGCACCGCCAAGACGACGACCGCGGCTGGGCGACGCTCGGCCTCTGCCAGACGCTGCTCGGCAACTACCACTTTGCCGTCTCCGCGTATCATCACGCCCTGACGAGCGCGCCGAAGAACCCCTTTTACGCCCACAACCTCGGCCACCTGCTCGACATCGCCCTCGATCGCGCCTCCGAAGCCCTCCCCTGGCTAAAGCGCGCGCACGACGGCGCGCCCGACAGCGACGAGGTGGCCGCCAGCTACGCGCACGCCCTCGCCCGGGCCGGACGGATCGGCGACGCGCGCAAGGTCCTGCTCCGCGCGATGAAGCGCGGGTCGTCGAGAGAGCACCTGGCGCTGCTGCGCTGGCTCGACCAAGGCGCGCCCCCCGACAGGGATCACCCGCTCCCGCGGCCCACCGCGCTTCACGCGCACGTGGGCAGGGCATCCGTGGCGGAGGCGACCGAGGCCGATGGCGCGCAGCCGGGCAAGGGCGACAGGCCTGAGACCAGCAGCGCGAGCAGCGCGATTCGCGGTGGCCCTCGGGGCGCGGCGGCCGGTGAGCTCGAAGAAGTGTTGACTCGTGGGCTGGCCAGTCTCCCGCTCGACGCCAAGCAACGGGCGCGCGCGAGGGCCCTCGCTCGCGACGCGGTGGCCCGCTTCGCGCAAGCGTCCCGCCCCGCCGCGACGCGGGGGGTCGCCACGTCGGCCGCAGCCCTGGCCGCGGGTGTCGCCTATGCGATCGTGTACGTCGACCACGTACCCTTGACGCAGGCCGAGGTCGCGGCCTGCTTCAGGGTAAGCGTCGCCAGCTTGCGCGCACGATTCAGCGAGCTGCGGACGCACCTCGATCTGCTGCCGGGCGACGCGCGCTACGCGACGTTTCGACAGCGCTGAGCGCATCGCGCTCCCCCTGCCGCCCCTTTGGGGTTGCAGAGGGGTGCTGGCGCTTTCGCGTGCATTCGCCAGGCGACGTACGCTAGCCAAGAGGCGACATGCGAAAGGCTGCCCTCTTGCCGGTGCTCCTGCTCGCGGCCGTCCCTGCATGGGCGCAGACGCCCGCCGCGCCGCCGCCGTCGGGTCCTGCCGCCGGGTCGCCGGCGTCGGCCCCGATCAGCGTGCCGGCCCCGCCCACGGTGGACGATCCCATGCTCGTGGCCGTCCCGCCGCCCAAGCGCGTGCTGACGTCCTGGCAGGAGGCCGTGGGGCTGCTGCGATCGCGTTCGACCGACCTGCGGATCGCGCTCGATCAAGTGCTGCAAGCCGAGGCCGCGACGCGCATCGCGCTCGCGCAATACCTCCCGTCGATCGTCGGCACTGGCATCTTCACGCACCAGCTCATCACCAAGGCGGCCACGGGGTTCGGCAGCATCATCATCGGGACGGGCGGCGTCCTGACGTCGGCGCGCGTGCCCACCGAGAACACGACCATCGGGCAGATTCAGCTCCAGCAGGACGTCATCAACGCGCAGGAGTTCGACCAGATCAGCATCAACGAGCTATCCGAGGACGCGGCGCGCCTGTCGGTCGACGACGAGAAGCGGACACTCGCGCTCAGCGTCGCCAACCAGATCGTCGCCGTCGTCACGGCGGAGCGCGCCGCGGAGATCAACCGCGTCGGCCTCCGCGTCGCGCTCGAGCAGGCCGAGATCACGCTGCGCAAGCGCGCCCTCGGCGCCGCGAACGGACTCGACGTCGTCCGCGCGCAACAGAACGCGGCGAACGCGCGCGCCACGCTGGTGACGGGCGACGAGTCGCTGCACGAGGCGCGCGAGGCGCTCGGGCTCGCCCTGGGCATCGCCGAAGAAGTGGGCGTTTCGCCGGCGGTCGACGTCGGTGGACTGGCAAAGGACGCCGCGGGCACGTGCCGCGTGGTCCCTACCGTCGATGATCGCGCCGACGTGGCGGCGGCACGCACGCAGCTCGAGGTGGCCAAGCGCAACCTGCGCAACGTCTGGTACACGTTCATCCCCACGGTGACGGCGCAGAGCACCGTCGCCGCCGTCTCGCCGAGCGGCGCGTACCCGAACCCGACGTGGAACGTCCAGGGAGTCTTGAGTGTCCCGATCTGGGACGGCGGCACCCGGTACGGCAACCTGCGAAACGCGAGGGCGGCGCAGGACATCGCCACGCAGCAGCTCGAGGCGCTCAAGCGGCAGGCCATCATCCAGGTCGAACAGGCCCAGCGGCAGATGCTGGTGGCCGAACAGTCGGCCAAGGTGGCACGCGAGCAGCGTGACCTTGCCGCGCAGAACGATCAGATGACGCAGCTCGGGTACATGACGGGCCAGGGCTCCAGCCTCGAGCTCGTCACGGCCTCCGAGGCGCACCGCCAGGCCGAGCTCAACCTCGCGCTCCTCGACTTCGACGTGGTCAAAGCGCGCCTGCTCGCGATCCTCGCCCTTGCCACGTGCCCTTGGTGAACGCATCGCGCGTTCAACGCGTCATTCGGCGGTCGGGGCGGCGCTGTCCCAGCCGCTCGCGAGGGCGAGGCTGCTCATCGTGACGTTGTAGTCCATCAGGGCGTAGAGGTGCTGCACGCGCGCGTTGCCGTAGGCGCGCAGCGGCTCGAGCAGCTGGCGCTCGTCCCAGGTGCCAAGGTCGATGTGGTCCTGCACGATCGAAATCCACTGCTTCGCGATGTGCTCGGCCTTGTCCCAGGTCTCCTCGCGGCCCTTGGCTTCGAGGGCGTCGGCGTAGGCCTTCTCGACCTCGAACACCGCGTTGCCGAGGGCGAGGCGCTCGAGCGACCGCGTCTCCTCGAGCTGCGACTCGGCCTGGTTCAAGCGCGCGGCCTGGGGCAAGAGATCGAGGCTCCACCGGGCGCCGAACGCGATCGTGTAGAAGAAGTGGTTGAACGGGTCGAACGCATAGATGTCGTTCGCCTCGGCCGCGCTCGGCGACGAGATGAAGTCGGCGCCGAGGCCGAGGCCGAAGTCCGGGTACAGCTTGGCCCGGCCCAACTCGACGAGCGCCCGGCGTGCCACGACGCCCGCGCGGGCCATGTTGACGTCCGGACGCAGGATGCGCGCCGCTTCGAGGTATTGCGCGATGGCGACGAGCGGCCGGTCGGGCCTCTTGAGCGGCTCGTCCGGGACGTCGAAGTTTTCCTCGACGCCCGTCAGGAAGCGCAGCGCAGCGAGGCCGTACGCCTCTCCCTTGGGAGCCTGCAGCGCCTGCGCCGAGACGTCCTGCTTGTAGGCCTCGAGCCGCAAGCGATCCACGTCGGTGACGTTCGCCTCGCCCTTGGCGAGTTTGTCTTTGACGCCCTGGATGCCCTTGTCGAGCCGGTCCATGGCATCGTTCAGGACTTCGCGGGCATCGCGGGCGAGCTCGAGCCCGTAGTACGCGCGGCGGACATCCATGCGCGTCGACTGCCGCGCCTTTTCCATGTCCCACTCGGAGACGCGCACGTTGGCCTCCGCCGCCTCGCGCGCCGTCTCGATCTTGCCGAACGTGTAGAGCGGTACCACGCCGCTCACCCCGAACTGAAGGAACGGCTCGAGGCCGGCGAAGCCGGTGACGTTCTTGTTGTTGACGGCGCTCGACGTGTAAAGCACCGAGCCCCCGATCTGCGGTAGCACGCCAAACGCCGACTGCGCCGTCCACTGAAACCACGGAAGCCACTTGGCCTCCTCGAGCTGTCCGTGCGCAAAGGCCAGGCGCGCGCGCGCGGCCCAGAGGTTGGGGAAGTTCCGATCCGCGAGCGCGAGGCACTCGGTGAGGGTGTACCGGTGGGCGCGGATCGTCGCGGGGGCGCTGGCGGCAGGTTCGCCGGGGACGCCGTCGTCCGCGCGGGCATCGCCAGAGGGCGACGCCGCCGCCGCGGCCGCGACCAGACATGGTACCCATGGCCACAGCCGGTGCATCGTGGACGGGCGCTTTATAACCCGATCCCACGGGCGGTCGCGAGGATCTTGCGCGCAAGCGTCGCGTGCGGCAGGCGGCGCCAGGCCGCGATCGCCACGACCTCGGCGGCATCGTACTCCGGCCCCGGCAGCGGCCAGGGCCGGCGACGCGCGCGCGGGCTGAGCGGCGCCCGCAGCACCTCGATGATTAGCCGGCGGTGGGAAAGGACGTGCACCACCCTCCCCATCGGCTCGAGCGACGTCCCGTCGATACCGAGAGACTGCGCCACGGCGAGTCCGTCGCCATCGCCGATGGGCGGCTCCCATAGGCCGCCGAAGAGCGCGCCAACGCGTCGCCGGGCCACGAGCACGGCATCCGCCGACGCCACGACGATGGCGGTGCGCCGCACCTCCGTCGGACGCCGCTTCGGAGCCGTGCGGGGCAGGCGATCGGCGATGCCTCGCCGCCTCGCGGCGCAGAGGTCGCGTACCGGACACGCGTCGCAAGCCGGCCGCTTCGGCAGGCACACCGTGGCGCCGAGCTCCATTAAGCTCTGGTTCCAATCGCCCGGGTCCTCGTCGCCGTCCGGTACGAGAGCGTTGGCGAGGCTCCATAGCCGCGCCGCCCCCAGAGACGTCTTGACGTCCTCCTCGATCGCAAAGAGCCTCGCGAGGACGCGCGCGACGTTGCCGTCCACCACCGCCGCGCGCCGCTTGAACGCGATGCTGGCGACGGCGCCCGCGGTGTACGCTCCGACTCCCTCGAGCGTCCGCAGCGCGGCAACATCACGGGGAAGCTGCCCGCCGTGCTCCGACACGACCCGCTTGGCGGCCGCGTGCAGCATTCGAGCGCGGCGGTAGTACCCGAGCCCGCTCCAGAGCGAGAGCACCCGCTCTTCGGGCGCCTCGGCGAGCGAGGCCACCGTGGGATACTCGCGGACGAACGCCTCGTAGTACGGGATGACGGTATTGACGCGCGTCTGCTGAAGCATCGTCTCGCTGAGCCAGACGGCGTACGGGTCGCTCGTGCGCCGCCACGGCAAATCCCGGCTCGCGGTGGCGTACCACGCCAAAAGGCGAGGCCGAAGGCGAGAGGCCTTTTTGGTCGAGGGCGATTGCGCTAATCTTGAAGGTTGCAGCTTACGGCCGGGCATCTACGTGGCAACCTCTCGGACTTCCTCGATCCAGTACGCGATGGCGAACAGCGGCTCTTCGGACGACCGCGCGACGGTGCGTCCCCCTTTCGACCCGCAGGACTTCGCGAAGCAGAGCGAACGCATGACGGTGCGGCCCGACGCGGACACCCCGTCGGAGGTGCCCGAGATCGCGACCCCGTCGATCGTCGTCGAAGCGCTGCCGATGCAGGAGACGTCCGTTCCCAAGCTCGCGGTCTCGCTCGACGACCTGGCATGGTTCGATCTCTCGCCCGACGCGCGGCGCATGCTCGAGTTCATCGACGGCGCGTCTTCGCTCGAGATCATCTGCATCCGGATGGGCCTCCCGCTGACCGAGGGCATGGACGCCGTCGACGTGCTGGCCCGCGACGGGCTCGTCGTCTGCGCGTAGCCGCCGGCATCAGGGGAGCACCTTGAAGTCGAGCGCGAAGGGCCCCTGATCGTTGGCCGACTGCCCGTCGACGACGACCCAGTACGACCCCGCCTCGAGCGATCGCTCGATGACCGACCGATGGTTGGCGTCGGGCTCCGATTCACATACGAGCTCCGGCGCCCCCGCCGTGCTCGCCGCGTCGGCGCACGTGCGCCGGAGCGCGATGGCGGCGTCGAACGCCCCGGCGGTGAGCGCCAGGTGGACGTTGGATCGGCGCGCGAGCACGAACTTGAACACCCGGTCCGGACCGCTCGCGTCGGCGCTCGAACACGATGTAGCGAACTTGTCGCCGGCGCCGACGGTGCTGCCCGAGACGCGCGCCCCGTCCGCGAGCGTGGGCGCCGTCGCGCAGGCGGTCGCCTGCCCGGCGAGATCGCGCAACGTCCAGTTGAGCGTGAAGCGGCCGAACGCGTCGGGGGAGGCCCCGTCGACCGCGATGAAGTAGCTGCCCGGCGCGACGATCTCGTCGATCGACCTGCCGCACGCCACCTCCGTGGATCGATCTCCGCAACGGCGCCACGCCGCCAGGACGTGCGGGGACTCCTCCCCGTCGAGCGCCGCCGCCAGCCGGGACTGCCGCGGGACGTCGAGGCGGTAGACGACGTCCGGCGCGCCGGCGCCGCCGCAGCTCGCCGAGACGTCGTCGCGCGCGGCAAATGTGTCGCCGGCGACGGACCCGGAGGGCGCAGGGACGATGGGGACGGCGTCAGCGCATGCGTCGCCTCCCGTCCCGGAGCCGGCGGCAGGGGCCGTCTCGAACAGCAGTGAGTAGCGCCCCACCGAATCGCGGTCGTGCGCGTCGGCGAAGACGGCATACGTCCCCGGATCCATCAGCGCCGTCACTGCGGCGTCGCCGGAGCTCGCCCCCGCCTCGCCGCAGGCCACCTCGCTCTGCTCGTCTGCGCACACGCGACGCACGTGCACGACGGGCGTCACCTCGTCGGAGTGCTCGACGAAGCGTACACGCGATCGCGCCGTCACCTCCGCGCGCCATACGGCGTCGGCGCCCTCGGCGCCGCCCCCGCACGTCGCCTGCGCGTCGTCCGCGAGGCCTGCCGTGGAGGCGGTCTGCACCACGCCGACGGGCAGCGGCGGGGCCTTGGCGCACATATCGGCGATCGCCGCGACGTCGGTGAGCGTGACCTTCATCTTGAAGGCGCCCGACTCTTGCCCGTAGCCGTCGACGAACACGAAGTACTTGCCGGGGTCGAGAACGCGATCGACGCGCGACCGCGTGCGGTCGGACGCGTAGTCGTCGTTGCAGGCCACCTCGGCGTTCGGATCGGTGCAGTCGTCCTTGCGGACGTAGAGGACCGAATCGAACCGCGCCTCCACGTCGATCCCGACACGCTCGCGGCTACTGACGTCGAGCTCGTACGCCAACTCGCGCGAGTCGCTGGTACCGCAGGAGCCGGCATTCTCGTGGCCGCCGCGCGTGGTCGAGCCGGACACGGAGCCGGGCGTCAGGGGGATGGGCGCGCTGCACGTGCCGTTGGCCTCCGGCGCGGATGCTGCCGTCCCCTTGCCCCCCGTCAGGCCGCCAGCCCAGGTGGCCGTCGTCCACGGGCCGCCGCCTGCGGCGGCCTTGAGGAGCAGGACGTACTCGTCGGACGCTTCGAGGCAAGGGCGAAGGACCGCCTGCGGCTCGATCGTCGTGTCGTGCGCAAGCGGCGTCCCGTGCGAGTCGAGGAGGGTCGCGTCGAGATCGCGCATCCCCTCGCCCCCGAGCGCCACCACGGCCACGCAGCCGGCAGGAAGCGAGAGATTTACCCTCGTCTCCTGCCCCTCGCGAAGCATGCCCTCCTGGATCGGACCGACCTGCGCGAGACCCATCGCAGCCAGCGCGTTGTGCACGGCGACGAAGCGGGGCTCGAGCGCGAGGCCCGCCGCGGGCGCCTGGTTCCCCGCGCAGGCCCCAGCCAGCAGCAGGCCGACCGCACCGGCATCGATCGTTCGACGAGCGAGCGCCATCGCCTATCGATATGGGTTTCGCACGATGTCGTCGGGAACCGTAGGCCTGGACGCCGAGCCGGCCGCCTTGGCCGTGCCCAAGCTCTCCGGAGGTCGCAGTCCGCGGGCAGGACGCGTCGAAGCGGAAGCCGAGGAGGTGGGCGCTGCTTCGATTGCGGCCGCCGAGCTCCCGGCGCTCGCCACGGGTAGGACGCCCTCGGGCGCGGTCACCGCCGCTGGCCGAGCGGGGGCCGACGGTGCGGGCGACGCGATCCCTTCGGAAGGGACCGCGGGTCGAACGGCGGTCGCCACGCCTGGACTCGTCATCCGCCGCCGCGCCCACAGGCCGCCCAGAATAAGGAGCACCACGAGGCCGGCCGTCCAGATCCACACGCGCGAGGGATGCGGCCGCAGATCGGCGGCCCTGTCCGCGACGGAGTCGACGAGCTGCGGAAGCCCACCGCTCGACACCGCCGGGGCCACGATCGACCCTCCGCTCGAGGGCGTCCCATCCGACCGCTGGCCGCGCGGCGTGACCCCCGAAACGGCGGACGACGCGCGCCCGACGCCGGGGGGCGAGGGGGTGCCCAGCCCGCGGGGTCGGCTCGGGTCCCGCGCGAGCCACGACCTCACCGCGTCGCGCTGCTGCGCGATCTCCACGCCGAGGACGGAGTGCAGGTACTTGGCCACGTCTCTATGCGTCGCCGCAGGACCCACCTCCCGCACGGCCCGTTCGACCTCGTCCGCGAACGCGGCGGCCGTGGGGTAACGCTCCTCGCGATCGCGGCTGAGCGCCTTCGCCAGGACTGCCTCGAGGACCGGTGGCGCCGCGGACAGCGCCGATCCGAGCCGCGGGATTGGCTCGTTTAGGACCTTGTTGAAGGTGTCGGCTTCGCCGTCGCCCCGGAAGAGACGGTGCCCGGTCAGCGCCTCCCACATGACGACGCCGGCGGCGAAGACATCAGCGCGGCGATCGATGTCCTTGATGCCGCGCGCTTGTTCGGGCGCCATGTAAGCAAGCTTGCCCTTGAGCTGACCGTTCTGGGTGATCGACAGCTTGCTCGTGGCGCGGGCCACGCCGAAGTCGCTCAACCTGGAGCTCCCGTCGACGCCCACCAGGACGTTCTGCGGCGAGACGTCACGGTGCACGATCTGGAGGGGATGGCCTTCGTCGTCGGCGAGTTCGTGCGCCGCGTGCAAGCCCGTCAGCATGTCGACGATGATCCGCCCCGCCAGAGGCACGGGGACCGGCTTGCTCTCCGAGCCCGGGTGCGTGACGAGGCGCGCGAGGGTGTCTCCCTCCACATATTCCATCACCAGGTAGTACCCGGCGTCGGTGGCTCCAATTTCCAGGATCGGCACCACGTTGGGGTGGTGGATACGCGCCGCGAGCCGGGCCTCGTCGAGGAACATTTGGATGAACTCGGGCTCCCGCGCGAGGTGGGGGTGAAGCCGCTTGATGGCGACAAACCGCTGGAATCCACCCGCGCCCGAGATCCGCCCCAGGTACACCGTGGCCATGCCGCCGGTCGCGAGCTCGGCGACGAGCTCGAACCGATCGAGCCGGCGTCCGTCGCCCTCGAGAGCTACGAGCTTGTGGGTCAGGATGGGGGCTCCCGCCGGCGGGTCATGCCCCCATTATGCCACTACACAGGCGTCAGAATGCTCCCACGACGCCCGCGCTCTCCAGGCCCAAGACAGGCGCGATCCTCACACCGTTCACTGGCGCGGTTGCCGTTGCGATCGACGGCACCGAGCCGGACCAACGCGTGAAAAAGATCCCGACGATCCCCGTGGCGAGGCCGACCCCTAGGGTGACCGCGCTGATCGCGTACGACCGGTTTTGGGCGTCAATCCCCTGCTGATAGAGCGAACAGTTCGTCCCGAGCCCTCCACAACCGTTTCGCACGGCTTGGCGCCCGGGGTTGTTTGCGGCGTCGACCCAGGACCACACCGACACCCCCACACCGACCGCGGTCAGCACGGCCCCCGTGTAAAAGACCCCTGGATCCAGCGGACGCATGGGAGGGCGCGGCTCGGCGGGCACCGAGGGAGGGGCAGGCACGATCGCGACGGCGGGCGGGGGCGGCGCGGGAGGCAGGATCGGAGGCGGTGGGGCCGGAGGAGGCGGCTCGGGGGGAGGCGGTTCGAGCTGGATGGTCCGCGTGCCCCCGGGCTGCGCGTCGATTGAGACACGGGTGCTGCGGTCGTCGGGCCAGCTGACGACGAGCTCGTGGCTCCCGGGATCCACGAAGAGGCGGGCCTCCTTTACCCGGCCCGACCCCACCGCCTTCTCGTCGACCGCGACGCCGTACTCGGTGTCGGACGCGAGGAGAAGCTCCTGCACGCGCGGGCGCGCGAGCGCGATGGTATCCTGGGAGAGTTTGGCCGTGGCGGCGTCGACTGGAAAGCGGCGCTCGCCGATCGCGGCCAGCGTCGCGGCGCGCGCGAGCTGGCCCGCGTCGCGACGCGCACGGATTGCGCTGCGCAGCTCGGCCGGGTTCGGCGCAGCGAAGAACGCGTTCTCGAAGTGGGTGGCCGCCTCGTCGAACTGCTTCTCGGTGTACGCGCGGTACCCAAGGTCGTGCTCGCGCGCCGCGAACTGGATCTGATCGGCGCCCGGTGTGGCCGGCGCGGGCGCCGTCGGGACGGGATCGGCCGCGCGCGCCAACGTCGGCCGGACGGCGACCAGGACGAGCACCGCGACGCAGAGACCTCGCACGCTCACACCATCTCGAGGAGCAGACGCTCCGGCCTCTCGAGGTAGCCGATGATCTCGTAGGCAAAGTCGGCCCCGACGTGGCCGTCGACGATGCGGTGATCGAACGACAGCGAGAGGAGCATCACGTCCCCGACGACGATCTGGCCGTCGCGCACGACCGGCTTCGACTTGATTTGATGCACCCCGAGGATCGCGACCTCCGGAAAGTTGATGATGGGGGTCGCGAGGAGGCCACCCTTGGCGCCGAGGGAGGTTACCGTGAAGGTCGACCCCTGCAGGTCTTCGAGCTTGCAGCGCCCCGCTCGCGCCTCTACCGACAGGCGTTCGATCTCGCGCGCGATGTCGAGGATGCTCCGACGGTCGGCGTCCTTGACGACCGGCACCATGAGCCCTCCCTCGGTCGCAGTGGCAATCCCGATGTTGTGGTAGTGGCGGAACACGATCTCGTTGCTCGCTTCGTCGAGCGTCGTGTTCATGATGGGATGCTTCTTCAGGGCCGCGACGACCGCCTTCACGACGAACGGCAAGAAGCTGAGCTTGACGCCCATCGCGCTCGCGGGCTCGGCCAGCCGCGCGCGAAGGGCCTTGAGTTCACCGGCGTCGCACTCTTCGACGAAGGTGAAGTGGGCGGCCGTCGCGGTCGACTGCGTCATCTTCTGGGCGATCCGGCGGCGAAGCCCCGCGAGCGGGACGCGATCTTCACGCGCGGAGCCCGAGCCGCTCCCGGCGGGAGCCCCTGCCGTGGGCGCCGGTGCTCGCGTCGGCGCGCGCACGAGCGTGTGTTCGGGCTCGAGCGGCGCGGAGGAGGTTGCAGCCCCGACGGCCTGCGCCGGCCCTCGCTCGAACCCCTCGACGTCGGCGCGCGTCACGCGCGACGCGGGACCGGTGGGCGGCACGCGGCGCAGGTCGACGTCGCGATCTCGAGCGAGCTTGCGGGTCGCCGGTGTGGCAAGCGGCTTGTCGTTGAAGTAGGCGGCGCTAGCCGGCGAAGCACCGGGGATGGCCGCCGAGGGCCTGCCCGGCATGCCCGGCAGCGCCTCGCGCAGGTGGCCCACGGCCATCGCGCCGGACTCCTCGCGACCGGCACCGTACTTGTCCGTCCCGTTGGCGCGGCGCGCGGCGGGCGCATCCGGGTCGAGGTCGAGGACGATCAGCACGGAGTGCACGGCGATCGTGTCACCGGCGCGGCCCCGCGTCTCGAGGACGACCCCCGCCCTCGGAGCGGCGATGGTGACGGTGGCCTTGTCGGTCATCACCTCCACCATCGGCTGATCCTCGGCCACGGCGTCGCCGACCTTGACGAGCCAGGCGACGATCTCCCCTTCGGCCACGCCCTCGCCCAGATCCGGCAGCTTGAAGTCCCAACGAGCCATCGTCCCTCGCCTTGCCTAGATGCCCGCTGTTTCGATAATCGCCGGAAGGATTCGGCGCGCCAGCGGTAGGTACTCCATCTCGAGCGCGTAGGGGAAGGGCGTGTCGAAACCGCAGACCCTCGCCGGCGGGGCCTCGAGGCAGAAGAAGGCCTTCTCGTTGACGAGCGCCACCAGCTCGGCGCCAAAGCCGCACGTCTTGGGCGCCTCGTGCACGACGATGACGCGGCCCGTCTTCTTCACGCTGGCCACGATGGTCTCGATATCGACGGGCCAGAGAGTCCGCAAGTCGATGACCTCGCATTCTACCCCGCTCTGGCTCGCCTGGTCGGCGGCCGCGATGGCTTCGTAAAGCATGGCACCCCAAGCAATCACAGTGACGTGGCGGCCTGGGCGGACGACGGCGGCCACCCCGAGTGGAAGCGTGTACTCCCCGTCGGGCACCTCGCCCTTGGCCGCGCGGTAGATTCGCTTGGGTTCGAAGAAGAGCACGGGATCGGGGTCCCGGATCGAGGCGAGGAGCAAGCCCTTTGCGTCGTATGGGCTCGATGGGCACACGACCTTGAGCCCCGCGACGTGGATGAACAACGCCTCGGGGGACTGCGAATGATAGAGCCCGCCGCGGATGCCTCCGCCGACGGGGGCGCGAATGACGACCTTCGCCGGGTACTCGCCGCCGGACCGCCACCGCAGCTTCGCCAGCTCGCTCACGATCTGATCGAAGGCCGGGTAGATGAAATCCGCGAACTGGATCTCGGGGATCGGGACGAGCCCGTAGAGGGCCATGCCGATGGCCGCCCCGACGATCCCGCCCTCCGAGAGCGGCGTGTCGACGACGCGCTCGTCGCCGAACTCTTCCCAGAGGCCCTGGGTCACGCGGAAGACGCCCCCCACACGCCCGACGTCCTCGCCGAGGACGACGACACGATCGTCGCGGCGCATCTCGTGCGCGAGCGCGTCGTTGATCGCCTGCACCATGTTCCGCTCGGGCACGTTACCCCCCCGCCGCCGGGTCGCGCGGCGCCATGGCCTGTCGCTGCTCGCGAAGATGCCACGGCAGGCTCGCGTAGACGTCGTCGGTGAAGTCGGGCGTAGGGGAGCTGGGCTCGGCGTCGGCCTCCGCGATCGCGCGGCGCACGTCGGCGTGGACCTCGTCGCGCAGCCGCGCGTCGCGGTCGTCGCTCCAGAGACCGCGTCCTTCGAGGTGCCTGCGCATGCGGGCGATCGGATCGGCCGGGGACGACGACACGTCGCCGCTGTCCGGGCGCGGCGGGACGACGGCCTCGATCAGCGTGCAGCCCTCCCCCGCCGCTGCGCGGGCGCGCGCTTCGCGGACGACCGCGAGAACGGCGATGACGTCCCCCCCGTCCACGCGGACCGCGCGTACGCCGTAGGCGACCGCCTTGACCGCGAAGCCGTCGCTCGCGGTCTGCCTGTCCGAGGGAAGGCTGGTGGCCCAGCCGTTATTGCGGCAGACGGCGATGAGCGGAGCCCGCGTCACCCCCGCGAAGTTCAGCCCGGCGTGGAAGTCCGCGCTGCTCGTCGCCCCCTCGCCGAAGAACACCAGCGCGGCGACGTCTTCGCGGCGGGCCCGCGCGGACCAGGCGACCCCGGCTGCGTGCGGGATCTGGGTGGCCGAAAGAGGGCTTGCGCTGACGACCCGCGCCGGCTTCCAGAACGGCGGTGCATAGGTGTCTCGGCCCCTGCCGGGACCGCGCGCCGTCCCGAGCGCATGGTGAACGAGCGCGCCGAGCGGCATCCCGCGCCAGAGGGCGGCTGCGAACTCGCGCGAAGCAAGGAACATCCAGTCCTCGTCGCGGACGCCCGCCGCCGCGCCGACGATGGCCGCCTCCTCGCCGGCGGCGCTCGCGTGGTGGGTGATGCGCCCTTGCCGCTGCAATGCCACGAGGTGCGCGTCCGTCTCCCTCGACAGCACCATCTGCTCGTAGAGGGCCACCGCGAGCTCGTCGGGGATGCCTTCCGCCCGGGCTGGATCCACGGTTCCATCCTCGCGGAGCGCTCCGACCTGCGGCGGCCCGGGCCAGGCGGCTGACGGCATTGGGACGCGCGAGATTAGCATTACTTGCGATGAAGCCGGTGAGCGACCGCCGGTGCCTACAGGGACTTTCGCCCTACTTTCGAGCCCTTTTCTGCTGTTTCTTGCGACCTGGCAAGAAAGATGGAGGAAAGGCAGACGCGGATGGTTCTTTGCGGTAGTATTTCCAAACGATGGCGCGGCGTGCTTTTGTACCGCCCCCCAACCTGGCCCCGAACTTGAGCCCCTACGCCTCCGGCGGAGCGGCTCCATTTCGCGCGCCTCCATCCACCACCCGCAAGCAGACGATTCCCCCGCCGTCGGCCACGCCGATGCCGCGGTCCGGGAGCGCGCCCCCGCCGTCGGGCATGATCCCCGATTCGCGCCGGTCGTCCCCTCCTCCGTCGCTGCCCAG
>PLIR01000132.1 GCA_003139415.1 Myxococcales bacterium | reverse complement strand
TTCGCGCCCGCGCCCGCGCATCGCCCCGCGCCCGCGCGCGCCCACGCGCCCCCCACCTCGAAGTCAATCCCGGGTCTCGACCCGATGCTCGCTCTGGCCCGCGAGGCGCGCGCGAGCGATCTCCACATCGTCGCCGGGCGCCCGATGCTGCTCCGCACGGCGGGCGCGCTTGCGCCCCACGGCGCCCCGATCGACGAGCAAACCGCCGACAAGCTCATCGCCGCGCTCGTACCCGATCGCCTTCGCGCCACGCTCGACGAGCAGGGGTCGTGCGACTTTGCCCTCGACCGCGGCGCGGGCGGACGTTTCCGCGTCAACGTCTCTCGCCAGCGCTCGGGTCTCAAGGCCTGCTTGCGGGTTCTCCCCGCCGCCGTCCCCACGCTCGCGTCGCTCGGGCTCCCCGTGGAAATCGAGAAGGCCACCCACCACCACCAGGGCCTCGTGCTCGTCACGGGACCCACCGGGCACGGCAAGACGAGCACGCTCGCGGCCATCGTCGACATCATCAACCGCGAGACGACCCACCACGTCATCACGGTCGAGGATCCCGTCGAGTACCTGCACGAGC
Organism: Myxococcales bacterium; assembly: GCA_003139415.1. GTDB lineage: Bacteria > Myxococcota_A > Polyangia > Polyangiales > Polyangiaceae > Palsa-1150. The sequence continues at coordinate 9,492 of PLIR01000132.1, read as the reverse complement.
GCAAGAAGGCGATGATCAGCCAGCGCGAGGTCGGCTCGAACACCCGCACGTTCGCGAGCGCCCTCAAGGGATCGCTCCGCGAGGATCCCGACGTCATCGTCGTCGGCGAGCTTCGGGACACCGAGACCGTTCGGATGGCCCTCGCGGCGAGCGAGACGGGTCACCTCGTTCTCGGGACGATGAACACGCCCAGCTGCGCAAAGACGATCGACCGCCTGGTCGACCTCTTCCCCCCCGCCGACCAGCAGCAAGTCAGGATGACGCTCGCGGGTGGACTGCACCTCATCGTGGGCCAGCGCCTGGTGCCCACGGCGGACGGCAAAGAGCTCGTCGCCGCGGCGGAGCTCTTGCCGGGGTCCATCAGCTTGTGGAGCATGATTCGCGACGGCAAGACCTTCCAGATCCCGAGCCTGCAGCAGCGCGGCAAGGGGATCGGGGTCCTTCGCCTCGACGAGTCCCTGGCGGATCTCGTCAGGGCGGGGCGGATCACGGCGGCCGCGGCGCTCGCCGTTGCCGAGCACCCCGACGAGCTCGAGGCGCAGCTCGCAGCCAAACGCGCCCCGGCGCCGGCGCCCGAACCGCCCAAGAAAGAAGGCGGGCTCCTCAAGGAGGCCGGCGGAATGCTCGGCAAGGCCGGTCAGATCTTCGGCAAGAGGGGCGCCTGATGGCGCGCATCGACGCCCTCTTCGATCAGCTCCTCGCCGCGGGCGGCAGCGATCTGCACCTCGGCATTCGCTATCCCCCGCTGATGCGGCAGCGCGGGCAGCTCGTCCCGATGCGCGAACAGCCCCTCGACGCCGCGGAGATGGAAGACCTGCTCTTCGAGATCGCGACGCCGGAGCAGCGAAGCACGATCACCGAGACCCTCGATCTCGACTTCGCTTACGGCTACGGCGACAAGGCGCGGTTCCGCGCGAACTACTTTTACAAGACGACGGGGCTCGCGGCCGTCTTCCGGACGATCCCGTCGAAGGTGCTGACGCTCGACGACCTGAAATGCCCGCCGTCGATCCGCAAGATGGCCGACCGGCGTGCCGGGCTCGTGCTCGTCACGGGGCCGACGGGGTCGGGCAAGTCGACGACGCTCGCGGCCATGATCGATCACATCAACAAGACGCGCGCGGTGCATGTTCTCACGATCGAGGACCCGGTCGAGTTCGTGCACGTGCCGCAGAAGGCCGCCGTCACCCACCGCGAGATCGGCCACCACGCCTCCACGTACGCCCACGCCATCCGCAGCGCCGGGCGCGAAGATCCCAACGTCATCCTCATCGGCGAGCTGCGGACCAACGAGACGATGAAGCTCGCGCTGCAGCTCGCGAGCTTCGGCGTCCTCGTCTTCGCCACGGTGCACACGAACAGCGCCGCCGCCACCATCGACCGCGTGGTCAACGCGTTCCCGGCCGATGAGCAGCCTCAGGTCCGCGGCATGCTGGCCGAGAGCCTCGCGGGCATCGTCGCCCAGCAGCTGCTTCGCTCGGCCGACGGAAAGCGGCGCGTCGCGGCGCACGAGATCCTCGTCGGATCGGCCGCCTTGGCATCGATGATCCGCGAGAACAAGACGTTCCAGATTCCGAGCATGATGCAGGGCGGCCAGGCCCAGGGAATGCAAACGATGGACATGGCGCTCGAGCGCTACGTCAAAGAGGGGGTCATCACGGTCGAGGCAGCGATCGAGAAGGCCTCCGACAAGGAGAGCTTCGCCAAGATGGCGCGAACGTCCTCCGAGAAGGGCTCCGAACCGTTGCCGCAATGAGACGGGGGCCCCGAAGACCCGCCTCTTCGCGAAGGGCCACCCGCCGAAGTAGCATGACCGCCCGATGCCGGCCGAGGATCCCGCGTGGGGAGGATTTCTGCAAGCGACGCTGCTCGCGATGCTCGAAGCGGCGAACGAAGGCCTCGTGGTGTTCGACGTCGACGGCCGCTGCCGGATGATCGGGCGACGCGCCGGAGAAATCTTCGGCATCGAACCCGCCGCCAACGTCGGCAAGATGAGGCAGGAGGTGCTCGGCGCCTTCGCGCGCGCGTGCGAGGACCCGCAGCGGTTCCTCGGCATGGCGGGGGGCGACGACACCGCCGTCGTGTCCCCGGTGCTCGAGGTGGAGGTGCGGCGGCCCCGGCCCCGCACGGTCGTCTGCAAGACGTCCCCCATGGTGCGCGACGGCCGGCGGCTCGGGCGGATCCTCATCTTCGACGACGTCACGCGAGAGCGGACCGCGGAGCGCACGGCGAGGCAGCTCCAGTCGCGGATCGTCGAGCTCACCGCCTTCGACGCGCTGACCGGTCTGCTCAACCACCGACGCTTTCGGGAGGATCTCGACCGGGAGCACGGCCGCAGCACCCGCGCCTGGGACAGCTACGCCATCCTGCGCATGGACGTCGATCGCATGGGCATCATCAACGACGAGTTCGGGCGGCCCGTGGGCGACCAGGTGCTCGAGCGCGTGGCGACCCGCCTCAAGGCGTGTCTGAGGGACTACGACGTCCTGGCGCGGCTCGAAGCCGACGAGTTCGGAGTCCTGCTCCCCGGCGCCGACGAGGTAGCGGCGCGGGCCGTTGCGGCTCGGGTATTTCGCAACTTGCAGGTGGAGGAGCTGAAGCTCGACGAGCTTCGCCGGGTCACGCTCTCGATCGGCTGCGCCGTCTGGGTGCCGCCCTCGGGCGAGTCGACGGAGGACATCCTGCGACGCGCCCGACACGCCCTCGACGAGGCGCGGGAAGAGGGCGGGAGTCAGATCCACGTCGACCCCCCGCCGACCGACGAGCCTCCGCCGCTGCCGAGATTCTAGAGCTACTTCGCAAGATCGCGCGGGGCCACGACGTCTACCGGCTCACGCGCCGGGACGGGACAGGAACTCCTCGTAGGTGCCGCCGTAGTCGACGATCTCGCAGCCCGGGCGGGTGTCCTTGGGCGGCCGATCGCGCAGCTCGATGATTCGCGTCGCGAGACGGCTCACGAAATGGTGGTCGTGGCTGACGAACACGATCGTCCCCTCGAACTTCAACAGGCCCTCGAGCAGGCCCTCGATCGACTCGATGTCGAGGTGGTTGGTCGGCTCGTCGAGGACGAGCACGTTGTGCCTTCCGAGCACGATCTTGGCGAGCAAGAGGCGCGCGGCCTCGCCCCCGGAGAGGGCCTCGGTGGGCTTCAGCGCGGAGTCGCCGCTGAACAGGAGGCGCCCGAGGATCGCCCGGATCTCTTCTTTCGTGCGCCGCGCGTCGAAGCGGTACAGCCACTCGTAGGGCGTCGTGCCCTTGGCCGTCTCGCCGAGGGCCTCGTGGTGGTCCTGCGCGAAGTAGCCGACGCTCGTGTCGTGGCCCCAGCGCACTTCGCCGGCGTCGGGCTCGAGCGCGTACGGTCGCGTCTCGGCGTCGAGGCTCTTGTTGCCGCCGATGAGCAGCTTGAGCAGCGTCGACTTGCCGATGCCGCTGCGGCCGATGACGGCCACGCGGTCGCCCCGGTTGAGGTTGAAGCTGACGCCTTCGTGCACGACCTTGGTGCCGAAGGCCTTGCGGACGTCGGTGACCCGGGCGACGTCGCGCCCGCTGGGCTTGTCGAACTCGAACCGGACGAACGGTCGGACGAGGCTGGAGCGCTTCGCGCCCTTGGTCTCGACGATGTCCTCGAGCTTCTCGATTTGCTTCAGGCGGCTCTGCGCCTGTTTGCTCTTCGAGGCGTGCGATCCGAAGCGCTGCACGAAGTCCTGCAGCTCGCCGATCTTCTTCTTGGCGCTCTGCGCCGTGGCCTCGGCGCGCTGCTGGTTCTCGTACTTGGCGGCGACGAACTCGGCGTAGTTGCCCGTGTAGATGGTGATCGTCCGGTAGTCGACGTCCGCGATGTGCGTCGCCACCGAGTTGAGAAAGTGCCGGTCGTGCGAGACGACGAGCAGCATCCCCTTGTGCTCTTCGATGAGGAACCGCGCGAGCCAGTGGATCGACTCGAGGTCGAGGTGGTTGGTCGGCTCGTCGAGGAGCATGACGTCGGGCCGGCCGAAGAGCACCTTGGCCAAAAGGACGCGCAGCTTGTACCCGGCGTTGAGGGTACGCATCGGGTCCCCATGCCGCTCGACGGGGATCCCGAGGCCGGCGAGGAGCTCTGCCGCCTCGTTCTCCGCCGTGTAGCCGTCGTGCTCTGCGATGACGCCCTCGAGCTCGCCGAGGCGCACGCCGATCGCGTCGTCGACCTCCCCCGCGAGAAGCTTCTCCTTCTCGACCATCGCCGCCCACAGCTCGGCCTTGCCGGCCATGACGGTGTCGAGGATCCGCTGCTCGTCGTACGTGAAGTGGTTTTGCTCGAGGACGCCGACGCGCAGGCTCCCGGCGATGTCGATCGAGCCGGCGTCCCAGTCCTCCTGCCGGGCGAGCATCTCGAGCAGGGTGGACTTGCCCGCGCCGTTCGCCCCCGTCACGCCATAGCGCTTGCCCGCGTCGAGTTGCAGCGACACGTTCTCGATGAGGATCTTGGGGCCGTAGCGCTTGGTGACGTTCGAAAGGACGATCATACCGGGAGGATGGCCCCCATAGCACGCGCCAGCGCGGCAAGGCAGGCCGGGGAGGGCATCCCCGGCGCGAAAATGCGATGAGTTTCCTCGAAACCTCGGGAGCTTGTACGCTGGCCGGTACGTGCGTGACGCCACCAACTACGCCAGCAGTCTCCTCGACCTGCAGAACCTTGGGGCCGTCGAGCGGCGGGCTTCGTGGCGGCAGTCGATGGCCGCTCTCGCGCGCGCCACGATGGAGGACGGTCCCGGGCCGCTCGAAGGGCTGAACCCCAACGCCCTCGTGCTCGGCGTGCGGGCCGCCCTGCAGTCGGGTTTGGCCGACGATCTGGACTGGCTGGCGCCCGCGGCGGCCGGCGCGGCACTCTACGAGCTCGCGTCGGCGCTGCCGATCGGGTCCGAGCAACGCGACGTCGGGCGTCGCGTGCTGGCGCGCCTGCATGGGGCCGACGCCGAGACGTTCGTCGCGATCGCGCGCCGGATGGCGCTCGGGGCCGGCAAAGGGCTCTCCAGGCCGGGCATGCGCGCGCGCATCGCCCTGGTGACGGAGCTGCCGATCGGCGCCGACGTCGCCGACGGACCGCTCGCCTTGGCCCTCGCTTCGCGCCGGGAGATCGCCCGCGAGTGGATCGACGGCCCGTCCACGGGATCCTTGCCGGCCCGGCGCATGGCGGCGCGCCTGCTGGAGAGGGCCGCGCGAGAAGCGGCTCGACGCGCCGGGCAGGGCGACGATCACAGTTTGCGCGTCTTCAAGGCGGACGCCGTGGCGCCGGCGTGGGCGCGCTTGCTGGCAGACCGCGAGTCGCTCGTCTGGCGGCACGTCGCGGTGGCGCGCGGCCTGCTCGCCCCTTGGGTGCCCGCGCTGGCGAAGGAGATCGAGGGCGGCCTCGCTCCCAACCTGTCACCGACCGAGTGGCGGCGCGCGGCGGCCTCGCTCGCGGCGCAGATCGCCGTCGCGCCGGACCACGGGCTCGAGCTGGCCGAGCGAGCCCTCGCCGGAGGGTTCCTCAAGCGCGACCCGGGCGCTGCCGCGGGATTCATCTGGGGCCTGCCGAGGGCCGACGAGGCGGAGTCGGACGCCGCCATGCGGCTGCTCGAACACGTGCTCGAGCACGCAGGCCCCGACATCGGCGAGGCCGTGGTCGACTTGCGCGCCGAGCTCGGCGACGACTCGCCCCTCGTTCAAAAGGCGTCGGAGCAGGCGCTCGCCCTGCTGCACAAGCGTCCGAAGGGGAGCGGCGACGACGGCGCCGAGGCCCTCGCCCTCGAGGTTTCACGCGACCTCGAAGGCGCAGCACGCGACGACGAGCCCGTGCGCGCGCAGATGGCGCGTGCGCTCAACGCCTTCGCGTCGAAGGGCGCGAAGGAAGCTCACGCGTTGGCCTGGGAGGTGCTGTCGGCCGCCCGGGGCTCCATCGACGCCCTGGAGGCGGTGTCGCTCGAGGAGGACGGCGCGGAGGGGCGGGCCGGCTCGATCGCACGGCGAACGTCGCTCGCTGTCTTGCGCGATCTGGACATCAGCCTGCTCGAGCACGACGTCCTGTCGCACCTGCTCTCGCTCGGCGCCGCCGAGGCCGTGCGCGGAGTCGACGAGATGCTCGACACGATGCGCGACCGGCTCGCCGACTGGATCCTCAAGCGCGAGGAGCTTCCGCTGGCGACGGGCGAGGTCAAGTCCGGGGCCGTCGTCGCGCCGGCCCATGCGTCGCTCTCGATGCGTCGGTTGCGGGCGCTCCTTCACGTGGCCGACGGCGACGTGGGCGACGACTCGGGGGACCCGCAGCGGGCCGCGCGCCTACGCCGCCGGTGCTTGCGGATCGCCGTCGCGCTGCTGGAGCGCTTCGAGAAGGGACCGCCTTCGCCCGTTCGCCGCACGATCATCGCGGCGCTCGCCCGGTCGCTCGACGCCCTCGTGCGCGTGGGCGCCTGCGACGCCATCGACGCGTTTCTCATCGTGGCCCGGCACGTCGTCAACCCGAGCGAGATGCGCACGCTCTCCGAGGCGGCGATGAACCCGGACCTCGTGCACGTGCTCGACTACTACGCGAAGTTCGGCGACGCGCTCGCGGGCGAGACGGGACTGGCGCTGCAAGCCCACGACGAGCTGGCCAAGAACCTCGCGCTCGACGCCTCGAGCCGCAGCGAAGCCCTGCGCACGGTGCTCGTGCGCCTCGGCGCCGCGCTGTCGCTCATCCAGAACGCGCCCTCGCTTCGCGCGCTTGCCCCCACGGGCGGCTCGGAGCCGGAGGTGCTGTCCGCGCTCGAAGCAGCGCTCGGCTCGCTCGCCCAGCTCGCGATCGGCGCGCGGGGCAGGCTCGACCCAGACCGGATCTCCGACGTTCCGGCGGGCGCGGGCTCGCGGCCGTTGACGGTGGCCGTCGCGCGCGTGCTGTCGGGTGCCGACGCGGCGATCGGCGCGCAGACGCTGGCCTCGGCCCTCGACGACTTGCTGGCGGGCGTGCCCAAGGCCATCGGCAAGCTCGTTTCGGACATCGTCTGGCGCCTCACCGATCTGCCGAAGGAAGGCAAGGTCTCCGACGCGCCGGCGAGCGTGCGCGTCGCGGACGCGCTCCCCGCGTGGCTGCCGGCGCGCCGGACGATCGGCGGCTTCTATGTGCTTCGCGCGCTGAGCCACGGCGCAGTCGGGTCGGTGTTCGTCGCGACGCGCGTCGACGAGAAGGGCGACGCGGACGCCGAGCGGTTCGCGCTGAAGGTCCCCGAGTACTCCGCGAGCGCGGCGCGAAGCCTCAGCGAGGCCGAGTTCTTGCGCCTCTTCCGCGACGAGGCCAGCGCGCTGATGGCGGTCCCCGCGCACGCCAACCTCGCCCGGTTCGTGACCTTCGACGCGGGCAGCAAGCCCAAGCCGATCCTCGTGATGGAGCTCGTCGAGGGGGCCACGCTGGAGCACGTCCTCGAGGCGCGCGGGCTCGACACGGCCAAGGCGCTGGCCGTGCTCGACGACGTTCTCGGCGGCCTCGAGGCCATGCACTCGGCGGGCGTCGGGCACCTGGATCTCAAGCCGGGCAACGTCGTCATGCGCCGCGGCGAGCAGGGTGTGCTGGTGGACTTCGGCCTCGCGGGCCGGCACATCCGGCCGGGCTGCGCCACGGGGCCGTACGGCGCGCCGGAGGTTTGGGGGGCGCTCGACGGCCGCAGCGACCTCTCTCCAACCAAGTCCGACGTCTACGCCTTCGGCTGCGTCGCCTTCGAGTTGCTCACCGGCAAGGTGCTCTTCGACGCGGATACCGAGATGGCCCAGATCGCCCGCCATGTCTCGCACGACGGTTCGCCGCCCCCGCTCGCCCAGCTCGCGAAGCGCAAAGACATGGCGGGCCTGACGGCGCTGCTCACGTCGACCCTGCGCCAGAATCCGGACAACCGACCCACCGCGACGAAGGTCCGCAAGGAGCTGGCGCGCCTCGCCCCGACGCTCAAGTCGATCGCCTGGCCCATCACGGCGTAGCCGGCCGCCGACCGAGACGTCGATGGCCGAAGCGCTTGGACTCGAGCCCGTCGAGGGGCCGCCCGACCCGGACGGCGCCGATTGCGTGAAGTGCGGGCGGTGCTGCCATCATGGCCCGAGCACGGTCCACCTCCTCGACGTCGACGAGGAGCGGGTGCTCTCGCGCCCGGGGGGAGAGGCCCTGCTCGCGCGCCTGACGATCCTCGACGATCGGCCACCCGGCTGGCGCTTCGTCCGCAACACGGGCCACCGTTGCGCGGCGCTCGACGTCTCCACGCCCGGCCTCTACCCGTGCAGCCTGTACGACGTCCGACCCGACGACTGCCGCATCGTGGAGCCGGGGTCCCCGGCCTGCCTCGAGGCCCGCAGGCTTGGACACCTGGGCACGAGCGTGCGCTTCACCCGAGAACGCGCGTTCTAACCGCGGATGGCGCGCGAGAGCTCGCCCGAGACGTCGGCGTCGACGAGGGCCGGGTACGTCCCGATGGCTTGGTCGGCCACGAAGACCACCGGCAAGTCGTCCCGCTCGCACTTGGCCTTCAGCAGGACGAAGTCCATCGTCGCCTCGTCGCCGGCCACATCGAGGCGCTTCCAGGTGTATCCGCGGGCGCCGAGCAGCTCTTCGACGCGTCCGAGCTCGCGAACGTTCCTGTCCTTCTCGAAGTACACGAGCACCGGCGCGGCCGCGGCTTCCTTGGCGGTCTCTCCCGCGGCGCCAGCGCGTAGCGCCGCGAGGCGCTTGCGCGCGGCGTCACGCTTCGCGATTTCCTGGACGGTCGCGAGCGGGCTGCCGAGCGCGACGTTGATCCGGCGCGCGATGTCCTTCGGAACGCGGATCGGCGCGAGCGAGTCGCCCACCGGCGTGGTGATGGCCTGAAAGAGGGTACCGCGGAGGCGGCTCAGCAGCATGCGCGGCAGGCTACACGAACACCGGGTGCCGCGTGAGCCGCATGGCGGCGCTAGGATCCATCCAATGTACGAAGGCGCTTCCGAAGTGTTCGCCGCGATGCTCGCCGAGATTCGCGCCGCCGGCCTGGAGAAGGGGGAGCGCACCCTCATCGGACCCCAGGGACCGTCGGTGGCCGTCCGCGAGAGCTCCACCCCCGTCCTCAACTTCTGCGCGAACAACTACCTTGGCCTGAGCTCGCACCCGCGCGTCATCGACGCGGCGCGGGCAGCCCTGAAGTCGCGCGGCTACGGCCTCTCGAGCGTCCGGTTCATCTGCGGAACGCAAGACGCGCACCTGGAGCTCGAGCGGCGTCTCGCCGCGTTCGTCGGAATGGACGACGCCGTCCTGTACTCGTCGTGCTTCGACGCCAACGGGGGTCTCTTCGAGACGTTGCTCGACGAGCGCGACGCCGTCATCAGCGACAGCCTGAACCACGCGTCGATCATCGACGGCATCCGCCTGTGCAAGGCCGAGCGCACCCGGTATCCGCACGCCGACATGGCGGCGCTCGAGGAGGCCTTGCGCGCGTCGCAGGGCAAGCGCCTGCGTCTCGTCGCGACCGACGGCGTCTTCTCGATGGA
>PLIR01000209.1 GCA_003139415.1 Myxococcales bacterium | reverse complement strand
GGCGCGGCCGACGGCCTGGCGATGGCCATGGCTCTCGGCCGTCTCGTCGCGCCCGCGGCGGCCTCGGACCCGGACGCGATCGACGAGAGCCTCGCGCGCATCGAAGGGGCCGGGCCGGCGGCGAGCCTCGTCGCGGCCGTCGAGCGCGTGCGCCGCGCGCGCGAAGCGAACGACCTCGAGGGTGTGGCGCGACAGGCGGCGGCCTGGGTCGACGCCGGTGGCGGCCTGCCCGCGGCCCTCGAGTGGCTCGGTGCGGCGATGACGCTCCAGGAGCCTCGCGACGAGATCGCGGCTCGGCTGGCGGTGGCCGCGGCCCTCGACGGCGAAGGCCGCGAGGCGATGGTCGCGGGCGCGGCCCTCGTGACGGCGGCGATCGAGCCCGATCGGCCGACGCCCCTGGTCGAAGGGACGTCGGCGACCGCGCGACTCGTCAACCTGGAGCTCTCGCCGCCCGGCAGCGACCCGCGCCGGCGGTCGACGGCGTTGCTCGAAGTCGGCTCTCTGCTCGGCGACGACGCGGCCGTCGACGCGGCGGGACTGGCCGGCTGGGCGCTGCTCGCGGCCTCGGACGTCGGCCAGGCGCGCGACGCCTTCGAGCGCGCCGCGGCGGCCCACCCCGGCGATCTGGCCGCGTGGGAGGGTTTGCGCACGTGCGCCGAGCTCTCGGGCGACTCCGAGCTTCGCGTACGCGCCGCCTCGGAGCTCGGGGCCCGGTGCCGCGACTCCGCGCGCGGGGCGGCCTTCTGGGAAGAGGCGGCGACGCTCTGCCTCGAGCTCGGTCAGGAGGACGCCGCCGACGAGGCGCTCTTCGCGTGCTTCGAGCGCGATCCGACGCGGGGCGCGGCGTTCGACAAACTGTTCCGCCGCGTGCGGGCAAGAAAGGACAACGAGGCGCTGCTCGTGCTCGTACGGCGCCGCCTCGAGTTCACCGACGAACCGGCGGAGATCCAGAAGCTCTTCTGGGAGCAGGCGCGCGTCCTTCGCGAGAGCGGCGATCAAGATGGCGCGCTCAAGTCGCTCGAGCACGTCACGATGCTCGACCCGGATCACGTGGGCGCGCTCGCGCTGCTTGGCGAAATCAATATCCGCCGGGGCCACTTCGACGACGCGGCGACGGCGCTCGGCCGGCTCGCGTCGCTCGAGTCGGCGCCTCCGAAGAACCGCCTGACGGCGGGCATCGCTGCGGTCGATCTCTACGAGAACAAGCTCGGCGCCTTCGACCGCGCGCTCGAGATCCTGCTCGTCTTGCACAAGGCAAAGCTGTCGAACCTGCCGGTGCGCGAGCGGCTCGCCCGGGCGGCCGCACGCGCGGGCGCATGGACGGAGGCGACGGCGATCCTCGAAGAGCTGATGCTCGAGCGTCCGGAAGCGGAGGGCCGCATCGAGGCGGCGCGGCTCGCGATGGCCATCCACCGCGACCGCCTGGGGCAGCCGGAGGGCGCGCGGTCCGCCATCGTGAAGCTGCTCGAGGAGCGGCCCGGCGACGCCGAGGCGGTCGACATGCTCCTTCAGACGACCCACCCACGCGACGTGCTCGAGCGGCTGCTCGTGGCCGCTCGCACCGCGCTGCGCGAGGCGGTCGCCGCGCAGCCGACGGACGTGCCTGCGATCCGCCGCCTCGTGCGCGTGGCGCGCAGCCTGCAGGACCAGCCCCTGCAGCAGGCGGCGCTGGGCGCCCTCGTCTGCCTCGGATCGGCCGATTCGCAGGCCGACTCCACGTTCGCGCAGCTCGCGGCCAAGGGCGCCCGCACCCCGCAGGTGGCCATATCCGAGGCAGCCCTGCGCGCGATCCTCGCGCCGGGCGACAGCGGCCCGATCGCCGACCTGTTCGCGCTGCTCGGGCCCACGCTGGCCGTCGCCCTCGGCCCGAATCTCGCGGCGTCCGGCGTCGGACGGCGCGACAAGGTCGACCCGCGCAGCGGCATCGCCCTGCGCAACGAGATCGCCGCGTGGGCGGGGGCCCTCGGGATCCGGGAGTTCGACCTCTACGTCGGGGGCAACGACGCCGCCGCCGTACAGGGGATCCCCGGCGAGACCCCGGCGCTCGTCGTCGGCACCGGCGTCAACGCGCCGCTCAGCCCCATCGCCCGCAGCCGCGTCGCGCGGGAGCTGCTCGCCATCGTACGGGGCACGACGGTCGCGCGGTGGCGCGACGACGTGACCATGGCCGCCATCGTGGTCGCCGCGTGCAAGCTGGCCGAGGTGCGCATCGATCACCCCCCGTACGCGGTGCTCGCCGAGATCGAGCGCCTCATCGGCAAAGAGATCGCGCGAAAGACCCGAAAGGCGCTGCCTGACGTGTGCCGGGCGATCGTCGCTCAAGGAGCCGACGCGCGCGAGTGGACGAAGCATGCGCTGGCGTCGCAAGACCGCATCGCGGTGCTCGCGAGCGGGGACCCGAGCATCGTGCTGTCCGACGTGCTCTCGGTCCCGGTCGATCGCCTCGGCCGCAGCGTCCCGGGCGACGCGCGCGCGCAGGAGCTTCTTCGGTTCGTGCTGTCGCCGCAGTACTTGGACCTTCGCAAGTCCCTCGGGCTCGAGGTCGGCGCATGACCGACGAGAAGAAGAAGCTGCCGGAGGACTTCGCGGACGTCGACTGGGACAAGGCCCTGTCGGAGTGGGACACGGGCAGCTTCTCGCCCGAGGTGGCCAAGGACGTCGTGACGGACAAGCCCGCGCCGCAGCCCGGCTCGACTGGGGTGTCGCGGCCTCTCTACCGCGCGCCGACGACGAGCCTGGCGCCCAGGCCCGCCCCGACCCGGAGCCTGGCCCCCGCCACGCCGCGCGCCGCCCCGCCGAAGAGCCCTTTGCCTCCGCCGCGCACCCCCCTGCCCCCTCCGAAGACCCCCGTCCCTCCGCCGAAGAGCCCTCCGCCGCCGCGGCGCCTGCTCGGGTCGGACGACGAAGAAGAGGCGACGGTCGTCACCACAATCCCGCGTGAGCTGCTCGCAGGGCGCGGCGACGGGTCGACGCACCCTCCGCCGCCGCCATCGACCGTACCGACCGTGGTGCTCGGCGGAGACATCCCCGAGGGTGTCGTGACGAGCGCGGCGCCGGTCTCGGCGCGTGCGGGGACTGGGCGCATCGAGCCGCTGCGCCGGCCGTCGCAGGTCGATCCGACGGAGGCCGTCCCGACGGGCGCCATGTTCGACCCCTTCGCCGAGCAGCGGGCGGAGGCCGATCCGTTCGCGCCGCCGCCGCGGCCCCAGGCGGTGACCCTCAACGCCGAGGACGAGCTACTCGACGAGGTCGAGTCCGACTCGGACCCCCTCGCCGAAGAACACACCCCCGTCTTGCCGGAGGACAGGCTGGTGCTGCCCGCCCCCGCGGGGTCGCTCCACTCGCCCACTCGGCGCACCTACGGCTCGGAGGAGGACACGGCGGTGAAGAGCCAGGCGGCGATCGCCAAGATGGTGGAGGCGGCCACCCAGACCCCCTCGGTCTTCCCGGCCTCCGCCGCGTCGCGCTCGAGCCGCGCGCCCGCCCCGCCGGTCGAGGAGAGGTCGTCGTCGGGGGTCCGGGAGATCGCGCCGGGCGGCCCGGACGCGCTTCCGGGCGAGGCGCGCGAGAGGGCGTGGCCCGACGAGAAGCCGGCCGCCGAGTGGATGGACGAGACGATGCGGGCGTCGCTCCGCGAGCGTGCCGCATGGCTCGAAGAGGAGGCGCGCGCCCTGGCCGACCACGTGGCGGGGGCGCGCGCGTTGGTCTCGTGCAGCGAGATCATCGCGAGCATCGGGGACGCCGAGCGTGCTTCGATCCTGGCCGACGAGGCGCGCGCGCTGGCCCCGTCGCTTGCCATGGCTCACCGCCAAGCGCGCGCCCTCGTGCCTCCATCGTCGGACGGCGCCCTCATGGTCGCCGCGCTCGATGCCGAAGTGAAGATGACGCCGGGCGGGCCCGCGCGCGTCCACTCGATGCTCCTCGCGGCGGAGGCCCTTCGCGCCCACGGCGATGACGCGCAGGCGGCGCAGCGCATGGATCAAGCGGCCCGCGTCGCCGGGTCCGACGTGCGCCCGGCCATCACGCGCGCGGCGCGGGCCCTCGCCGGCAACGAGGCCACCTCGCCCGCGTTGAAGCTGCCCGACACGCCCGCTCTCGCTCCGGTCGCCGAGGCGATCGCGACGTGCCTTCGCTTGCGCGGCGCGGGCGTCGCCGGCGCGAAGCCCGCCGCGTCGCCGAGCGAGGTGTTGCTGCGCGCGCTAATTGCGGTCGCCAAGGGAGACACGGCCGG
>PLIR01000517.1 GCA_003139415.1 Myxococcales bacterium | reverse complement strand
GCCCGCGCCCGCGTCCGCGCTTGCGTCCGCGCCCGCGCTTGCGTCCGCGCCCGCGCTCTCCAATCCGGGGTATCCTCCGCGAAAAGGGAGGAACCGGGCGCCAATGCACGACCAAGATCTCGCCATCGTCAAAGCTCTCGTCCCCGTGGCCTGGGCCGACGGCTCCTTCGACGAGCCCGAGAAGCAAATGATCGACGCGCTGCTCGACGCCTACGGGGCCGCGGAGCCCGAACGCCGCGGCGTGTTCGCGTACGCCGCCGAGCGCCGGACGCTCGACGACATCGACGTGCAAGACCTGTCGGCCGGCGACCGGCGGGTCGTCTTGAACCACGCGGTGCTCTTGACGTACGCCGACGGGCGTCAGTCGAACGAGGAGAGCGAGATTCTCCGGGCCCTGTCGAACAAGCTGCGCATCCCGGAAGACGAAGCGCGAGCCGTGATCGACGCCGGCGCCGAGCGCGCCCGGAAGTCGCTCGGCCTGCTCACTTAGGACGCAGCGATTCGAGGTGCTTGAGGAGCGCCGTCGGGCTGAACGGCTTCGCGTAGAAGGCCGTCGCCCCGGCCTCGAGGGCGTCGTTCTTCAAGCCATCGGCGGCGCTGATGACGAGAATCGGCACGGTCGTCGTGTCCGCTGTGGAGCGGAGCTGCCGGATGACGGCAATGCCGTCCTTGCCGCCCGGAAGGTTGAGATCGAGCAAGATGACGTCCGGGCGGTTGGCGAGCGCCGCTTCGATGCCCCTCGTGCCGGTCCGAACGGCCTCGACCTTGTGGCCCCGACCGCCGACGAGCGTTTCGAGCATCATCCGGATGGTGTCGGAGTCTTCGACGATGAGAATGCGCATGACCGCCTCGGGCCCCCCGGCTTCACTCAGGATGCCACGTCAGCGGAGGAACGTCACAGTTGTGCGCACGCCACCCCCGCTTTCGGCCGGGGCGTCGCCGAGGTCGAACCATGCGCCTTGACCGGCCGCGATCTCCGCTGCGATGAACGGCGCGACCCCGCTCGGACGGCCGAATGTCGCAGGGTCCACCTCGAGGGCGCGCAGCGCCCGTCGCGCCGCGGCCGGCAGCGCCGTCCCGGCGTCGTCGACCACGATCCGAGCGCCGATCCCCTCTTCCGGGGCACAGACGGAGACGACGACGCTCGAGCCCCGCGGGGAGGCGTCGATGGCGTGCGACAGGACAGCGCGCACGAGCGCCCCGCACGCGCGCGGCGCGATGCGCCCGGCGGGCGGTGCCGGCGGCGCCTCGGGCACCAAGCGGAGACGAATCGTCACTTCGCCCCGCGACGCACGCGCCTCGAGCGATCGGATCTGGACGCGCACGACCTCCGCCAGGTCGACCGAGCGAACGGGCTCCTGAGGATCGACCTCGCCGATCGCCGCCAGCTCGGCGACGAAGTCTTGCACCGCCGTCAGCTTCTGGCGGATCCCCTCGAAGCGCTGGCCGACGTCGACGCGGGCGGCGAGCTCGAGATCCGGAGAACTCTTTCGCGGCGAGAGGGCCGCGCGGAGCTCGGCCACGTCACGAGCGATGGGAGCGAGGCGCGCGCGCAAGGTGGCCGCCACCCCGCCAGCGAGCCGGGCGATCGCTGCCTGCCGATCCGCCGCGGGCACGGCCGGTGGTGGATAGCTCGATGATGCGACGACTTCGTCGCCGGCGGCCCACAGCCCCGCGAGCTCGCGCGCGTAGGCCTCGCCTTGCTTGCGGGCCTCGTCGAGCTCCGTCTGGAGTTTGACGACGTCCTCGCGCGCCTCCGCGGCCTCGGCCGGCAAGGCGAGGACTTCGGTGCCGCGTTCGAGCTCGTAGCGGCCGCCGTAGCGGATCGCCATCCGCGAGAGCCACGCGCGCTCGGTGTCGGCGGTCGGCGAGCTGTCCGGTCCCAGCGTCACCCCGAGGACGACTTCGTCGCCGTCGCGCTTCATCGTCACGGCGCTGCCGCTGCCGCTGCCGTGCCCGAGGATGACGTGAAGCATGCGCCGAAGCTCGGCCTCGTCGCCGAAGACTTCCGTGCCGCCGCCCGGCTCGATCGATACGCGCGCCTCGGGCGCGACCTCCCAGAGGAGCGACGCCAGATCGATGCGGCCGCGACGCCCGCGCACGGCCGCTGGGCCAGCGTGCAGGTTCGACAGCATCTTCATCGCGTCGTCGAGCGCGGAGAGCGTGGCGTCGACGCCGCTCGTGTCGACGTTGATGCGCACGCCACCGTCGCTGCCGGGGCTGGGCGCCACCGGCGGCGGGGGCGATTGCGTCAACGCCGAGACGCCGAGGCGAAGGCGCTCCGCGGCGCCCTGCGCTTCCTGGGTTAGAAGCCAGCCGAGCTCCTGTCGGGTGAGCTTCCCTTTCGACACGCGAACCGAGGATGCCAGAACGAAGCGCTCCGGTCACGCGCCGACTCCCCTAAGCGCTTACCGCGGGTGACCGACGTGGCCGCCGGCCGCAGGGGACGCAGGGCGGGCCCCTGTCGCCCATGTACGTTCTGCGCCGAGCGCCAGCCACGTGAGCGACACCTTCGAGCTGCCCGACGGGACAGCTGCGGCTGCGCCCTCCGGCCATTGACCAGGGGCGGGCAGCGCGATGGTGCGCTGGCCCCGCAACGACTTCGCGGCAACGGCGTCGAGGCGGATCGCGGCGATGCCCGACGCGCTGAGCAAGGCGACGAGGCCGCCCGGAATGTACGGCGCCATCACGGCACGAACATACCCCGCGATCTCGGCGGCACCATGCGCGAGCTCCCGGACCTCGTCCAGGGTGGTGCAGAGCAAGGCCATCCCCGCTTCGCCGTTGAGCGACTCGCGGCGCGCTTCCGGGAGGGCCCCGAGGAACGCCGCGCCCTCGACCAAGAGCAACGTCTGCGCCGCCTTCCACTGCGGCGGCGCAGACGCGACCGGCGCGTCCCGCTTGCCGCGTCCGGACGCCGCCGAGTCCCCGCGCTCGGCCTTGCGCGCGATGAGGACGTCGTCGGTCGGCAACGCGCGCGGCACCGTCACCCGCACCGGGCGCTTGAACGACCTGGGGTCGCCCACTTCGCCCGTGGCGACGGCGTAGGCGAGCGTCTCGGCGGAGGCGACCACAGCGGCGCGACGGCCCGGGGTCCGCGGCTCTGGATCGAACGTGTGGATCGACACTCCGGCGCGAGGCGGCGTGTAGATTTCACCCGAGACGACGCGGGCGTCGGGCTCCACGAGGCGCGCGCCGGTCGCGATGAGGTCCGTCAGCGCCCCGGCGCTCGCGAGCACCTCGAGCATCTGGCGCGACGGCGCGGCGAGTAGGAAGTCCAGGCCCGACGGTACGCGCTTGCTCTTGAGCAGCGTCGCGGCCGCGAAGAGATCGCGTAACGTGACGCCGCCGTCGCCGCCGAGCAGCACCTGGGACACCGGTTGACCGGCGAGATCGCGCGGCGCACGCACCTGGCCGTTGTCGTCGAGGAGCAGCGGGTCGACGGCGCCGAGGTCGACGTTGACGACCTCCTCGCAGGGGGCGCCCGCGTCCGGTGCCAGGGCTCGGTGCGCCTTGGACCGGCGTTGATCGCGCAGGAACACCTCCGTGCGCTCGTCGCTCACGAAGAGCGCGGCCGCGGCGCCGATCTGCGGCGCGAGGCCCGCGAGGACCCCGCGTTCGCCCACCGACAGCAGCCGCGCGCTCGGGCCGCCGAACTCGAGGATGACCGGGGCACCGCGAGACTCCTCGACACGTTGCACGACATCGCCGAGGCCGCGGCGAATGAGCTCGAGGGCCACGTCGCGCGCGCACACGAAGGGCCGGAGCCGCCCGCTGAGGAGCACTTGCACGCTCACCGGCGCCCGAACGAGCACCGTCCCGTGACCGAGCGCTCCGGCGAGCGACGACGTGGGCACGACCAGCGTCAACATGCCGATGCCGCCGACGGCCGCGAGGCGCGGCTCGTCGGTGACGCAGAGCCGCGCGGGGCTGGCCAGACGCTCGAGGTGCACGGGGGCCGGGAAGCCGACGCCGGCGCGCGCCGCCCACACCCCGTGCGAGAGTCCCTCGGTCAGGCTCGCGCGCGCGGCGTCGTCCGCCGCGGGATCCGAGCTGACGCAGCGGCCGTCGTAGGCCACCGCGACTTCGACCGACGTCTTCTTGAAGCCCGCGGCGGCCGCCTCGGCGTACGCCTTGCGCGGCGACCGCGCGAAGACGATCTGATCGACCGACGCGACGACCATGTCCCCTCTTGCGGGCGTGGCCTTGCTCGACCGCGCGGAGAGGATCTTTTGGGCCATCGTGCGGGGAGGATCCCCGGCTCGTGCGCGCATCGTCGGGTGGCTTCTGGGCTCCGGAAAGCGCCCTGACAGCCGCGGGAAGGTAGACTGCGGGTCGTCGGCGGGTCAAGCGTGGGGGGCGCAGCGCGTTTTTGCGCGTTCCGCGATTCTGGGCTTGTTTTGGGGCGCGGTTCTTGACCAGTGCCGGCCTACCCTCCTAGCCTCGAGGTGATGTTTCAAGAGGCCCTCCGGGAGATTGTCGACAAGACCGAGGGGGGCGTTGCCGGCCTCGTCATGGACATGTCGGGCATCGCCGTCGACTCCTACGCCCGGGACGACGCCCCGTTCGACATCACGAACGTCGGCGTCGAGTTCGGCGTCGTCCTCGGCTCGATCCGCCGCGCGGCCGAGTCGCTCGAGGCGGGCACGACGAGCGAAGTGGCGATCGGGACCGACAAGATGATCACCCTGATTCGCACCCTCGGCGAGACGTACTTTCTGGCGGTTGCCATTCGGCCGGATGGGAACATCGGAAAGGGGCGGTTCCTCATGCGTACCGCCGCGCCGAAGCTCATCGCCGAGCTCGTATGACGGCACGGATCCTCTGCATCTCCGGCCCCAACCTGCAGCTGCTCGGCACCCGGCAGCCCGATGTCTACGGGCGCGTCACCTTGCCGGAGATCCACGCCCGCCTCGCGACGCGCGGCCGCGCCCTCGGCGTCGAGGTCGAGGCGCGGCAGACCAACCACGAGGGTACCATCGTCGACTGGATCGGCTCGGCGCCCGCCGAGGGCGTCGCGGGTCTCTTGCTCAACCCGGGCGCGTACACGCACACGTCCATCGCGATCCTCGATGCGCTTTCCGGCGTCGCGCTGCCCTGCGTCGAAGTGCACCTCTCCAACCCCGACGCGCGGGAGCCCTTTCGCCGTCGGTCGCGCGTGGCCAAGGCGTGCTTCGCCCGCGTCGCGGGCTTCGGCGCCGACAGCTACGAGCTCGCCCTCGAAGGTCTCGCACGCCGCATCGCGGCGTCGCGTGCGTAAGCGATTTCCCACTACCCGCGCCCTCGCACGGCCTTCCCACGCGCCGGCCTTCGGGCTTAATGTGACCCGCCACCCGATCCATGAGCCTTGATCTCGAGAAACTGGGAGCGCTGCTCGACCTTTTGGCGCTCAAGGACATCGCGGAGTTCGAACACGAAGAGGGCGGCGTTCGCATCCGCGTCGCGCGCGGGGCGAAGGCCACCACGGTCGCGGCGGCCACCGTCGTGAACCAGGCCCCCGTCGCGCCGCCGGCCGTGCTCGAGGTGTCCACGCGCGACTATGTCGACGTGACGAGCCCCTTCGTCGGCAGCTTTTACTGCGCGCCGTCGCCCGACACGCCGCCCTTCGTGGAGGTCGGGTCGGTGGTGCGCCCCGGGCAGACGCTCTGCATCATCGAGGCGATGAAGCTGATGAACGAGATCGAGTCCGAGTGCGCGGGCACTGTCGCCGAGATCTTCGCGCAGAACGGCAAAAACGTGGAGTTCGGGCAGAAGCTCTTTCGCATCAAGAAGGCGTGAGTTCGCGGCACCAGCGGACCTCTGCGCGAGTTGCCCCATGTTCAAGAAGATCCTGATCGCGAACCGCGGCGAGATCGCGCTGAGAGTGGTGCGCGCGTGCCGCGAGCTCGGCGTCCGCTCGGTCTCGGTGCACTCGGAGGTCGACGCCCGCGCGCTTCACGTCCGCTTCGCCGACGAAGCCGTCTGCATCGGGCCCGCGTCCGCCGCCAAGAGCTACCTCAACATCCCGGCGATCATCAGCGCGGCCGAGATCACGGGCGCCGACGCGATCCACCCCGGGTACGGGTTTCTCTCGGAGAACGCGCAGTTCGCCGGCATCTGCGCCAAGTGCGGAATCACCTTCATCGGCCCGACGCCCGCGGCCATGCGCGCGTGGGGCGACAAGGTCACGGCCCGCAAGAACGCCGAGGCGTTCGGCCTGCCCTTGCTCCCCGGCAGCGGCGTTCTGCGCGACGACGAGCACGCGCTCGCGGAGGCCAACCGCATCGGCTACCCGGTGATCCTCAAGGCGAGCGGCGGCGGCGGCGGCCGCGGGATGCGGATCGTCCGGAGCGACGCCGAGATGCCCGGCGCATTCGCCAGCGCGAGGCACGAGGCCGAGACGGGGTTCAAGAACCCCGACGTCTACTGCGAGAAGTTCGTGGAGCGGCCCCGCCATATCGAGTTCCAGGTCCTGGCGGACCAGCACGGGGGCGTCTGGACGCTCGGCGAGCGCGAGTGCTCCTTGCAGCGCCGGCACCAGAAGGTCATCGAGGAGGCTCCGAGCCCCGCGATGACGGCCGAGCGGCGGCAGGTCATGGCCGAGATCATCCGCAAGGCGATCCCCGCCACGGGCTACACCTCGCTCGGGACGCTGGAATTTCTGATGGACGAGCGGCAAGACCTCTACTTCCTCGAGATGAACACGCGCGTTCAGGTCGAGCACCCCGTGACCGAGATGGTGACGGGGCTCGACCTCGTCGCGCTCCAGATCCGGGCAGCGGCCGGCGAAAAGCTCGATCTCCCGGACACGCGCGGGTGGCGCTTCCGCGGCCACGCCATCGAGTGCCGGATCAACGCCGAGGACCCGAGGACGTTCGCGCCCTGGCCCGGCGTCATCACCGAGTGGATCCCCCCGGGCGGCACCGGGGTCCGTGTCGACTCGGGGGTGTACGGCGGCTGGAAGGTGCCCGGGGACTACGACTCGCTTCTGGCCAAGCTCATCGTCCATGCGCCGACGCGCCCCGAGGCGATCGCCCGCATGCGGCGCGCGCTCGACGAGTTCATCGTCCACGGCATCCGCACCAACATCGATCTGCACCGCACCTTGCTCGCCGACCACGAGGTCGTCGCCGGCACCATGACGACGCGGACCATCGAGCGCGTCACGGGCCGGACGTCCCGGGCGCCGTGAGCGCGCCGACCCTCCCCGCCGTCGGACGGGTTGAACCGCTCCGCGATTGCGCGTAAATGCTCTGCCACGTGAGCGAACGGCGATCCAAGGGCTGGCGACGGGCGGGCGCGGCGCTCGCCATCGCGGGGGTGCCCATCGCCGCGACGTGGGCGGTGCTGGCCGCGTGCAATCAGTCGACGACCACGCTGCCGTACACCCCCATCACGGGCATCGAGATCCCGTCGGCGACGCTCGTGGCCGGGCATGGGTGCAGCAACGACCCGGCGGACACGAACGCCGTGTACCGCTACTCGGCGGTCCTCAGCTACGTCTACCCGAAGAGCGTCAACTACCCGGACGGAAGCCTTTACAACAGCCCCTACGCCTCCGTGTTCGAGTGCTTTTCGGACGGTTACTTCGAGAATCTGCCGGTCGACGACGGCGGCGACCAAACCTTCTCGGTGAAGATCTCTGCGTGGAATGCCGCGAACTTCCCGCAAGAGCTCACCCCTTGCATGTCAGAGCCGGACGGATCGTCGCCCACCGATCTCTGCCCCGCGGAACAAGTCTCCGATGTCCTCGACGGAGGAGGCGTCGATCCGCAGTGGACGACGACATGCACGGCCTTCTTGCAGCCCAACATCCCCGGGATCGCCGCGTGCGGCCCGCTCGAGCCGTTCGTCGCCGGCGCCGCGACGTCCGATGCGGCGATCGCCGATTCTCCCTCGACGCAGGGAGATGCAAGCGAGGCGAGCGCGCAGCCCGCCGACGCCGCTGGCGACTGACGCCCCGCCCGGCCCTGGCGGGCCCCGCTCCCGGCCATTACAGTTCTCGGAGATGAACGGGCGACCGACGGCTTCCTTCGCCTTCCCCAAGCCGGGCCCCGCGCTCACCGCGGTGCTCGTCGTGATGGCGGCGACGGGGCTCTTGACGGCCCTCTTTGCCGCCTGGGCGCCGGGCGGCCTCGAGGTCTTCCCCTGGCTCGTCTTTCTGCCGGGTCGGCCCGCGCCGATGCTCTGGCGATGGCTCACATCGGGTCTGCTTACGAGCCCGGAGAGCTGGAGCCACCTGCTCTTCTCGATGTTGGGCCTCTACTTCCTCGGTGCGCCGCTCGAGCGACGCTGGGGGAGCTGGCGGCTGGCCCGCTTCCTGGCGACCGCCGTCGTGCTTGGCAATCTGGTGGTCCTCGCGATCGATCGCGCCATGCCGCTGACGGCCCCGGAGCGCTTCCACCCGGCGTTCGTCTTCGGTCCCACGGCCGCCATCACGGCCGTCGCCATCGCGTGGGCGCGCGAGTACTCGGAGTCCACGGTCCAGCTCTTCCTCGTGGTGCCGGTGCGGGGGATCGTCCTCTTCTGGGTCACCATCGGGTTCTGCGTCCTCGACCTCGTGTACCCCGCGGGCATGCCCGAGGGGGTGGTAGCGCCGTTCGGGGGCGTGCTGGCCGGGCTGCTCTTCGGGGGGTCGCCGTCGCTCTTCCGGAGCGTCTGGCTGCGAATCCGGCTCGCCCTGCTGCGGCGCAAAGCCCAGGGCGCCGCCTCGCGAGACGTCCTGGCCATGAAACCTTCGCGCCGCCGCGCGAGCTCTCCGCCGCTGCGCGTCGTCTCCGGGGGGCTCGAAGAAGTCCTCAGAAAGCGGACGCCGCCCAAGGACAAGCGGTATTTGAACTAGCAAGCCGCTCATGCCCTCGTGGAGCCATCGTCACCTGCTCGGCATCGCCGAGCTCACGCGCGAAGACATCCTGCGGCTGCTCGACGAGGCCGAGCGCTGGTTCGACCTGCCGCGCGACGACGTGAAGAACGCGCGCGTCCTCCACGGGCGCACGATCGTGAACGTGTTCTTCGAGTCGTCGACGCGGACGCGCACCTCGTTCGAGGTGGCCGGCAAGCGGCTCGGCGCCGACGTGGTCAACATCGCGCTCCAGACGTCGAGCGTGACCAAGGGCGAGACGCTCCTCGACACGGTGCGCAACCTCGAGGCGCTGCGCGCGGACGCGATCGTCCTACGTCACGCGGCCTCCGGGGCGCCGCACTTCGTCTCCTCGCACACGCGGGCGTCGATCGTGAACGCGGGCGACGGAGCGCACGAGCACCCGACGCAGGCGCTGCTCGACGCCTTCGTCATCCGCCGCAACAAAAAGGACCTCGCCGGCCGGGTCGTCACGATCTGCGGCGACGTGCTGCACTCGCGCGTCGCGCGCTCCAACGCTCTCCTGCTCGGCGCGCTCGGGGTCGAGGTGCGCTTGTGCGGGCCGCGCACGCTGATGCCGCGCGAGGCCCAGGCCCTCGGCCCCACGGTAAAGGCGTTCGAGCGGTTCGAAGCGGCCGTCGAGGGCGCCGACGTCGTGATGATGCTGCGCATCCAGACCGAGCGCCTGGCCGGCGCGATGATCGCCAGCACGCGCGAGTACGCCCGCACCTTCGGCCTTAGCGCGCGAACGCTCGCCCTGGCCAAGCCGGATGCGATCGTGATGCACCCCGGCCCCATCAACCGCGGCGTCGAGATCGACCCACGCGTCGCCGACGGCGACCACAGCGTCATCCTCGATCAGGTCGAGGCCGGGGTCGCCGTCCGCATGGCCGTGCTCGAGCGCGTCATCGCAGCGGGCGACGCATGGCGGGCGACGGCGTGAAGCGCGAGGCGCCGCTCGGGGTGTTCGACTCGGGCCTCGGCGGCCTCACCGTGGTGCGCGCCCTTCGCGAGGCCCTGCCGCACGAAAAGATCATCTACCTCGGCGACACCGCCCGGGTGCCCTACGGCACCAAGGGCGCGGCGACCGTCATCCGATACGCCCTCTCGTGCGCGCGCCACCTCGTCGCGCGCGACGTCAAGGCGATCGTGGTGGCGTGCAACACCGTCAGCGCCGTCGCCCCGGATCGCCTGCGCATCGAGCTCGACGTGCCGATCCTGGGCGTCATCGAGCCGGGCGCCCGCGCCGCCGTGGCCGCGACGCGCACGGGCCGCATCGGCGTCCTCGCCACCGCGGGCACCATCGCCTCGGGGGCCTACCCGCGCGCCGTATCCCAGCTCTCCACGCGCGCCGAGGTCATCGGCCAGCCCGCGCCCCTTCTCGTCCCTCTCGCCGAAGAAGGCTGGACGGACGGCGACGTCCCTCGCCTCGCCGTCCGCCGGTACGTCGAGCCCTTGGCCCGCGCCGAGGTCGACGTCGTCGTCCTCGGCTGCACCCACTACCCCCTCCTCCGCCCCGTCATCGTCGACGAAGTCCGCGATCGCATCGGCCCCAACGTCACCGTCGTCGACAGCGCTTACGCCACCGCCGCCGACGTCGGCGCCTTCCTCGTCGCGAGAGGCCTCGCCCGCACCGCCCACGGCCCGTGCCCCCCCGTCCAGCTCCTCGTCACCGACGTCCCCGCCACCTTCCGCGACGCCGCCCGCCGCTTCCTCGGCGAAGACATCGACGAAGCCGAACAGGTCGACCTGTAGGAACGCTCCGGCCGCTCAGGGGACGTCGAGCAGCTCACGAGGCACGTCTTTCGTCGTGCGAGGTTGGTCGGTCGTCACGCGCGGCACGACGAGCCACTCGAGCTGCTCGACCTCTGCCCTCTGTCCCCCGCAGGCGTCGGCGAGACCGGGGGTCAGCCCCAGTCACTCCTGGATGCGAATCATCCTCGGAGCCGCCGCCGCCACCTCGCTGCGCGCAATGACCCCGAGCGCCCGCTGCACGTCCCGCTCCGTCGCCTCGTGCGTAAGCATCACGAGCTCGACCGGGCTCGCCCCCCCCGCACCTTCCTGCACCATCTGCTCGATCGACACCCCCGCATCCCCCAGCGCTCCCGCCAGCCGCGCCAACACCCCCGGCCGGTCGTGCACCTGAAACCGCAGGTAGTAGCGCCCCTTCAAGTCGTCCATCGGCGCCAGCGCCCGCGCCCGCGTCTTGATCCCCCGCGTCGCGAGCCCCGAGACCCCGCTCCTTCGCGCCCGCGCCACGTCCAGCACATCGGCCACCACGCTCACCGCCGTCGGCAAATCCCCCGCCCCCCGCCCCGACAGCACCGTCGCCCCGAGCGCCGTCCCCTCGATCGCGATCGCGTTCATCACCCCGTTCACGTTCGCCAGCGGCGCCTCCTGATGCACGAGCGCCGGGTGGACCCGCAACTCGACCGCCTCGCCCCGCTCACGGCCGATCGCCAGATGTTTGATGACGAACCCGAACCGCTGCGCGAACCGGTGATCGATGGGATCGATCCCCCGGATCCCCTCCGTCGGCACCGATCCCGACTCGACGCTCCCGCCGAACGCCAGCATCGCGAGCACCACGAGCTTGTGCGCCGCGTCGTGCCCGTCCACGTCGAGCCCCGGATCCGCCTCCGCATAGCCCTTCGCCTGCGCCTCGCGCACCGCCGCATCGAAACCGAGCCCCTCGGCGCGCATCCGCGTCAACACGTAGTTGCACGTCCCGTTCACGATCCCCTCGAGGCGCACGACGGAGTCGCTCGCCAGCGCCTCGCGCAGCACCCGGATGACCGGGATCCCCCCGCCGACCGACCCCTCGAACGCCAGATCGACCCCGTTGGCGATCGCGCGGTCGATGAGCGATGGCCCGTGCATCGCGAGCAGCATCTTGTTCGCCGTCACGACGCTCCGCTTCGAATCGATCGCGCGCTCCACGAACGCACGCGCCGGATCGAAGCCGCCCATGACCTCGACGAAGACGTCGATCGACGCGTCGCCCAGCACCGCCTCGGGATCCGTCGTCAGCCTCGAGCGATCGAGCTCCGGCACGCGCGTCTTGTCGGCGTCCCGCACGAGGACGGACGTCACCTCGATCGGGGCCCCCACGCTCTGCACCACCTGCTCGCCCTTGGCCCGCAGGAGCTGCAAAACCCCGCCCCCCACCGTCCCGCAGCCCAGAAGACCAATACGGACGGGTTTCATGACTCGTCTCATAATCGGCGGGCAGCTTCGCGCTAGCGACGCTGCCAAACCTTTGCTGTCATCCCGAGCGGAGCGAGAGACCCCGTGGATCCGCGGCCTCCGTGGGGTCCTTCGCTTCGCTCAGGATGACGGCAAAATTTGCCCGCTAGTTCGACGGAGGCGTCACGGTCGCCGGCTTGTCTTCCGGCTTCGGCTTCGGCAGCTCCTCGAGCGCGGCCTCGAGGACCGCGTCCATCTTGCTGACGAAGATGAACTCGAGGTCGTTTTTCACCTCGGCGGGCACCTCGTCCAAGTCTGCCTTGTTGCGCTCCGGCACGATGACGCGCTTGATCCCGGCGCGGTGTGCGGCGAGCACCTTCTCCTTGAGACCGCCGATCGGCAGCACGCGGCCGCGGAGGGTGATCTCCCCCGTCATCGCCACGTCGTGGCGGACGCGGATCCCCGTCAGCATCGAGACGAGCGCCGTGAACATCGTGACGCCCGCGCTCGGCCCGTCCTTGGGCATACCGCCGGCGGGGATGTGGATGTGGATGTCGCTCTTCTCGAGGAAGTCGCGGCTGATGCCGTACTTCTCGGCGTTCGTCCGGACGTAAGACAGCGCCGCCTGAGCCGACTCCTTCATGACGTCGCCGAGCTGCCCCGTGAGCTGCAGCTTGCCGGTGCCGTACATCCGCGTCGCCTCGATGAAGAGGATCTCGCCTCCGACGCTCGTCCAGGCGAGCCCCGTGGCGACGCCTGCCTCCTCGGTGCGCTCGGCTACTTCGCTCGTGAACTTTTGCGGGCCGAGGAACTCGCGCACCTGATCTTCGTCGTCGATCCTGCGGGGCGTGGTGTCGCCTTCGGCGATCTTCACCGCGACACCGCGGATGACGCTGGCGATCTGCCGCTCGAGCGTACGAACGCCAGCCTCGCGCGTGTAGAAATCAATCACCAGATCGACGGCCTTGTCGGTGATGTCGAGCTGCTCCTTGGTGATCCCGTGCTCTTCGAGCTGCTTGGGGATGAGGTGCCGGCGCGCGATCGCCAGCTTCTCGCGCCGCGTGTAGCCGGGGATCTCGAGGATCTCCATGCGGTCGCGCAAGGGAGCCGGGATCGGATCGGCGATGTTGGCCGTCGCGACGAACATGACGTTGGAGAGGTCGTACGGGATCTCCAGGTAGTGGTCGGCGAACGTGTTGTTTTGCTCCGGGTCGAGGACCTCGAGCAGCGCCGCGGCCGGGTCGCCGCGGAAGTCGTGACCGATCTTGTCCACCTCGTCCATCATGAAGACGGGGTTGATCGTCGCGCCCTTCTTCATGCCCTGGATGATCTGCCCGGGGAGCGCGCCCACGTACGTGCGGCGGTGGCCACGGATGGCCGCCTCGTCGTGCACGCCGCCGAGCGAGATGCGCACGAACTTGCGCCCGAGGGCGCGACCGATGCTGCGACCGAGCGACGTCTTGCCGACGCCGGGGGGGCCGATGAGACAGAGGATGGGACCCTTCTTGTCCTTCTTGAGCTTGCGGACCGCGAGGTACTCGAGGATGCGCTTCTTCACCTTCTCGAGGCCGTAGTGATCCTCGTCCAAGACCTTGCGGACGGCGCTGATGTCCATGTTGTCGGGCGTCTGCGCGTGCCAGGGCAGATCGAGGATCCAGTCGAGGTACGTGCGCACGACGGTGTACTCGGCGCTGCCCACCTGCATGTTGCGGAGGCGCTTGAGTTGCTTCTTCGCGACCGTCTCGGCCTCCTGCGGCAGGCTGGCCTTGGCGATGCGCTCTTCGAGGCCGTCGAGGTCTCCCTGATCGCCGTCGTCTTCGCCGAGCTCCTCCTTGATGGCCTTGAGCTGCTGGCGCAAGACGTACTCGCGCTGGTTTTTCCCCATCTCCTCTTTGATCTGCGAGTTGATCCTCTCGCGCATCTTGAGGATCTCGAGCTGGCGGGTGAGCAACTTGAGGACCTTGCGGATCCTGTCTTTGACGTCGACCGTCTCGAGCAGGGAGGCCTTTTCGTCGACGGGGGCGTCGAGGTTCGCGGCTACCAGGTCGGCCAGGGCGCCGGGCGCCTGGATCGAATCGATGAGCGACCCTGCCTCGCGCGGCAGCTCCGGCATGAGCTGGATCACTTGCTTCGCGATGTCCCGCAGGCTCATGCTGAGGGCTTCGGCCTCGTCGTCGCCGGAGTTCGTCTCGTTCAACCGCCCGACCTTGGCCTTCAGGTACGGCGCGCTCTGGGTGACGTCGTCGAGGCGGATGCGCTCGAGCCCTTGCAGGATGAGCGAGTAGTTGCCCGAGCTGTGCTTGAGCGCCTTGAGCACGCGGGCCGCGCAACCGACCTGGTGCAGGTCGTCCTTGCCGGGATCGTCGGTGGACGGGTCGCGCTGGGCGAAGATGGCGATGACGGGGGAGCTCAGGTTGTCGACGTCTTCGACGAGCGCGACGGACTTCTCGCGCCCCACGTCGAACGGCGCGACGGCGCCCGGGAAGAGCACGGCGTTGCGGATCGGAAGGACCGGCAGCTCATCCCCGAATTGGATCGGTTCGTCGTCCTGACGGGGCGGGTTCTGCTTCTTGTCGGACATGGTCTCGCCACCTCTTGTAGAAGACATTCGCCCACGGGGCGGGCGCGCACTTCAACGCGAACGGGTCATCTAGAACGAATAAGCCGCTCTAGCCAAAGATGCACGTTCCAAGTGCTCCGTTCTCATCCCATCCTAAGCACGCCTGGGTCGTGGTGGGGGGGGGGGGGG
>PLIR01000425.1 GCA_003139415.1 Myxococcales bacterium | reverse complement strand
GTGCGCCACGAGGCGCAGGAGGAACCGATGACCTAACTACAAGTCATCCTCGCCCGGGTCGGGCCGGGTGAAGAAGGGGGCCGTGAACGCCGCCGGAGATTGGACCGGTGGCCTGCAAAAGCCGAACGGTCTGAACTGCCAGGCGGACGCGAGTCCGGCCTGGCTACCACAGGTGCCAAGGTGAAGCGCGCATGGGTGAATGCCTACGCATGTTGAAGTCGGTGCTGGAAGCCTCTGTATGGACGGGCCCCTCGTCGATATCGACGAGGCCGCAGTCTGAGCCTGGTTGTGGATTTTCAACGACTGGGTGTGGCCACCTCGGCCACGCCGCCGCGGGGTCCCGAAGCCGTGAGCGGTCCGCGCTGCCAGGGGTAAAGCCGACCACCTACCGCACCAAGGGTTCCTCCTGTGAACGTGGGAACCTCGAACCGAGCGCAGGGCCCGCGAAGCCCTGCAAGCTGCCAAGTCCAGCGACGTCTCGGTCGAGGGGCAGAGGTCCCGTAGTAGTCCGAGCGCGGGAAAGCCGCGCGCACGGCGAAGGGGACCAGTAGATGAGTACAGCCTCGCTGCCGCAGGGGAAAGCCATGTATGTGGCGCCTCAGTCCGACAAGGACTGGCTCCTGAGCGAGCAACGCAAGCTGTACACGCGGAGTATGGGAGATCCCGGCTATGTCTTCCGGAAGCTCTGGGGGTTGATCACTGACCTCCAGTGCCTCCGGATCGGTGTCGCGCGGGTCGCCGCCAACAAGGGGCGCCGCACGGCGGGCGTGGACGGGATCACGGTGAGGAAGATTCTGGTCGACGGGGTCGACGCATTCGTCGCGCAACTGCGCGCCGAGCTTCGATCCGGCACGTACCGCCCGAAGCCGGTCCGGCGCGTGCTGATCCCGAAGCCAGGTCAACCGGGGAAGTTTCGCCCCCTGGGAATCCCCACCGTGAGAGACAGGGTGGTGCAAGCAGCGCTGAAGATCATCCTGGAGCCGATCTTCGAGGCCGATTTCTACCCGACCTCGTATGGCTTCCGGCCTGGCAGATCCGTACATCAGGCGCTGGAGCACCTGCGGGTGCTCCTGCGTCCGAGAAAGGCCGGTCCGGAGGGCAAGCGTCGGCTCACGTATCAATGGGCCGTCGAAGGGGACATCAAGGGATGCTTCGACAACATCGACCACCACGGTTTGATGTTGCGGTTCCGCCGGCGGGTCGGTGACCCCAAGGTGAACCGCCTCGTCGTCGCATTTCTAAAGTCCGGGATCATGGCGGAGGGAGGTTTCCTCCGCTCGGAGACCGGAACGCCCCAAGGCGGAGTGCTGTCGCCGCTACTCGCCAATGTCGCGCTGAGTGTCATTGACGAGCGGTATGAGCGGGTCGTGTGGCCGCGCCGTCGGCCCACGCTCCTCACAGATCCGGCAGCCATCCAGAAGCGCGCCTACCGCCGACGTTTCGACGATCGACGGCTCGGACGCGACCTCTGCATGCCCGTCCGATACGCGGATGACTTCCTGATTCTCGTGAGCGTGAGTCCGGGACCGGAGCAGCAAGAACGGGCCCGGCAGCTCGCATTGCGAGAGAAGGAAGATCTGGCCAAGCTCCTGAAGGAAAAGATGGGCTTGGCGCTCTCGGAGACGAAGACGCTCGTCACCCCGGTGACCGAGCGGATTCGCTTTCTGGGACACCACGTCTGCGTGCGCCGGCACCCCGGCCACGGGACGCTGGTGAGCACGGCCGTCGTCCCCAGGGATCGAAGCCAGCGGTTGCGCGAGGAAATCAAACGCCGGTTCGAAGGGGCGACCTTTCGAACCAGCCTCGCCGACCGACTCGAAGCGCTGAACCCAATGCTGCGCGGCTGGGGCAACTTCTATCGCCATGCGTGGGGGGCCGCGGCGGTCTTCGACCGCCTCGACCACTACGTGTGGTGGACCATCTTCCGATGGCTCCAGAAGAAGCACCACCGCGTCGGCAAGCGGCGACTCGTACAGATGTACGGCCGCCGCATGCGAGCCGGCAAGAGCTCGTTCACCTGGGGCGAGGGCAGCACGACCTTGTTCCGGATGGCGAGCATCTCGGTCGGCCCGCTGATGCCGTGGCAGAACGCGCCACCCCCACTCTTCGCGGTCAAGTCTGCGGAGAGCCCGGTGCATAACGAAAGGTGCACGCCGGGTTCGGTGAGGGGCGCTCAGAAACCTACCGGCGCGGGCCGGAACAGGCGCTGAGCGCCCACTCTCTTCGTCGAGCTCGGAGCTGGCGTGCTACGAGACGCCGAGAGGGTGGCGACAGTGAAGCGTTCAGCCTGGCTGTTGGCGCTTCTGGCGGCGTGTGGTGGGGCTGGTGGCTCGACGACCCCGCAAGACGGCGGTGACGTCGACGCCGCAATTGCGAGAGCCGACGCGACCTCCCCCAACTCGTCGGACGCGCAGTCAGAGGCTGGGCCCGTGACCACCTGTTTCCTCGAGCCATCGGTCGGCATGGCGTTCACCGAGTGCCGAGTCGGCCTCCCGTACGACACCTGCCTCGACCAGGTGGGACCCCTGGCGCTTCCTGTGTCGTCCTGTCCCCTCGCGCCCGACTGGCTGCTCGGGTGCTGCGCGATTCAGGACCCCTACTACGCGCAAATGATGGGAACCGAGGTTTGCTACTACCAGTGGGACTTCGGCAACGGCAACGCCCAGGCCGCGGAGAGCGACCAGGAGTTCTGCCAAAGCTTCGGCACATGGTCGGTGCCTACCCCCGGAGAGGACGAAGCCGGCGTGGCTCCGGACGCGGGCGACGAAGACTGACGCAGGCTCGTGTGGCTGTGCAGCGTCGGGCGTGCCGTAAGCGCCGCCGGCGCCGAGCTGCTGAGGCGCGCGGGCGTTACCTACCTGCTGAACTCCCGCCACTGGCCTTCGAGCAGTCCCTGTTCCTTCCGCTTGCCCTTCTTCGAACGGCGACGCGGACGAACGGGAGGGCCACACGCGCCCAGGCGCGCCTGGCGTCAATACGGAGTTGGCGGAGCGCGGTCGTCACCATCAAAGAGCGAGTTGCGGTTTGGGGGCGCGGCGCGGTGCGAGCAGGCGCACCGTCAGCCGCCACATCGTGCTCGCAAGCGCGCAGCACCGAGATGGTGGTCCGTGGCCTGCGCGTACTCATGGGCGTACGGCGAGTAAGTGGTCGTAGCGGGTGCGAGCGAGCAAGGGCCGCCGCACGCTCGCGTCCCGAAAGGGGACCCTTTTGGG
>PLIR01000193.1 GCA_003139415.1 Myxococcales bacterium | reverse complement strand
CTCACGCGGCTCACGCGGCTCACGTGGCTCGTGCGGCCTACGCCGATTGCCCGGACTACGCCGCCCGTTCGAGCACCGCTGCCGCGCCGCGCCCACCCGCCGCGCAGCGGCCGAGGATGGCCCGCTGCTTTCCGGTCAGGGCGAGTTCGTTAGCCATCGTCGTCACCATGCGGGCGCCCGTGGCCCCGAACGGGTGGCCCAGCGCGAGGGATCCGCCGTGGACGTTGAGGAGCGCCGGATCGACGTCGCCGACCGCCTTGTCCGTCCCGAGACGCGCCTTGGCGAACGCGGAGCTGCCGAGCATCTTGATCACGCTGAGGACTTGGGCCGCGAAGGCCTCGTGCATGTCGACGAGATCCATGTCCGAAAGGCGCAGACCGAGGCGCGCGAGCGCCTTGGGCATCGCGAGCGCAGGGCCCATGAGGAGTTGGTCGGCCGGGTCGACGCCGGTGTACGCCCACGACGTCACGGCGGCGAGCGGGCGCAGGCCGAGCGACTTTGCCTTCTCTTCGCTCATAAGGAGCACGGCAGCGGCACCGTCGGTGAGGGAGCTCGAGTTGCCCGCCGTCAGCGTCCCGTCCTTGGCGAAGACGGGGCGAAGCTTCGCCAGCCGCTCCACGCTGGTGTCCGCACGAATCAGCCCGTCCGCATGGACCCATTTGCCGTCGGGCGTCTGCACGGGAACGACCTCGGCGTCGAAGCGCCCCGCTGCGACGGCCGCCGCTGCGCGGTGGTGCGATCGGACCGCAAACTCGTCCTGCGACTGGCGTGAGATCTCGTTGCGCTTCGCCATGCGCTCCGCCGACTCGCCCATGACCTCGCCCGTCGATCGCTCGGCAATCTTCGGCTGCTTGGGCAGCACGTCGCTGAACGGCGCGAGCTGACTCAAGACGCTGATGTAGTCGCTGGGCGTCGGCTTTCCGAGCGCCAGCGGCGCGATCGCGTGCACGACCTTCTGCGGCAGGGTGATCTGCGCGTTGCTCGTCGAGTCGCTCCCTCCCGCGACGACAACGTCCACGTCGCCGCGCTCGATGGCCGACGCCGCGATCGTGATGGCCTGGAGGCCCGAGGCGCAGGCGCGCGTGACCGTCATGCCCTCGCACGCCGGGTTGAGGCGCAGGTCGAGGGCGATCTCACGGCCCACGTTCGGCGCGGTCGTCGGCAGGATGACGCCGCCCCACACGATCTCCTCGATGTCGTTGTGCCCGAGCCCCGTCTTCTTCAGCAAGCCGGCGACGGCGGCGACGCCAAGCGCGATCGTATCCATCTTGGTGAAATCGGTGAATGCCTTCACGAACGGCGTGCGCACGCCGCCGATCACCACCGCTCGCCGCCCGTTCTTCTTGTCAGTCATGTCGTCTCCTTGGTGGGGTCCAAAGCTCTTGTGGCTCAGGCCCCGACGAATGCGCCGCCGCAAACGCGCAGCGTGCGCCCAGTGATGCCCTGCGCCCCGGGGGTCGCAAGGAAAGTGNNGGCGCGATCGCGTTCACCGTGATTCCGCGGTCCGCGAGGCGCTCGGCGTTCGCCCGAACGTATCCGACGATGCCCGCCTTGGACGCGGAGTAAGCCGTCTGCCCGACGTTGCCGGCGATGCCCGCGATCGAAGATAGGCAAACGACGCGTCCGTTGTCGCGCAGGATCGGCTCGAGGGCGGCCGTCGTCTTGATGACCGCGTTCAGGTTGATGCCCAAGACCTGGTCCCACTGCTCTGCTTTCATGCCGCCGAGGGTCTTGTCGCGCGTGATCCCCGCGTTGTTGACGATGATGTCGACGCCGCCGAGGCCGCGCAGCGCAGCCGCGATCTTGGAGGGCGCGTCCTCCTCGCCCATGTCGACGCCCAGGGCCGTGCCCCCGAGGGTGCGCGCGAGCTGGCTCGTCGGCTGATCGTCGGCGGGGCGGTCGAGGCACACGACGTGCGCCCCTTCGGCCGCCAGGGCTCGCGCCGTCGCCTCTCCGATTCCGCGCGCGGCGCCGGTGACGAGCGCGACCTTCTTCTCGAGGCTGCGGACGAGGGCCGGCTCTTTGATCACGCGCGCCCGGGCCGTGACCGTGATCGGCTGGCACGACACGAAGGCCGACCGCGTCGAAAGCAGGAACCTCAGCACGGGCGCGACGCGCGACTCGGCACCGCGGGCCACGATGACCAGGTTGGCCGTTGCACCGACCCGACCGATTTCCTTCGCGACGCTACGGACGAAGCCGTCGAGCGCGGCCTGCACGGCCGCGGCCTCTGGGGTCGCCCCGTCCTGCGTGCGCGCGAGGACGACGAGGCGGCCCGACTTGGCGATGCGGCGCACGAACGGCTGGAAGAAGTCGTACACCTTGCGCAAGCCGGCGGTGTCCGCGACGCCCGTGGCGTCGAAGACCAGGGCGTGGATCGGCTTGCCGGCGGGGAACGTCTCGAGCGCGCGGGCCGGACGACCGAACGTCTCGCCGGGGGCGCGGAAGGCCGCAGCCAGAGAGTCGGGCAGCGACAGGTACGAGTCCGCACCGGCGGCGGCGAGCGTTTCGGCCAGGACGGTCGCGAGCTCGGCACCCGGGGCCGCGCCGACCGCCACGCTCGCGTCGGCGAGCGGCCGCGCGACCCACGGGCCCCGCTCGCGCTTGAGCGGCTGCGGCAGGGGGATCGGCAGGCCGAGGGCGCCCACGAGGGCGCGGGCGCGGGGGTTCTTGCTCAGTTCCAGCAGAAAGTCGCTCATGGTTGTCCCTTGGTCTCGAAGCGTCCTTCGAGGTAAGCGCCGCCGCCTGGCGCGTCCCCTACCCAGACACCTCCATCGTTGGTCACGTAGATGCCCACGCGGGCGGGTAGCACGAGCGGCCTCGAAAAGCGCGCGTCGATGAACGCAAGCTGCATCGGATCGCCGGAGAAGCGCGATCGGTTCAGCCCCTCGATGGCGCGCGCCAACGTAGAGAATCCGTGCAAGATGACCGTCTTGAAGCCCGAAGCACGCGCGTACGTGGCGCTCCAGTGGATCGGGTTGAAGTCGCCCGTCAGCTTGGCGAAGTCGAGCCCCGCGTCGTCGCGGATGCGCATGAACGAAAGTTCGTGCGCATCGGCCGGCACCGAGGGGCGCGCCTTCGCCGGCTTGGCGCCGTCCTTCTTGTCCTTGGGCGCCAGCGGGATGAACGCGCGCAGGTAAGCCGTCGTCGCGTCCGGGACCCGCGCCGTGCCGGTGACGATCCGCTGCGTGATGATGGCGCGCTGCCCGTCGTCGTCGATCGATTCGATCCGCACGCGGACGTCGAGCGGCTCGTCCGACGGCAGCGGCGCGCGGTTCTCGATGCGGCAGCCGCCGTTGATGACCTTGGCGAGCGGATAGCCGAGGCCTTCGAGCGCTCGCCCGCCCAAGGGGAAGCTCCACTGCGGGAAGAGGTGCGGCGGAACGCGGCCGCGGTACCACCCGGGATCGCCGCCGACATGGCGGATGTACGCGCGAACCAGGTCTTCCGGCCGCGGCGCGACCCGGTCTTCGAGCCACGGCCCGGGCGTGACGGGAGCCTTCGCCGGCTTGGTCTTGCGGAGGCCCGAGAGCGCGACGCGCCCGAGGGCCGCAATCATCGGCCCTTGTTCGAACGCGTATCGGAGCGGGACGGCCATACTCACTCCGCCGCGGCGCTTTGAGCGCCGGCGGTGTCCGAGAGCTGGGCCAGGATGCGGTCGCCCGTCGTCGTGATCTCCTCGTGCAATGCGCGCGATCGCAGCTCGGCCCGCGCCAGCCATCGCTCGAGAACCTCTCGGCGGTGGGGGTGCACCTTGGCCTGGTCGAGGAGAATCTCCGCCACGGCCTCGTCGACGAGGATTCGCGTCAATCGCTCGGCGTGCAACATCGCGAGGGCGAAATCGCGCTTCGGGTCCCAGTCCCCGGTGATCACCTCGCGCCACTTGGCCACGGGGACGTCGCCCAGCGTCTTGAGCTTGCCCGCTGCGGTGCGGGTGAGAAGGAACTGCTGCGCGGACATCGACAGCACTTGCAGCTTGGCGACGCGGCGCTCGAGCGGGTCGCGCGCGGAGACCGAGCGCCAGCGCGCCTGGCCCATGCGCGTCACGAAGGCCTGCGGGCGCTTGATGATGCCCAGGATCGTGTCCTTCATCGCCATGAGCGATTGGATCTGGCTCGTGCCCTCGTAGACCGGCAACACCAGCGAGTCGCGCAGGAGCTTCTCCGCGCCGTACTCCTTGGTGTAGCCGACGCCGCCGTGAATCTGCATGTTGCGGCGCGCGATCTCGACCGCCTTCTCGGTGGCGAGGTACTTCAACAGTGGCGTGAGGCGGCGGGCGAGGGCCCGGTGCTTCGGGAGCTCGCGCTTGATGCGCTCCGTCTCTTCGGCGCTCGCGCCCTCGAGGAACTTGCCGATGAGCTCGAGCTTGCGCGACATCTCCTCGTGGAACGCGCCCGCGACGCCGAGGGCGCGCATCGCCTGCACGTCCGTGCGCATCTCGTCGAGGTAGTCCGCGAGCATCTCGTGGCGGGCAATGACCTTGCCCATCGAGCGACGCTCTTCGGCGTAGGCCTTGGCCATGCGCGTCGCCGCCTCGGCGAGGCCGATGCTCTCGAACCCCACGCCGACGCGCGCGTTGTTCATGAGGACGAGCATGTACTTGAACCCCTCGCCGCGCTTGCCAATGAGGCGGCCGGGCGCGCGCTCGAACGAGAGCGCGGCGGTGACGGCGCCGTGGTGGCCCAGCTTTTCCTCGATCCGCTCGAGCGTGACGTAGCGCTTGCGCGTGCCGTCGGGGAGGTCGTCGTACGTCTTGACGAAGAACATCGAGAGCCCGTTCAAGCCCGCGAACGGATCGTTTGGGTCCTTCACGGCTTCGGTGCGGGCGATGACGAAGTGATACTTCCCGTGGCCGGACGTGATGAAGATCTTCTGCCCGGTGATGAACCAGTCGCCCTTGTCGTCTTGCTCGGCGCGAGTCAGGAGGGCGGCCATGTCGCTGCCGGCGTTGGGCTCCGTGATGTCCATGCAGCCCCACGCTTCGCCGCGCGCGATCTCGCCGATCTCGTCGGCGAAGCGCGTCGAGGAGATGCGTCCGGCCTTCATGTCGAACGTCGTCGTGCCCTCGTTGACGGAGTAGGCGAGGGCCGCCATCGCCATGCCGCCGTGGAACGAGAAGTGGTTCATGCAGGCAAGGTCGGCGCGCGCGACCATCTCGCCGCAGAGAAAGTAGAGCAGCAAGGGAGCGTTGAGGCCCCCGAGCTCCCGCGGGATGCAGAGCTTGTGCATGTCGGCCTGGCGGATCGCGTCGAAGGCCTGCACCATCGACGGGCTCTCGACCGCCTCACCGTTCTCGAGGTGGGTCCCCTCCCGGTCGATCTTTGCCGCGCGCGGGGCGAGCTGCTCGGCGACGAGCTCGCCCATCATCTCGGCGACCTCGCGGTAGAACTGCTTGGCGTCCGCGCCGTTCTTGAACCCGTCCGGCGTGCGCCAGCCGTACTCCGTCACCTCCGCGAGCGCGGTCCAGTCGACGCCTTCGTTCAGGTAGTAGAGGAGATCGTCGTTGTCGGTGAGAAAACTGGCCATGGTCTACCTCTGTGACTTGCGCTTTCGGACCGTGCGCTCGGCGTCCGATGATGGGGGAAAGAGGCTCGCGTGCGCGATGCGCGCGAGCTCGCGTTCGAAACGGGGCCGGGCGTCGCCGTCGAGCGCCGCCGAGGCCAAAGGGGCTGCTGCCGCCGCCGCGAGGACGAGCAGCAGGATGTGGACGACGTAGGCTTCCTCGTCGACCGTCGCGTAGTGCAGTCCCTTCTCCTTGCCGGAGCGGATGTAGCCCGCCACCGCGGCGAACCAGGGGCGCACCGAGCCACGAAGGAGTTTGCGGACCTCGGCGGGGCGGTCGAGCGCCTCGCGCATCAGCATGCGCGCGCGATCCGGGTCGGTCGCGAAGAAGCGACACGTCTCGCCGAAGACGGCGTCGAACCGGTCGTCGCCGGCCGTCGCGGCGAGCAGGAGGCGGGGGAGCGCTTCGTTCCAGTGGGAGAGGATCACGTCCAGGACGGCCTGGCGCATGTGCTCTTTGGACGGGAAGTGATGCAAGATAGCCGGCTTGGTCACGCCGACGGCGTCGGCGATGTCCTGCAGCGCCGTGCCCTCGAATCCGTGCGCCGCAAAGAGGCGCATCGCCGCGGACAGGGTCGCGACGCGGACGTCGGTATCGGGAGCACGAGAGGCTACCATCCGGGCAGAGCGTGCTTACCATGCGGTAAGGACACCTGCAAGACGTCGTCGTCGCGTTGACGCGGGATCTTGCGCCGAATTCTTACGCCGCCCTGCGTTAGGATGCCGGCGTATGACGTCGGAGCTCGTGCGGTTCGGGGTCGCGATGGAGCAGGAGCTCTTGGCCCATTTCGACCGGATCGTGGAGGAGCGCGGGGTGACACGCTCCGAGCTTCTCCGGGACCTCGTGCGGGCGGAGGTGGTCCGCGCGCGCGTGGCCAAGGGGGCGCCCGCCGTGGCGACCCTCACGCTCGTCTACGACCATCACGTGCGCGAGCTGACGGAGAAGCTCACGGAGTTCCAGCACCGCCTGGGCGCCGGTGTCCGGTCGACGCTCCATATCCATCTCGACCAGAATCGGTGTCTCGAAGTGATCGTCCTGCAAGGGCGCAGCGACGAGTTAAAGCGCGTGGCGGATCGCTTGTTGGCGACACGGGGCGTCACGCACGGGGGCATCGAGATCGTCGCGGACGAGGAACCCGGCGAGACGGTGGCGCAGGCGGGCAAGGCGAGGCGCGCGCACACGCATGACCACGACCACGGGACTAGCAGGGTGTTGAAGAAGAGAATTTGACCACCAGGACGCCAAGACCTGACCATTGGTCTTGTCTCGAAGGATGAGGGGCTCTCGAGCGGGCATATCCCGGGAGAGAAGAGGCCAATGGTCAGCCCGACGGCTTGCTGGCAGAGCATGGGGAGTTACGGGGCTTGGTGGACGGGGATCCATCGCGTAGGGATCCGACATACCAAGGTTCGAACCTCGATCTTTGTGGCGTGAAGGCACGGGCACGCAAAACGATAGCGGCCGCATCCCAGTGCTGGACGTGGGGGCCCCATCACCGCAGGGAGTCGTCATCGAGCCCGCCAGGTTGGGTCAGTCAATCCCCAAGATCCCTCTCCCCGGCGTCCTGGTGGTTCTCTCTCCCGCGAACGCCTTTGCTCGGGGCAGGGCTAGCGCTCGGTCACGACGGGGCAATCGTTGGTAGGCAGGGAGCCCGTTCGTGGCGCGACGTGGGCTCGTTCGGGCTCGCCCCACCCGGCGAGGAGGGCGAAGTGCTCGAAGGAGCAAGGAGTGATGTCGGCGCCGACGACGCCCCGGGCGCGGAGATCGAGGCCCCGTGCGATTTGGACGTCACGCTGATCGCTTGCTCCTCGTCCGGGCGACGCCCGCCATCGCGCGGGCAAGGTCGCGCACCATCC
This sequence comes from Myxococcales bacterium, assembly GCA_003139415.1. GTDB lineage: Bacteria > Myxococcota_A > Polyangia > Polyangiales > Polyangiaceae > Palsa-1150. Next base: position 4,207 of record PLIR01000193.1, on the reverse strand, counting down.
GATGGCGAGGACCGCCGCCGCAGCCGCGACCCCGCGGCGGGCATCCCCGCGAAGCATCTGAACCCCCGCCACGATCGCGTCGACGCCCATCCCCGTCACGATCCACCAGAGGGACGCGAGGGCCCGGGCCGGGTGGTGGGTCGGGGCGCCATCGCCCAGGTCGCCCCCCACGAGAAAGGCGAGGACCACGACGGCCGCGATCGATCCCCAGGCCCAGCGCCGGCGAAGCTCGCGATGGACCGCGACCCCGATGCAGGCCGGCCACAAGGCCACGATCACCTCGGGGGTCTCCTCGAAGAGGGCGCGCGGATAGCCCAGGAGCTTGTCCTGAAATGGAACGTCGGCCGCTCCGATCGCGCGCCGGAACGCGGTCACGCGGGCGATGAAGTGCACCGGGCTGCCGTGCGCGTACGCGTTCCACGCCATCCAGAGCACCGGGCCGGCCGCCGCGACCACCGCCCACGCGACTTCTCGACGGATCTCCGTTGCACGGGATGGCGATGGCGGCGTCCGCACCGCGGCGACCACCCTCCCGGCGCTCTGCACCACGAAGAGGGCGCACACGGGCCAGGCCTCGTAGCGCGACAGCGACGCGGCGAGCAGCGCCGCGGCCGCCCACGCGCGTCTGCTCCGCGAGTTCACGGCGCCCGTGCTCATCGCGATCGCGCCTGCCGCCACGAGGGCGCCCGTCCATCCGTCGGGAACCATGGCGACGCCGAGCCACGCGTTCCAGGGGATCGCCATCGCGATGGCGGTCGACGTCAGTGCGGCGGCGCGCGACACGCCGACGTCGCGCATGGCGGCGTACGGCGCTGCCACCCCGATGGCGCCGAGCATGCAGGCGATCGCGCGGGCCGATGCGAGCGATCGCCCAAGGAGCATCATCGCGCCGCCGACTATCCAGAAGGGCAGGGGCAGCCAGCTCGTCCCGCTCGGGTCGAGCCGCGGCGCGTGGGCGAACTGTTCGGCGATGACCGTGCGGGCGTAGTCGTCGTCGGAGACGTGGGAGAAGCCCATCGCCAGGATCCAGGCGCCGATGGCCGCCTTGAGCAGGCAGAGCGCCGCGATGTCGATGAGCCACGCCGCGCGGGCCCCCACCGGGCCGCCGTCGGTCGCGGACGCCACGGACGCCGGCGACGCCACGGATTTCCCGGGGGCTTACTTCTCGGCGGGGGCGGGGGCCGATTCCGCCGGCGGCGTCGTGGGCTTTGGCTTGGTGGACTTGACGCGCGTCCCCTCGGTGCCCCTCCCCTTGCGCTGCTCTTCGACGATCCGCGCCTTGAGGTCACGATCGCCCGACGACGAGAAGTACGCGAGCGAGACGCTCGTCAGCATGAAGATGGCCGCGCATATCGCCGTGGCCCGGGTGAGCAGGTTGCCCGCCCCCCGGCCGCCGAAGACTTGCTGGGTCGCACCGCCGCCGAACGCCGCGCCCATGCCCCCGCTCTTGCCCTGTTGCAGGAGCACGACCAGCATCAGGAAGCAGCAGACGAACACGTGGACGATGTCGAGCAACGTGATCAGCATGGGCGTTCAGGCGGCAGCGAGCGATTCGGCGGAGGCGATGATCGAACCGAACGAAACGCGATCGAGGCTTGCGCCGCCGACGAGGGCCCCGTCCACGTCGCGCTCGGCCAGCAGGGCGCGGGCGTTGTCCGGTTTCACGGACCCTCCATATAGGATGCGGGTGCGCGGCGCCAGCCCGGCCGAGCTCTCGGCCAGCCACGCTCGGATCGCCGCGTGGACCTCCTGAGCTTCGGCCGGACCGGCGGTCTTGCCGGTGCCGATTGCCCAGACGGGCTCGTAGGCGATGGCGGCGTCGCGATCGCTCTCCGCCAGGGCTCCGAGGAAGGCGCGGACCTGGCGCTCGACCACCGCCGTCGTGCGTCCGCCCTCGCGCTCTTCGAGCGTCTCGCCGACGCACGCGATCGGGAGCAGCCCCGCCTTCAGGGCCGCCGCGACCTTGCGCGCCACGATCGCGTCGGTCTCGCCGAAGAGCTGGCGCCGCTCGCTGTGGCCGACGATGACCCACCGGCAGCCGGCCTCGAGGAGCATCGTGGCGCTGATCTCGCCGGTGAAGGCGCCCGACGGCTCGGGGGATAGGTTCTGGGCCGCGATTTCGACGTGGCTCCCGTCGCACTCGTGCGCGCAAGCAGCGAGCGCCGTGTACGGCGGGGCTACGACGACGTCGACGCGAGGTACGTCGCGCGCGTGCCTGGCCACGTCGGCCGCCAGCTCGACGCCGCTCGGCCCCCCGTGATGCATCTTCCAGTTGCCGACGATGAGGGGCCGTCGCGATGGGTTCATGATGGCGCCCCGCCTCGGAGGACCTCGATGCCGGGGAGCTTCTTGCCTTCGATGAGCTCGAGCGAGGCGCCGCCGCCCGTGGAGATGTGCGTCATCTTGCTCGCGAGGTCGCCGCCCGCGGCGTAGACGGCCGCGGCGCTGTCGCCGCCGCCGACGACGGTGAAGGCGTGCGAGTCCGCGATCGCGCGGGCGACGCCGAACGTGCCCGCCGCAAACGGCGCCTTCTCGAAGAGGCCCATGGGTCCGTTCCAGAACACGGTCTTGGCGCCCGCGAAGCGGCGCGAGAACGCTTCGATGGTCTTGGGCCCGATGTCGAGGGCCATCGTGCCGGCCGGGATGGCGCCGACGGCGACGACCTGCCCGGCGTCGGCCTGCGTGCTCGCGGCTACGACGACGTCCGTCGGGAGCAGGACCTCGATGCCCCGGTCGCGCGCCTTCTCGAGGATCGTGCGCGCGAGGGCGACCCGGTCGGCCTCGACGAGCGAGGCCTGCATGTTGAGGCCCTGCGCAGAGAGGAACGTGTTGGCCATGGCGCCCCCGATGATGATCGCGTTCACCCGCTCGAGGAGCGACTCCAAGACCGCGATCTTGTCGCTCACTTTGGCCCCGCCCAGAACCGCGACGTACGGCCGGTCCGGCGCCGTGACGATCTTGCCGAGCGCAGCGATCTCCTTTTCGAGGAGAAAGCCGCAGCCCCGATCCCGGAACAGCTTGGCGAGCCCGTGGACGCTCGCGTGGGCACGGTGAACGCAGCCGAAGGCGTCGTCGACGTAGACGTCGGCAAGCTGCGACAGATCGCGGCAGAAGGCGTCGCCGTCCTTCTCCTCTTCGGCATGGAAGCGGAGGTTCTCGAGGAGGCACACCTGGCCGCCGCGGAGATCGTAGACGACCTTCTTGGCGGAGTCGCCGATGCAGTCCTCGGGCAGCGTCACGTCTTGGCCGAGCAGCTGGGCAAGGCGAGCGGCGCACGGCTCGAGGCTCAACTTGGGATCGGGGCCCTTCTTGGGGCGGCCGAGGTGGCTCGCGCAGACCAGACGCGCGCCCCGCTCGAGGGCATGCTTGATCGTCGGCAGCGCTTCGCGGATGCGCGAGTCGTCGGTGATCTTGCCGTCTTCCAGGGGGACGTTGAAATCCACCCGCAAGAACACGCGCTTGTTCTCGATCGGCAGGTCGCGGATCGACGGGATCCCGTGCAGTAGGCCGTTCATCGATCGCGCCTCTGTCTAGAGCTTCTGGCCGACGAGCTGCGCGAGGTCGACCATCCGGTTCGAGAAGCCCCACTCGTTGTCGTACCAAGAGAAGACCTTGGCGAACCTGTCGCCCAACACTTGGGTGATGGTCGAGTCGAAGATCGACGAGTGCGGGTTGCCGAGGAAGTCGAGCGACACGAGCGGGCGCTCCTCGTACTCGAGGATGCCCTTCATCGGCCCTTCGGCGGCGGCCTTCATGGCGGAGTGGATCGCGTCGCGCGTCAACGGCCTCTCGGTCTCGAGCGTGAGATCGACGAGGCTCACGTCCATCGTCGGGACGCGAATCGACTGCCCGTCGAACTTGCCTTTGAGCTCCGGCATCACCTCGGACAGCGCCTTCGCCGCGCCCGTCGACGTGGGGATCATGTTCAAGGCGGCGGCCCGCGCGCGCCGCAAGTCGCCCTTGCGGTGGGGGATGTCGAGGATGGCCTGATCGTTGGTGTACGAGTGGATCGTCGTCATCAGGCCGCGCTGGATGCCGAAGCTGTCGAGCAGCACCTTGGCGACGGGCGCCAGGCAGTTCGTCGTGCACGATCCGCACGAGATGATCGTGTGCTTGGCGGCGTCGTAGACGCCCGTGTTGACGCCGAGGACGATCGTCGCGTCTTGCCCCTTGGCCGGCGCGCTGATGATCACCTTCTTGGCGCCGG
>PLIR01000562.1 GCA_003139415.1 Myxococcales bacterium | reverse complement strand
CGAAGCAAACGGTGTCGCCTTTCGTGCCGTCGGAAGCATCCTGGACGCGGCGGACACGCTCCCCGTGGTCGAGCTTGTGGTGGAGGACCGCCCGATCCGGGTGGAGCTGTCGCGCGGTGCGCCCTCGGCTTTGCCCCCCGGTCTCCCCGGGATCGATCAGGAGCACGTCGTTTTGTCGCCGTCACCGGTCCGGGCACGCGCCACTTGGGAGGGCGGCAGCGTCCGATCTTCGGGCGCGCCTCCCGTTCACGGTGATACAGGCCAAGGTGGTGGCGGTAGCGGAACAGCGGACGCGATGACTGCGCTTGCTCCGCCCGCCGCCGCGGCGGCCCCGCCAGATCCGTCAGATGCTGCCGGTGCCGTCGACTCCCTATTGAACTTCATTCACGATGACCTCCTTGTGGAGGCGCAGGGAGGTGCTCAGTCAATGCCATCAGTCCCGCGGCCTGCGTTCCTAGCCTATAACAAGTGGCTGACGGCCGTCGAAACGTCCATCATACAGAAAACGGATCTCACACACGACCCTCAATATGCCGCCACCGCAAAAGACGCATATAATGAGCTCGTCCAATATTCTGGCGTTCACTATCAATGTCTAAACATAGCCAGCTGTCGAGATACGGATTTACAACGTGCGGAGCATGATGGCCTTGACCTTGGAGCGGTAGGTGCGAAGGTCGCGAACTATTTTGGGAGCCAGGACGAGGCGACCAAGAACGCCGCGATCGCTCACTTGAGGCAGGCGTACCGTCTTCCCTAATGACCGCACCAAAGAACGATGTAACAGGATGACCATCGCGAACCCTCTCCTGCCCGCAGGCTCTAGTGGCCTCACGTGCGTGAGTCAGGGGCAGGAGGGTTGGTCCCCGTTGGCGAGCGGCGCGACGACGACGCGCCCATTGTCGCGGGCCAGCTCACGCGGGTGCATCTGGTCTGCCACTGAAGCCCCGGCTCCCCGCGGTCCCGCTCGTCGCGCAGCGGGGTTCCGAGCGGAGGCGCGGCAAAAGCCGCGGCGCGTGGTAAAGTTCGCGCGTGACGCGCCCCGAACTCTCCGCAGCCATTCGCGACCTTCCCGAGGACGAGAAGCTCGACCTCCTGAGCGAGCTCTGGGACGCGCTGGATCACTCCGCGCCGGTGCCCGAGTGGCACAAGGAGGAGCTCGACGCTCGGCTGGCGAGCGCGAACGCGGAATCCTTCACGCCCTGGTCGGAGGCGAAGGCGCGAATCCTAGGCTCGAAGTGATCCTGGTTCTTCGCCGCGAGGCGGAAGCCGACATCCTCGAGGCCTTTCGCTGGTACGAATCCAAGCGCCCCGGTCTCGGGCACGCATTCGTGGATGCCGTCGACGACGCGTTCGAGCGAGTCGCGGAGGCCCCGAGCTCGTTTCCGGTGGCCTACCGCGACTTGCGTAGACTCGTCCTTCGGCGGTTTCCGTACGTCGTCTACTTCCGGGTGGTCGAGGACAACATCCAGGTGTTCGGCGTGATGCACGGCCGGCGCGATCATCGCGTCATGCATCGACGGTCCGTCCTTCCCTGAGGTGCAATCCCTCGGTCCCGTCGGGGCCATTTCTGGGGCCACCGGAAGAACGCGCGTGGCAAGCCGCACAAGGTTGACCGCGATCCACCACGCGCTAACGTGTGGATCCACAAGGACACCAAGCCGAGCAAGCTCTCTTCCGCCTCCTCATAACCCGAAGGTCGTAGGTTCAAATCCTGCCCGCGCAACCATCGCTGGACCACGAGAAATTCCTGGATTTCGTGGCCCAGCCTGCATCGCTTTCGGCGACCGTGCTCTCGACGTCGAAGCGCATGGTGAGGAGCTGACCGAGGTCCAGCCGGCCCTTTGCGAGGTAGGTCTTGCCATCCTGGGGGGTGAGCATCAAACGTCCCCCCTCGAACAGCCGGCCGAGCTGCTCGCGAGCGAGTACTGGGTCGGCCGCCATGACTTCCTCGAGGACGTCGATACAGCGGGTGACCTCCTCGGGGGTCGGAAGTTCTATCGGCCGCTCCGCTCGCTGGCGCAAGGTGGCGATGGTCGCCTTTTCGACCCCCGCCTGGGCCTCCAGGTCTTTCAGGCTCTTGCGGATGTACTCCGAGTCGTCGCCGTCCGAGATGAAGCGGATGAGGCCTGCGATGCGGTGCTCAGTACGTTCGAGGCGCTGCCGGTGCTCGTCGATCGCAGCGTTCACCTGCCGAGCCGTCGCCCCGAGCTGTTCGGCGATCTTCTTGCGCAGGTACGCGGAGCGTATGGCGGAGCGCCTGCAAGCCATGGGGCAAGCGAACTACAAGAACGGGTTCGAGCTCGCCCTGCAGCCTCGGATGCTGGAGCTACCTCTTCGGTGGAAAACGACCGCAGACCATCTTCGTGAACTCGATGAGCGAATGGTCGCCGAACATCTGGATGGGAGGCAGCGTCGAGAGCGCGAAGTATGTCGACCGCATCGACGACCTGCGCCGCACGCGAGCGCATGTACGCTTCCTCTCGCTCGAACCTCTCCTCGGCCCGCTCACCGGGATCGACCTGCAGGGAATCCACTGGGCGATTGTAGGCGGCGAGTCAGGACCACGAGCCCGCCCTATGAACAGCGCCTGGGTGCTGGATATCCGCGACCAATGCCGGCGCGCCGGCGTCGCGTTCTTCTTTAAGCAGTGGGGCGGGACCAACAAGAAGCGTACCGGACGCATCCTCGACGGTCGCACGTGGGAAGAGATGCCCAACGCACCAGTCCCAAGGCCGCTGAATCAGCGTCAAGGCTCGCCTGGTCGCTCAGCATCCGAGCGCCCGACCGTTACGGTGGTTCTCAGGTAGGACCATTGCAAGGTCGGAAGACCGCTCACGGTGCCCTGCCCCGTTCGCTCTCCGAACCAGGCGAGCAGGTTCCTCTCGGTCGTACCGCAAAGTCGGATGTCGGAGACGTGCGCCGTGTTGAACCGGTGGCCAAATGACGTGGATGTCGAACACGCACAGAGGGTCACGGCTGCAGTCCATCGCATTCGCACGGAGCTGTTCGTCAAAGCCATCTCGGGGTTCACGGTACCGTCACTACCCGGCCGGCGGCAATCGGCGGCCGTTGCGGGGGCGTCGGAGCAGGTCGCGCCTTCCTGGCGCCCGAGGCGACGAGTCGCGGCGACCAGGTCGTCGCCTCGGCTCGCAAACCCTGACGTAGCGCACTTGAACGAGCCTATCGCGAAGGCGCTCACGGCGAAGGCTTCGGAGCTCCCCGCCGAATCCCCCAAGATCAAGCCCGTGGATGTCCTCGCGGCCAAGCGCTCGAAGTGAGCTCCGGTGCATTCAGTCCGCGCAGGCGACCGCGACGCGGCCTCCATCATCTCGTAGGTCACCCGGCCAAAGGGGGGACCAACCATCCCCGCCCGTGACGACGGCCTAGATTCGTTCGTAGGTGAGTTCCAAGTCGCCCTCCCAGGGCTTCCCTTCTCGCGACATCTCGCTCCTGCTGACGATCCTTTCTGCGTCGATGGTGAGGGTCATACGCTGCCGGAATTTCGGGTATCGCGGGTCCAAGTCATCACGTCGCCGCTGATGTTCACGCCGTACTTCCGCGACACACCGCGCTCGTCGAAATAGAGCATCGAGAACGTCCCCTCGGCGTCATCGCTGCCAAGGATCGCTGTGCCGCTCGGGATCTCGGGCTCATCAACTTCCGAGCGCAAGATCAGAAACGCACCGCCCTCGATCCACGAGAACGACGCGCGACCGTGAAAGGTCTTGCCGGGCACCAAGGGGTGCGTGCCCGTCGTGCGCCATTCGCCGATCAGCGGCTCGAACGGCTTGAGGGTCGGGTTGGATTTTCGGGCTTCGCTGCCGATCAGCTTCGTCATGGTCCACTCCTACATGGCCGACGAACGAAGGGTACTGAGATCGACATCGCTCTCTTCATCGCCGTCCTTCGCGCGATGGACGAAGGGGTCCGAGGCTGTCCGGATCATCCCTCCTTGCGCCGGTAGTGCATCGCCGTGACGCCGGACGTCATGTGCATCGTCGAGACGAGGTCGAGGTGCCGTGAGCGCTCCAGGCCCTGGAACAAGCTCGGCCCGTGGCCCGCAAGGACCGGGTGGACGACGACGTGGTACTCGTCGATCAGCCCGAGCCGCTCGAGCGCGGCGGAGAGCATGGGACTGCCCACGAGCACGCCCTGCGGGGTCCTCTCCTTGAGCTGTATCACGGCGTCCAGAAGGTCCCCCTCCACATGGAAGCTGTTGTTCCATGGGAAGTCGCGGCGCGAGGCCGACACCACGTACTTCGGCATGTCCTCCAGCTTCCGCGCCCATTCCCGGTCCGCTCGCGACGCTTTCTCGTCGCGCGCCACCGCCGGCCAGTACTGCTCCATGAGCTCGTACGTGGTGCGCCCGTAGAGCATCGCCCCCGCTGCGCCGATCAGCTGCGTGAAGTGGTCGAGCATCTCGTCGTCTGCGATCATCTCGCGATGGTCGCAGCACCCGTCGAGCGTCACGTTGAGCGCGAAGGTCAGGAGGCCCATGGCCGCAGTCCTACCACGTGCTACGTCTCGCCCATGGCGGCGACGTTGGACATGGGTAAACGTCATGCCCGGCGCTGGCCTCGCGACCCCGTGTTCGAGAGTGCGCATTGGATCACGCGCTTCACCACGACCTCGACGGGCGCTGCACGTGGTCGACGCCGAGGAAGGCGATGGCCGACTGCTCGGTGCCAATGACCATGCCTTGGCCGCACCACGTCCCGACACGGCGTTCGAGGCCTCAGCGAAACGCCATCGCGGTCTCACGCGGCGAGGAACCCGCCGTCGACGGCCACGGCCGTAGCCGTCACGTAGGCCGCGTTCGCGGAGCACAGCCATACCGCCGTGCTTGCGACTTCATCGACCGCCGCCATTCGTCCGATGGGATGTTGTGCGACGAGGCCGCGCACCACTTCAGGGAACGCCGCCTCCGCCTGCCGCATTCCTTCGGTGGCCGTGACGCCTGGGCAGAGGGCAATGACACGGAGTCCCCGCTGCGCGAATTCGAGGCCAACCGACCGCGACATGCCCACCACCGCGTGCTTGGACGCCACGTACGCATGATGCGCCGCCCGTCCCGAGAGTCCGTAGATGGAGCTCACGTTGATGATGGCTCCGCCACCGGATTGAAGTATGGGTCCCACCTCATGCCGCATGCAGAGCCAAGTCCCGCGTGCGTTGATCGCCATCACGTCATCCCACGTGGACTGATCGGTCTGCTCGAGGGGCATCATGTCGCCCCCTGCGCCAGCGCAGTTGACGGCTGCATCGATCCGCCCGAAGCGCGCCATCGTCGCGCCGATCGCGCGCTCGATCGAAGGTTCGTCTTTGACGTCGGCCTCGAAGAAGGCGGCCTCGGTTCCGAGCTCTGCGAGCGCCCGTAGCGCTCGTGCTCCGCCGTCGGTTCCGCGGGCGGCGACGGCCACGCGAGCACCCTCCTTCGCGAAGGCACGGGCTGTGGCCAACCCGATGCCCGAGGTGCCGCCCACGACAAGCACTGCGCGTCCCAACTTAGGATCAACATTCATCGCCGTTCTCCTTTGCCTTCATGTGCCTGTTGTCCGTGAAGGCCACAGAAGGACTAAAGAAGGCAGCGAGGAGTTCCTAGCTGCTGAATTTCATGATATTCAGCGATGGCATCGATCAGGTGGAGGCGCTTTCCCTGATCAAGTAGCCAGCTTGCGCCGCTGCGAGCATCGCGCTCGACCGGTCGCCACGCCCCGCGCCGAGGCCTCATGGAGCGCGCGGCACCGCGCTTCGAAACGAAACGGCCATCCACGCTTGCCTGTCTCGGCTAAGAACGACATCGTGTTCGCCGCACAGGGAGCAGCCGCCCACCGCGAAGACGCGCCGCACGCGGAGGTGCACCTCGTCTACGCCGCCCCCTTCGTGCCCGAGACGCACGCGAAGCCGATCGCACCTCGCATCTGCGCGTTCGCAATTACCGCGCTCCGGGGGTTCTGACCGTGCGGGCCGGCGTGCGCTCCTGGTTGCGGCGCGGCGGGCTCGCGGGCGTCGGCATCTTTGCCGCCCTTCAGCTCGTACGGCCGACGCTTGGGAACTCCGACCTGAGAGCCGAGGCATCCATGGCCCCGGAGATTGGGCAGACGCTCGAGTCGTCTTGTTACGACTGCCACTCGAACCAAACAAACCTCCGCTGGTTCGACGAAATCGTGCCGGGCTACTGGCTCGTCGTGAGGGACGTGAACGACGGGCGCGCGCGGCTGAATTTCTCCGAGCTCGGACACCTCCCCCCGCCGGCGCAGCGCGCCGCGCTCTACGAAGCGCTCAACCAGGTTCGGCACGGGGCGATGCCCCCTTCCCAGTACCTCCTTCTGCACCCCGACGCTCGCGTCAGCGCCGCGCAGGAGAAGGCCTGGGAGAACGCCCTGGCGCTCCCGGCCGGCGCCGTCGCCGGACCGGTCGAGGTCACGGTTGCGTCCCCCAGACCGCGGGGCACCGTCGCCGCCGCGCCGAACGGGATCGCCTTTCCAGACGACTTCGTCGATTGGGTCCCCGTCAGCATGACCGATCGCTTCGACAATCACACCGTGCGCCTCGTCCTCGGTAACCCAGTCGCCCTCCGCGCGATCGCCCAAGGGCAGATTCGTCCCTGGCCCGACGGCGCGTCGTTCGTCAAAGCCGCTTGGAGCGCCGGGAACGAAGGAGCGCGCCTCGTGCAGATCGAGCTCATGACCAAGGACGCTCGCGCGCACGCGTCGACCGAAGGGTGGGGCTTCGCGCGCTGGCGCGGCGAGGCGCTCGTCCCCTACGGAAAGGACGCCTCGTTCGTCGAGGAGTGCACCGGCTGCCACGCGCCAGTGAAGAACCACGATTTCGTCTACACGATGCCGATCGGCCGCGGCGACGGCTCGGACGTGTGGAACGCCGAAGCGGCGTTGCCCGCCGGGCTCAGCGTCGATCCCTCGGGATGGCGCGCAATCGGAGCGTCGTTCGTTGGGAACGATGGGGCGGGGGGCTCGATGACGACGAAGTTTGGCAACGACGCCGCGGTGGCGCACGCGCGAGGCAGCGATACGGGGGCCTACCCCGCCGGCGCCATCCTCGCGCGCGTCACGTGGAGCGAGCAGGCGGACCGCGAATGGTTCGGCGCGCGAATCCCCGGCGCGCCCCGCTCGATCGAGATCGTGAGGTTCTCCGCAGGGGACGGCGGAAAGGTGGAGCCCGCGTACGAGTCATTCGATGGCACCTCGGCAGCGCGCACCACGCCCGCCGACGCGTCCGTGGTCGGGCCGCTGATTCAGGCGATCGTGGGGGCTCCGCTCGCTCGATGAGGCGGGCGCCGCGGGGCCGCCATGGCTCGTCACCCCGGCGGCGAAGGCAAGCGCGGAACAGTGACCCCGATCATCGTGTCCCGCGTGACGAGCTTCGCCAGCTCTTCCTCGGACCAGTTCTCGGTGCCCGCGGGCCGCATCGGCATCACGAGGTAGCGCATGTCCGCGGTGCTGTCGTGAACGCGCACGGAGACGTCGTCAGGTAGCACCGTCCCGAACTCCGCGAGCACGGCGCGGGGCCAGCGAACCGCGCGGCTCCGGTACGACGGGCTCTTGTACCAGTCGGGCGGCAGGCCCAGGATCGGCCGTGGGTAGCAGGAGCAGAGCGTGCACACGACGAAGTTGTGCACCTGCGGTGAGTTCTCCAAAACGATCAGGTTCGTTCGATCGTAGTTGTCGATGCCGAGCTCGAAGGCGACCGAGCCGTCCGCGAGGAGGCGCTTCTTGTAGTCCTCGTCCACCCACGCGCGGGCGACGACTCGGGCGCCGAGCATGGGACTGGCGCCATCGATGCCCTCGAGCAGCCGCCGGTGGTCGTCGGCCGTGATCAGGCCCTTCTCGATCGCCAGCTCGCGCACGGCGATTTCGAGGACCTCCCACTCGCCGGGCGTCTCGTGCGTTTGGATCGGCGCATGCTCGCCGTGCTCATGGTCATGCGACTCACTCATTGTTTCGCCTCCTCGACGGGCTCGAGCCAGTGCTCGTAGATCTCGATTTGCACTTCGTCCGACGCGAGCCCGCGGTACCGCGGCCACAAGTCGTGCGCCGCGAGCCGGACGCGGTAGAGCGTCTGGCGCCGGCCGTGGGGTCGTCCGAACGCGTCGTCCTCGGGGATGAGGAACTCGCGGAGCACCCTCTCGATCGTCCCCTTCGCCCCGCGCACATAGCTCGGCACGCGCGTATGCCCGATCGTCAGCCGATCGGCGATCCGCACCGCCTGCCCCGCGGCGAACGCGCTCATGTTCCTTCCTCGAACCGCCGTTTGACTTGCGCGATCTTCTGCGCGAGCTCGTCGGGCGTGAAGTGGCCCTTCGTGATGAGGACGTTGGCCGCGCACATCGCCCACTTCTCGTAGTAGGTGAGGGCCGCGTAGATCGTCTGGCCCATGTCCTCGATGCCGCGCCGCTTCTCCTCCATGCTCACGACGCCGCGAGCGTTCAAGGATTCGAGCAGCGCGTGGCACCGCTTCTCCCACGGCAGCAGCGGGTGCTCGGTGAGGTTGAGCGGTTCGCGCGGTAGGCCGCCCAGGTCGTTGACGGTGCGGTAGAGCAACTTGGCTCGCTCGTTCAGCTCCTGCATGGCAATCCTCCGATGTTCGCCGCCGGTTGCAGCGAGCAACCGCGGGCGCCATGCGCGAACCGTATCTCATCTCGCGTCGCGCGGCGCGCGTTGCGGCCCGCAACTTCGGCGAACGCCGCGACGGTCTGCGTTGCTCGGACCCTGGGGCGTGGGGCATGCTGAGCCACGGAACGTGCGGCCCATCGCCGTGACCTTCGTGAGCGCGCACGGGCGCAAGAGCACGACTTCACGGCATCCAGCGTCGACCCGCCGGCGGAGCGGCTCAAGCAGGTGTTGTCCGGTGAGTGGACCTGAAGGAGCTAAGCTTCCCGCGTGACGCCTCGGCCATCGACCCCCCAAGAGGAAACGCTCCGCCTCCACCAAGCCAACGAACGCACGATGCTTGCGTGGATACGGACGGGCATCGCGCTGATGGCGTTCGGCTTCGCCATCGCGCGCTTCGGCGTCTTCTTGAGGCAAGTCGCGAGCATCGGGCAAGTGACCGTTCACCAGCAGGCCGTCGGCTCCGCCTGGGTGGGGGCTGCGCTCGTCGCGCTCGGTATGCTCGCGAATCTCCTCGCGACGATCCGCTACGCCCAGATCCGTCGGGCCATCGAGCGCGGCGCCACGGGTGCGCCGAACGCGCTCGTCGTTTACGTCTTCGGGATCGTCGCCACGCTCGTCGGTCTCGTAATGACCCTACTCCTCGTGCGCGCGCTCGCTGACTAACGTGTCGCCGCGCTTGAAGACACGCCGCCGGCTCATCTCGGCAGGCCACAGGCCGGGCGGGGTCAGTGCATCGAGCGCGAAACGATGCGCTACGTTTCGAGCGGCCACACTTGGATGACGCCATGTGCGACCGCGCAAGGGCATCCCGACACGAGCTTGATCGCTTCGTCGAGATTGGCAGCCTCGACGATCGCGAAGCCCGCGATCGGGAGCGGCGAGGACATGAACGGTCCCTGCGCGG
>PLIR01000345.1 GCA_003139415.1 Myxococcales bacterium | reverse complement strand
ATGACGACCGGTGGCACCGGATCGCCGTAGTGAATGAGCATGCCGTCGTCGAGCGCGGGCGTCAGGACGTTGCCGCCGGCCGACCAGACGCCGCCCGCCGAGTCGACGAAGATCGAATGGAGCGACGAGGTCGCCGGGAGCGTCAGCCCGTGATCGACGGCGACGAAGGGCGACGAAGGGTCGCCCCGGGTGTAGACCATCCCGCGCTCGCCGCTGGCCCAGTCGCCCGCCGCCGTCGTGAAGATGCCTTGGATGAGCCCCGCGCCCGCGGGTGAAGCGTCGTGAAAGGCCCCGCCGAGCGTGTCGAGCACGACGCCGTTGCCGGCGCCGCCCACCGTCACCAGCCGGCCTGCCGTGCCGTGGACGGTGAAGAGCGTGTTCTTCGTCGTGGTGGGCATCGGCGCGAACCGTCCCTGCCCTTCGCGGTGAAGGACCGTGCCGCCGGCGCCCACGACCCAGACCTCGTCGCGCATCCCGAAGACCTTGAAGAAGCCGGGCAGCTCGCCGCTCGTCATGCGCAGCTCTTCGAGGGGGAGCTCTTCGCTCTCGAACGTCCCGTGTCGGCAGTGCCAGACGAACCCGCTCCTGCCGCCGGCGCTGCCCACGGCGTAGAAGTCGTCGCCGTCGGTGCCCCAGACGCCGTACACGGTCTGACGGCCGAGCCCGGGGGTCTTCAGCCGCTCGAAGCGCTCTCCATCGAAGCGAAGGACCATCCCTCCCGCGCCGGCCATCAGCACCGGCCCGTGCGGCAGTGCCTGGACCCACCAGAGATCGCCCCGCTGTCCCGTGTGAAGCTCCTTCCACCGGGTCCCGTCGAAGTGGAGCACGAGGGGGCCTTGGCCCTTGTCGGCGCCCACCGCGTAGATGTCGCGCGGCGAGCGGCCCGAGACCGAGAGAAGCGCCGACGGAAGCTCGCTCGCCAGGAGCTGCCATTGCCGCTCCGTGACCGTCGCGGGAGGCGCTTGCCCCCTCGTGCACGATGCGAGAGAGAGCGCGACCCCAGCGGCCAGGATCGCGAAGACGATGCCTCGAGCGACGCGATCGGCGATCACGGGCTTAGCAAAGTGGGGGCGACCTGCACGTGGGTGGTCGCCGTCGCGGTCGATCCGCTCGGATCGGTGACGCTCACCGTCACGTCGAGCGGCTTGCCCAGAAACTGCTTGTAGTCGATGCCTTCGTTGTCGAGCTGGTAGCGAATGCCATAGAGCTTGCAGTAGCCGCCTTCGTCCGGAGCGTAGGTGAAGGCGAGCGTCGTTGGCGGAATGGGCGTGTTGGTGCCCGGTTGAAGGCCGGAGATCTTGGTGAGCGATCCGGCTTGCTTCAGGTTCTTCATGCGCGCGGCGATCCAGATGTGGTGCCCCCCTTGGGGCCCGGCTTCGGCCTGCAGGACCTGCATGGGGGTGACAGGCACGTAGTACGACTGACCGGTGCCGACTTGCAGATCGGGAGGCCCTCCGTTGCGCGGCTTGCAGCGATCGGGCGCGTTCGTGGGCCAGCCAGGGGCGTAAGGCTCGAGGCGGGCCGGCGGCACCTCGGACGACTGGCAAGCGCCCATGATGCACGTCGCCGGCGCGGTGCACGTGGGACCACTCAGCGGCCCGGGGACCTTGGTCGCGCCCCGCGGCACGACCGGGTAGACGATGCAGCGCGCCTCGAGCGGAACGCGCAGGAGCACCGTTCGACCGGGCGCGAAGTGCGTGGACGACAGGCGCGAGAAGAGCGGCTTGGCCCCCGGGTCGCCGCCGATGGCCTCGACCTCGACGTCGACCTTCGCCGTCCCCTTCCCCGCGCCGGAGAGCGTCTTTTCCCAAGGTTGTGGGAAGCCGACGCGAGACCCATGCGGCGGCTGGATACGCTCGTCGTCGACCACGGCGCCCGCGACGCGAATCACCACGTGAAGCGCGGAGACGACGCCGCCCATCGGATCACTCTGGATGCCGACGACGAGGTGCGTCACGTCGTGCGAGCGGCACCCGAGCAGCGTGCCGCCTAGGACGGCTCCCAAGGCAATCCCTCCCGTCCTGGCCGGCCCCACGCCGGCACCAGCCTCACGCATCGCGCCGGGCAAAGCAAATCGCGCTCCAGCACGGAAAGGATTCTCTGCAGGCACGGCGGTGCCTTTGCAGGCGTGCCAGGGTGCGCCACACAACGACCGCCGTGTCGCGGACCCGCAGATCAATTTGTCCTGCGGAAAGACCAGGGCAAGGGATTTCAACGACCTACGCGGCGTCTGGGCACTGGCGCGGAGGATGCTGAGGGCATGGGTCAGGGAGCGCGCCCACACCGTCATTGCCGGGGCGCGAGGGTGGCGTCATGAATCGATCGAAGCTCGTTCTTGGCGCCGTCGCCGCGGCGTCGGCGCTCGGCTTTGCGGGGGAGCGGCAAGCGTCGGCGTGCGGGGGCTGCTTTCATCCGCCGTCGCAGACGGTGACGGACATCACCGACGAGAAAATGCTGCTCGCGGTCTCCGCGACGCAGACCACGCTCTACGACCAGATCGAGTACTCGGGATCGCCGTCGAACTTCGCGTGGGTGCTGCCCATTCGCGGCACGGTCACCGTCGGCCTCAGCGCCGACGTCCTGTTCCAGTCGGTCGACGCGCTCACGGCGACGCAGATCAACCCGCCGCCTCAGAACTGCCCCTCCCCGAGCTGCCCCTCCAACGGCGCTCCTTTTGGCCTCGGCGGCGGTGCCGCGGAAACGGCATTCGCGGGCGACGCCGCATCGCCGGTGCAGGTGCTCACGCAGGAGAACGTGGGCCCCTACGAGACCGTGCAGCTCAAGTCCACCGATGGCAGCGCGCTCGACGACTGGCTCACGGACAACGGCTACAACATCCCGGCGTCGGTGGAGCCGATCCTCGACGCCTACGTCAGCGAGGGGTTCGACTTCCTCGCGATGAAGCTCTTGCCCAACCAGGGCGTCCAGGCCATGCGGCCCGTTCGCGTCACGACGCCCGGCGCTTCGCTCAGCTTGCCTCTTCGCATGGCCTCGGTCGGCACGGGCGCGATCACGGGCATCACGATCTGGGTCGTCGCCGACGGGCGCTACGAGCCGCAGAACTTTCAATATTTCTACATCCCGACGAGTCAGCTCGTGTGGGACTGGGCGACGAGCAGCAGCAACTACACGACGCTCCGCGTCCAGCAAGAAGCGAACTTCATGAACGCGGCGTGGGAGATCGAGAGCTCGATCGATCTCAACGAGCAGCTCATCACGAACGTCATCCTGAGCGG